>JASHPH010000242.1 GCA_030038255.1 Candidatus Sulfotelmatobacter sp. | reverse complement strand
AGGCGATGTCACGAGCTCGCGCCCGTTTGCTCGCCGGGGAGCTTCGGGAGGATGCCAACTCCTCGCAACTCTTAAGGACTTGCGGCTCCCGTTCATTCCAGACCCGTAGTATCATCTCAACCCATGCTCGGCAACCGCCCCAGCCAAGAATGGATCGCGCAATACGCGACCAGCCATCAGCATCCCGCCAACCGCCTCTGCCACACCTTCGGCATCCCGCTGATCCTGATCTCGATCGCGGTCTTCGTCGCCGGCTTCTTCTTCCATCGCCTCTGGATCTACGCCGCCGCACTCTTCATCATCGGCTGGATCTTCCAGTTCATCGGCCACGCCTTCGAAGGCAAGCCGCCCGAGTTTTTCCGCGACTGGCGATTCCTGTTCGTCGGAGTCCGCTGGTGGTGGGCCAAGATCAACGGCCGAGCCTGAGAATCACCACGGACGGGAAGGGCACGAGTTCAGTCGTGCCGCAAGTCGCTCCCCATCCGCAACTGCGGCTTTAGCCGCTGAGGTCCCGCTTGCCCCACCTTTGTCGCGCTCTTTGCGACAGCGTGGGGTGCGCCTCCTTGCACCCAATAACAATTTGTTCTACCCTGATCGCACCCTGGGGGTTCTGCTTCACCGAAAACCATGCGGCGGCTCATTGCCCAGCTCCTGCTGTTGTTCGCGCTCGTCGGAACTTTCCTTCCGCTGGCGCTCGCAGCTACGACTGACCCGCCCCACGCCTGCTGCCTCCGCAAAGGGATTCACCAATGCCACGGCTCGCGGCCCGCCGCATCAGAACAGCTTGCCCTGCATGACGCCGGCTGCTGCAACCATGATTGCTGCCGTGCAGTGACCACTGCCCAATGGGCCGGTCTTCAGCCGTTAACGGCTCCAACGTTCGCACACCGGCTAACGGGAAACGTCGCCGAATCTCCCTCGATCACTCCACCCGCACCGCTCCCTGCAGGACAATCCACCCGCGCTCCTCCGCTCTCCGCAATCGCATAAGCGCGACCTGGGAAAGGCACGACTTCAGTTCTTAGCTTGCCCTGAGCGAGCGTAGCGAGCCGAAGGGTGCCGTCACACGAACAATTCAATCGGGCTTTACCCGCTGAGGAACTTTTCGGCCGGAGGCGCTTACGCTTCCAGCCTGACCTCCGGGGCCCGCATCGTGTCAAGGAGATCTCATGCGCACTCGCATCCTGCTGATCACGATCCTGCTCTCACTCGCCGCTCCCGCTTTCGCCAGCGTCTTTGGCGCGGTGCATGGCATTGTCCATGATCCGCAGCACCGCCCCGTGCAGGGAGCAATGGTCATGCTGCACTCCACTTCCTCTGACTGGAGCACGACCACCAACACCGACGCCAACGGCGAATTCCAGTTCAGCGCCGTGCCGCTTGGCGAGTACAACGTCAGTGTCGCCAGTCCCGGCTTTGCGCAGACGGCGCAAACGGTTGTGGTTGAGTCGGGATCACAGCCCGTACTGCACTATCAGCTGGCACTCGCCACGACCACGCAAACGGTGAACGTTGTCAGCTCGGAGATCGTCGTTCCCACCGACGTCTCAACTCCCATCACGCTCATCGATCGCGCCAGCATTCAGGAAACTCCCGGCGCTGACCGCACCAACGCCATGCAGATGATCACCGATTACGTGCCCGCCGCCTATGTCACGCACGACATGTTGCACATGCGCGGGGGCCATCAGGTCGAGTGGGCCATCGACGGCGTGCCCATCCCCAACACCAATATCGCCAACAACCTCGGCCCGCAGATTGACCCGAAAGATATCGACTATCTCGAAGTCCAGCGTGGCAGCTACGATGCCGACTACGGCGACCGCACTTACGGCATCTTTAACATCGTGCCGCGCACCGGTTTCGAGCGCGACCGCGAATGCGATTTCGTCATCAGCGCCGGAAATTTCTACCAGACCAACGACCAGCTCAGTTGCGGAGGCCACACGTCCCGCTTCGCCTACTACGCCAGCCTCAACGGCGATCGCAGCAGTTACGGGCTGCAGACTCCGATCCCTCAGGTCGTCAACGACGCTGCCAACGGCATCGGCGGATTCGCCTCGTTCATTTTCAACCCCGATCCAAAGAATCAATACCGCATCGTGGGCTCGCTCCGCCGCGACTACTTCCAGATTCCCATCGATCCCAATCCCAACTCAGCCGGAAATCAGATTCTCGAAACTTACCTCGAGTCCCCCAGCTACGGGCTGCATGACGCCGAGGTTGAGCCTGATGGCTACGCGACCTTTTCCTGGGTCCACAGCTTCAACCCGAACACCGTGCTCACCGTCTCGCCCTTCTATCACTACAACGGCGCTGACTACCACGGGGGACCAAACGATATTCCGGTCATCTCCTCCGTCACGCAGACAGCGCAGTACGGCGGCCTGCAGGCAGCCATCAGCAGCAATTACCGCAACAACGATCTCCAGGCCGGCGTCTACGGATTCGCCCAGCACCAGTACAACTACTTCTACAACGTGTTCACGTGCCACCAAGACTGCACGGTGTTCGGCGAGCCGCCCAATGGCCTGACAAGCTACCCTCCGTCCTCCATCGGCGTGAACGGAGGCGTCGCTGCTTTCTTCATCAACGACAAGTTCAAGGTCACGCCCTGGCTGACCCTGATTGCCGGTCTCCGCGAAACGGCTTTCAGCTCCACGATTTCCGAGAATGCGACGGATCCTCGCCTCGGCGCGGCCGTCCGCGTGCCTAAGCTCAACTGGACCTTCCGCGGCTTCTACGGGTACTTCTATCAGGCGCCGCCGCTTTCAACCGCTACCGGCCCAGTGCAGGCTCTGGCCGTGCAGCAGGGATTCGGTGCGCCCATTCCGCTCCACGGCGAGCGCGATATCGAATGGCAATTCGGCGTCATGATTCCCCTGCACGGCTGGACGCTGGACGCCGACAACTTCGAAACCCGCGCCCACAATTGGCTCGATCACAACAACATCGGCGAATCGAATCTGTTCTGGCCCATCACCTGGTCCTATGCGCAGATTCAGGGATGGGAAGTCACGCTGCGCTCGCCGAACATCATGCATCGCGGTCAGTTCCACCTTGCCTACTCGAATCAGATCGCGCAGGCCACGTCGCCCATCACCGGCGGACTCGTCTGCAGCGTTCCCGTCACCACCAGCTGCCCTCTCGACATCTCACCCGGACTCGCTCCCGTTGATCATGATCAGCGCAACACGCTGAATGTCGGCTTCAACGGCAGTCTTCCCTGGCACGCCTATGCTTCAACCAACGTTTACTATGGCTCGGGATTCACGAACGGATTGTATGGCTTGCCGGACGCCCAATATCCCGGTCCGAACCTGCCCAGCCATACCACGTTCGATCTTTCAATGGGAAAAACCTTTGCGGAGAAATACACCTTCGCGGTAACGGCGCTCAACGTAGCCAACCGCCGCGTGCAGCTCGACAACAGTTTGACTTTCGGCGGATTTCACTGGAACGATCCGCGGCAAATCTACGGCGAGTTCCGCTACCACTTTCACTTCTGAACGCTAGAATGGACGTGCTATGAAACTCTTTAATTGTTTGTCATTCCGAGGAGCGCCACGACGAGGAACCTTTTCTTCCTTAGCCGGGTGCCCCATTTCTCGCGCGCCCTTTGCGCGAGAAGTGGGGCTTTTTACTCTCCTGCTGTTCCTGCCCATCTCGGCCTGTACCCGCCACTCGGCCCAGCCCTCCGCCAAGCGCTATCCCTTCAAAGGCCGCATCGTCGCCATCAACTCGCAGAGCCAGTCCGCCATTATTGACGGCGACGCGATCCCCGGCTTCATGGACGCCATGGCCATGGACTACAAAATCAAGCCACCATCCATGCTCAACCAGTTCGCCTCTGGCGACACAATTTCCGCCGAAGTCGTCGTCGTCGAAGCCAAGGGCGACGCCGCTCCAGACTACTGGCTCGAGAACGTAAAAGTCACGAGCCACTCCGCACCGCCCGCCCAGACTCCCAAGTCGTCTCTGCACATGCCGGCTCCGGGCGAAGACGTCCCCAACTTCGCCTTCACCAACCAGAGCGGCCGCCGGATTTCTCTCCAGCAATATCGCGGCAAGGTTCTCTTCGTCACGTTCATCTACACTCGCTGTCCCTTCCCCGATTTCTGCCCGCGCATGAGTTCCAACTTTGCCGAAATCTATAAGCAGCTCCCGTCGAATCCCTCGCTCGCCGGCGCGCATTTACTATCGATCAGCTTCGATCCCAACTACGACACCCCCAAAGTTCTTCGCGACTATGCTTTCTCCGTCGCTCACACGCACGATGCCGCGCTCTTTAGCCGTTGGGAATTCGCCGTACCCATCTCCGCCGACTTACCCAAGGTGGCCGACTTCTTCGCCCTGACCGTCAAGCCCGAGGGCGGCCTAATCACCCACAACCTCTCGACCGCCGTCATCGGCCCCGACGGCAAAATTGTGAGCTGGTATCACGGCAGCGACTGGCAGGTTTCTGATTTAATAAAGGACGCAGCCAGCGCGGCCGCACAGAAGCACGCCTAGGTTTTGCCACGTGGCACGACCGGGAAGGGCACGGCTTTCAGCCGTGCCGTAGCGACTTGCGAAAGTCGCGGCTTTAGAGAAACCGGCATCGGAAGAGTGGCGCCTCAGCGCCGCGTCAAGTATCAAAATAGATCGGGGGCTTTAGCCCCCGAGGTTTATCGAAGAAAAGACCCATGAAATATCTTCTCTTAATTCTTGCTATCCTCGGCATCACCGTTTCCTCTCTCGCACTCCGCGAGCACTACCGTGAAGAAGGCGACGCCCCCTGCGATATCAACGCCCATTGGGATTGCGGCATCGTCAACCACAGCCCTTACGCTATGGTGCCCCACCACGCCGACGACTGGCCTCTGCACTTTCAGATTCCCGTCGCCGTCTTTGGCATTGCCGGCTACATTCTGATGGGCGCTCTCGCCCTGGTGCGCTCTTACCGGCTTTTGCTGGTCCCCACCTTCGCAGGGCTCGCCTTTTCGCTCTACCTCGCTCACGTCGAAAAGGACATCCTGGGCGTCTGGTGCATCTACTGTGTCATCTCCCTTGGCATCATCTCGCTGATGTCGTTGCTGACCCTGGGCGTGGTCGTCTCACGGTTCGTGCGCAAGCCGACGTCTGCGTAGACCACCGAGTCGCAGTTCTGCCAGTCAGGGAACTCCCGCTCATTCCCTCAGGCGAGCCCTACTTTCTCCTTGCCTCCAGCTTGCGGTTAATGTCGCCGGCAAACTCGGTGAAGAAATTGAGCATGGTGCCGTAAACGGTCTGACCCAGCACACCCCATCCGCCGTTGGCCAGCGCATTCCGCGGATGCGGCTTCCACGACGTCGCAATCACGCCTCCGCCGAACGCCCCGCCGTATAGCGCCCACTGCGGACGCAACTCCCGCTCACTCTGGTTGTAGGTAACAAAGTTTCGCAGGATCGCATGCCACGTTCGCGCCCGAAATCCGCTGCACTTGCACTGGTCGTAGCGCGGCTCATATTTCAGCGCCGCATCGCCCATCGCGGCTAGGCTGTTCGCCGCAAGAAACTGCCCCTCCCGCGACGCGAACCGCTCCCCATATCCGCCCCAGCCTTCCGGCCACTGCGACGGCGAGTCGCGCCACTGGTCGAATCCCGCCGAGATCATGCGCTTGAAATAGTCGCTGGGCGCCGCCAACGTCTGCTCCAGATAAATCCTGCGCCGTTGTTGCGCTGTCATCGCGACGATTTCACGGTTCTTCCCCACGTACGGTCCGGTGAACCAGCCACTTTCCCAATCGACAACCTTGGTCAGCGTCACTTCGCCAAGTTTCTTGGTGGCCTCGACCGCTTGCAACGGAAGATCCGGCTTCTTGCGCGTTTCAGGATTCGATGTGTCCTTCGGTTCTTGCAGTTCCGGCGCGGGCTGGTTTGGAAATGTCTGATTCTGCGGAGTCTCCGCAGGCGGAGTTTGGCCCTGCGAGGGTTGATCTTGCTGCGGCTGGCTTGACTGGGACTGACTCTGCGCCATAGCACTCGCGCAAGCGACGGCCAGACAGCAAGCCACGAGCACACACCTTGTCATCCTGAGCGAGCAGGCTTTTACTAAACGAAGCCTGCGAAGCGAAGGACCTGGGCGAGCCGTGCGAGGCCCGGGGTCCCGAGCACGCCCGCTTTTGGCGTGATGGGGCGGGCGAGGCGTCGCGCTTGTTGCGACGCAATAACCGCGCGTTCGGCTCGCTTCCTTATCAGACCACGCCGTCGATCTTTGCCCCCATTCCCACAACCCGCTAAACTCCCTTCGATGCCCTCGCTCTAGAACCGCGTTGCCGGACAAAGCGTCGAACGCCTCGCCGCTCTCAGCGACCGCATCTTCGCCGTCTCCATGACCCTGCTGGCGCTCGACCTCCGCGTCCCCGCCCCGCGAAGCCATCCACAACGAGCACGATCTCTGGCAAGCCCTCGTCGTCCTCTCGCCGCGCCTCGTCATCTTCCTGATGAGCGTCATGACCAACGGCATCTTCTGGGTCGGCCAGCAGACGCAGCTCAACCACTTCGCCCGCGCCGACCGCAACCTCGCCTGGATTCACATTGCCTTCCTCGGCGCCGTCACTCTCACACCCTTCACCACCTCGCTGCTCGCCGAGTACATCCACTATCGCACGGCGCTGCTGGTCTACTGGTTGAATATTCTCCTACTTGGCGTGACGCTGTACTGGAGCTGGAGCTACGCCACCCGCGCTCACTTGATTGTGGATGATGCTCCCGCCGACATTCATCCCGCCGTCGTCCGCAGCATCATGATCGCGCAATCTCTCTATGCCGCCGGCGCCGCGCTCTGCTTCCTCAACACGTACTACAGCATCGCCGCCATCGTGCTGGTGCAGATCAACTACGCCATCGCCCCGCGCTTCTGCTGGGGCCTATTCTCGCGTAGAAAGCAGGGCGTCGGCATATGACGAAGGAAATTTGGACGAAAGCACTTAGCATCATTTCCGGAGCAGTAGCATGCCTCTGTTTCTATATTGGACCCACAACACTCCCGCTCCTTCCCCCCGGCAATGATGAGAGCAGCTACTGGGATAGGGGCAGAGTTGTCTATGGGGTGTTGCCGACGATACTGAGCGTTGGCCTGATCGTGCTTGCCGGGTGGCTTTGGAGTCGCGGAGGGCGCCATGCTTCCCTGGGTACCTATATACGCATATACGCAATGCTTTTAACGCTGTAGTTGGCGCCCTAGTGCTTTTCTGGATTGTTCTTATAGTCATCGCACACTTACGTGGTCGGATACCATAGCGTGATGTCCATCTTTTTCGACAAGTTCACCGGCAAAGAACGCGATAGGAGAAGATTCAATTCAGGAAAGAAGCCGGTGGCTGACGCTCAAGATATTCTGGCCTGATCCGCTCTATCCGCGTAAATCCGTGGCAAATGAATTTCTCGGGACTCAGGACTCGCGACTCGGCTACCCTCGCTCGAACGCGTGCTTCTTCTCCAACTCTTCCACTGCCGCCCGCCGCGCATTCTCAAACCGCTCCGCCTGATTCATCAATCGCGTCGCCTCCGCCCACTCCCCATCCATCTTCAGCAATCCCTGCCCAGCCAATCGCGTCGCAATCTCCACCACGTGCGCTGGCGTCGTCTGCAAATATTGCGCCTCCGCCGGATCGCCAACCCACACTCGCGATCCATCACCGGAAGGGGATGCCCCACTTCTCGCCGCATTTGCGAGAAGTGGGTGAGCTGAGCCCAGCTTCGTCTCCCAAAACACCTTCCGTTCCACAAACGCCGCCATCGCCTCGTCTGTCGCCCTGCCAAACACCCACTGCCCGCGCTGGAAGTCATAATGGCGGCTCGAAAACGGCACCGGCAGCAGCTTCCCCGACTTCAAAAATTCAATCTGCCTCCGATCCACTTCCTTGCGCAGCGCGTTGATCACCGGCGCCTCGGCATCGGCCGGCTCGAGCGACGGCATCACTTCGCGCACTGTCTGCGACAAGTTCACCGCAACCTGCGCATGTAGCCTATCCGACCCCGCCAGGTGAATGTCTCCATGCAACACCCAGAAGTCTGCACCCGAGGTCGCCTGACGAAACGGCCACTCCAGCCGAAACGTCAGCGGCAACCCGGTCAGCGTCACCCAGATCTTCCGGCTCGCCGCCTCCCGCGCCTCGTCCAGCACTCCGCCACTCCCCTGCACCTGCGTCATATCAGCGTCCGTTTTTGCCTTGGAATTTCTCTTGAGAATGATACGGGAACAGCGCAAGTTCAGTCGCGCCCCGCTCTCTGTGATGCTGAGCGGAGCAGCGAGGACCGCGAAGCGGTTCTCACTGCGCAGTCGAAGCATCCCCTACCCTGGTCCCTGATCTGAAGAAATAGAGGTTAAGAATGAAGTGGCAATCGACGAAGAAGCGGACCTACCCGGCCTTCTTCCGCATCTTGGTCTGCATGCGCAACAGCTTCCGCACGGTCCCGGTCGGCAGCTGCTTCATCTGGTCGTACAATTCCGTTACCGCTTCAAAAAATCCGGCCATCGCCTCCAGCCGCTGGCGCGTGTATTCGGCTCCCGGCTCCTTCGGGTCCACTTCCGCCAGGCATTGCCGCAGCACCTCGCGCGTCGGATCGATCTCCCTCCGCTTCCTCTGCTCAATCACCAGTCGGAACATCTCCCACACGTCCTTCATCGACTCGTAATGCTCGCGCCGGTCGCCCAGCACATGCACCGCCCGCACAATGCCCCAGGTCTCAAGCTCGCGGATGGATGTGCTCACGTTCGACCGCGCCACGCTCAGCGTCTCGGCAATTTCCTCGGCCGGCAGCGCCTTCGGTGACAGGTACAGCAGCGCATGAATCTGGGCCACCGTCCGGTTGATCCCCCACTTGGTCCCCATCTCGCCCCAATGCAAAATGTACTGCTTCTGCAGCTCAGTCAGTTCGGCCATATCGTTTTCTTCAGTATAGACAGAATTTACAGAATGATTCGTTCCATTGTCAAGAGTGAAACACACCCCACGTGGTTTCATGATTCTTCAGGCGGGCGAACCATCCTGCAAGGAGCGATAGCGACGAAGCTGGATGGTTCGTGGGCGGGCGGGGCGCGCCCGAGTCGCGCAGAGTGAAGAGCCATGCGACGAACGATGCACGGCAAAGGCGCTGCCGCTTAATCACCATTGATTCTGCTGGTACCATCTACCAACAGGAACTCATGAACCCGGCCCGCATCGCCGAACTGCTCAAGCCCTTCCTCGAACCGGCCAACGACCAGCGACTAACGACCAACGACCTCGCGCGCATATCTACATACATCGATCTGCTTCTGCGCTGGAATGCGCGCGTCAACCTCACCGCCGTCCGCGACCCGGAACAGATCGTCACCCGCCACTTCGGTGAATCCCTCTTTGCCGCCTGCCACCTGTTCCCCAGAAGTGCCTCTGGACGGGCGGACGCCCTCGTCCACCCGACCGGACTGGCCAACGACCGCGTTGCCGACGTCGGTTCCGGCGCTGGATTCCCAGGACTCCCGATCAAGCTCTGGGCTCCGCAGACCTCCCTCACCCTGATCGAATCCAACCACAAGAAGGCCACGTTCCTCCGCGAAGTCACCCGAGCCCTAACATTGACGGATGTCAATATAGTTGCCGCTCGCGCAGAATCCCTGGCCAACGCCACATTCGATGTCGTTACCCTGCGCGCCGTCGAACGCTTCGAAACCACACTCCCCATCGCCAGCCGCCTAGTCGCCCCCAGTGGCCGTCTGGCCCTACTCATCAGCTCAGCTCAGTTCGATCGGGCCCGCTCGTCCTTGCCCAACCTGTCTTGGTCCCCGCCCGAGCCCATCCCACTGTCCCGCGCCAGAATTCTGGTTGTCGCCTCACAGGGTGAACCGCTGGGACAGATTGATCAAGCGTAGCCCCGTCTTTCAGACCACAACACTCCGCCGCGAACCAAAATCGTCAATAAGTGGGAGACAGTGCCCAACCGACACCAAGAAACACCAGCGAAGGCCGTATTTGCTCTTGGCTACGCCCGCGTAAAGTGGAATAATGCCCCAATTCTTGACAGATTCAGCTGTTACCTGAGTCGCCTGTGGAACGGTCGCCATAGTAGTTTTCCACAGTGTTCCTGAAGGAACATTTGTCGTGTTCCTGCAATTCAAAGTCTGGAACTTCCCACGCCCGGGCACCCGAAACGCGTCAACGTTCCTGAAGGAACACTTGCTCGATTCCACGCAGCCGCGCCTGCCTACCCCACTGCGTCGACCTACGCCAGCGTGTCCCTCCAGCGCCCAGCGAAGACCAAGACAACTGGCTCCAACGCAAGCCGCGCGAAGTGTTCCTGCAGGAACACTTCGCCGTTTTGCACATAGATTGACTGATTCGCACAGCAATTCGTCATTGCATTTGAAATGCGATGCGCATTATGCTGCGAATTAGCTCTGGCTCCTCCTACAACTCAATGGGACGCGTTATCGCCGTTGCCAATCAGAAGGGCGGCGTGGGGAAGACCACGACTGCCATAAATCTGGCTGCCTCGTTTGCAGCCGCCGAAGTCAACACCCTGCTCGTGGATTGCGATCCGCAGTCGAATGCCACCAGCGGCCTGGGGTTCGCCAAAGATCCCGAGCGCATCAGCTCCTACCACATGCTGATGGGCGCAGCGACCGCCGAGGAGGCGCTGCAGACGACTGAACTGGAGCAGCTCTGGCTCATCCCTTCGCACAAGAACCTGATCGGGGCAAACCTTGAGCTGGTGGACGCTGAGGGGCGCGAGTTCCGCATGCGCGACGCGCTGGCGCCGTTGCGTGATCGCTTCCACTTCATCGTGCTGGACTGTCCGCCGGCGCTTGACCTGTTGACCCTGAACGCGCTCGTTGCCGCCGATGCTGTGCTGATACCGATGCAGGGCGAGTACTTTGCGCTCGAGGGCATCAGCGAGCTGCTGGACACGATCGAGCGCATTCGCGCTGGGTTGAATCCTGAGTTGGAGATTGAGGGCGTGGTGCTGGCGATGTTTGATGAGCGCACGAACCTGGCGCAGCAGGTGAAGGTTGAATTGAAGAACTTCTTTGGCGAAAAGCTGTGCGCGACGACCGTGCCGCGGAACATCCGGCTGGCAGAGGCGCCGAGCCATGGCAAGCCGGCACTGGTCTACGATCCGCGGTCGAAGGGCGCGGAGAGCTACATCAAGCTGGCGAAGGAAATCATCGAGAGGCAGGCGGCCGTTGGTCAGGCACTGGCAGGTAGTGATCAGGCTGCGTTTCAGACGCCGAGCACGGAAATCTTAATCGCAGAGGGCACAGAGGCCACGCCGACAAAGGTGGAGGAGATTCCGGCGGCGGACCAGATGGACAAGACGGCATAATATATCGATGCTCGTCGATGTATTAGATCGATAATCGTCGATATAGAATCGCCGGAAGTGGGAGCTTCGCGCAGGCGGCGCTTGAGGATGGAGGGATCTTTCGACTCGTTGCCGCTCACTACGCGGACGGCAACTTCGCGCAGGAAGACAATTCTGTTTGGGGAGACGTGGGAACGATGACGACGACAGCAGCGGCGAATGTCGCAGGGCATTCCGGGGTAGGTGAGAAAGAAAAAGAGAAGGTGGAGAAGCGGCGGGCGCTGGGGCGCGGGCTCGAATCATTGTTGCCGGGGCCGCGGGTGGTGCGGCCTGTGATGCCAGCTCAGGACCTGAGCTCTGGCGAGAAACCGCAAATCCCTCACTCCGTTCGGAACGACAAAGTGCAGGGAGATCGGCTGGAGGGAGCGATACAGGTCGTGGTCGAGGATGCGGCCCCGACTGCAGCCGAGCTGCGCTCGGCCTGGCCGGATCAAAGATCCGGCCCCACACAGGACGGCGGGAGCATTACGATTCTTGCGCAAGCCGAATCGAGGGTACCGGGAAATTTGGTGGTGAACCTGGCGATTGCCGACATCGACAAGAATCCGTACCAGACGCGGTATGTGCACAGCAACGACGCGCTGGTGGAACTGACGGATTCGATCAGGGCGAATGGGGTCGTGCAGCCGATCGTCGTGCGGCCGGCGGAAGAGGATGGACGCTACATCCTGATTCTGGGCGAGCGGCGGCTCCACGCCTCGAAGCTGGCGGGGAAGGAGACGATTCCGGCGATTGTGCGGCGGGTCTCGGTGCAGCAGGCGGCCGAGATGACGATCATCGAGAACCTGCAGCGCGAAGACCTGAGCCCGCTGGAGCAGGCGCAGGCATTCAAGGTGCTGAGCGAGGAATTCAAGCTGACCCAGGCGCAGATTGGCGAGCGCGTCGGGCTGTCGCGGGAGTCGGTGGCGAACTACATGCGGCTGCTGCGGCTGCCTCGGCAGGTCATGCAGTTGCTGGCGGAGAAGAAGATCAAGTTTGCCGAAGCGAAGGAACTGCTGAAGCTCGAGGATGATGATCAGATCGAGAAAGCGGCTTTATTTGCGGTGAAGAAGGGCATGAACGTGGAGCAAATAGAACAGCTCGTCATGCGGATGGGAGGCTGGCTCGATCCGATTCCGGAGATGCCGGGCACGGAGAAAAAGAAGAGCGGAGCGCGCTGGGTCGATCCGAATGTGCGGGCGGCGCAGATGGAGCTGGAGCGGCTGCTGGGCGTGAGAGTGAAGATTCGCGACCGCAAGGGTAAGGGAAAGATCGTGATTGAGTATTCGACGGTGGATGACTATGAGAGAGTCGTGGGGATGTTGCGGGGGAAGTGAATAGCGAGTTGACAGCTCGCCACGGTCAGACAAGACCCCTGACGGGGATTAATGAGATGGTCCGCCGCCGAGTAGGATGACGGCTCGGCAGTTTCCATAGGAGGATCATCTATGCACATCGCATCGATCGGCATCGATTTGGGCAAGACCACGTTTCACCTGGTTGCATTGGGAGAACTCAACAAGATTTTGCTGCGTAAGAAGTTCTCACGCACGCAATTGCTGGCTTATACCGCCAACCTGCCGGCCTCGCTCATCGGGCTTGAGGCTTGTGCTGGAGCCCACTTTGTGGGCGCCGCACTGCGCGAACAAGGTCACGAGGTGCGACTGATCCCAGCGCAGTTTGTGAAGCCGTACCGGAAGTCGAACAAGAACGACTTCCTCGACGCCGAAGCCATCGCCGAGGCGGTGACCAAGCAGAACAT
>JASHPH010000241.1 GCA_030038255.1 Candidatus Sulfotelmatobacter sp. | reverse complement strand
GCCAAGATCACTACGCCGGCGTGGACGCCTCTTTTCGCGCTCGCGTCAGGCATTGTTACGGATGTGGGCGGCCCGTTGAGTCACAGTTCCATTGTGGCCCGGGAATACGGCGTGCCCGCGGTGCTGGGGACCGGCGTCGCCACCCATCGTATCCGCAGCGGGCAGCACATTACGGTAGACGGCAACGGCGGTGTAGTCACACTGCGCGGATGAACTGAGCCTCCCGCGGCCGGAATCCCGGTGGGTGTCCGATCCACGCCTTCCAGAAATCTGTGCACATTGTCCCCGTCGTGTTCACACCGATGCTCGCCGAACAAGCGGCGCCTGGTGGGCAAGACGGCTTTCTGATGAATCCGCAAAGCTGATTGTCTATCGGGGGTTTGGGGAGGGCGGGCTTGAGGTCCCCAAGCACCTGGCCCGAGTCGTGCACAATCACTACCTTGAAGCGCGGTATCAAGACTTCGCGCCTCGTAGGACGTAGAGTCTGTCGGACTCCTTCACCTCAACCTCCAAGGAACTGGAAGCTATTCCACAGTTCCGGGCAACGGCCGAGCTGGTGTCCTTTCTCGAAGGTGTTCACGCGGCGTGAGCGCGTCGCTACTCTCAAATGGGCGGGAGGGAAGTCCGAACCGCAATCGTATTTCACTCCCTTCTTGTCTCCGAGCATTAAACTGAAGGGACAATTTCGGCGCGTTGCTCCAGAAGGCAAGAAGTGGGCGCCGAAACCACTGGCCACCGGCCAACCTAGTATGCCCGGTGGGAATCGTCAGTGCGAATCCGCTATCCCCCAGATCCGAATCGTCTTGTCAACACCGCCTGCGGCCAGGAACTGGCCATTCCGGCTATAGGCCAAGGCGACCACCCAGCCCGTATTTCCCGATAGCCTACTGAGTTCGCGCCCGCTCGACACGTCCCAGAGCCGGATGGTGGTGTCCTCGCTGCCTGATGCTATCACGCGCCCATCGGGACTGAAGGCCACCCCCTCGACAGTCCCAGTATGGCCGGTTAGTGTCTTGAGCGCGCGGCCATCACGCACGTCCCAAAACCTGACTGTTTGGTCTGCACCCGCCGAAGCCAGCATCAGGCCATCGGGGCTGAAGGACACAGCGTGAACCAGGCCCGAGTGGCCAACGAGCGAACGCAGTTCCCGCCCGGGGGCCACGTCCCAAAGCTTGACGCTGCCATCTTCGCCTCCCGAGGCCAGTATCTGCCCGTCGGGGCTGAACATCACAGCCGTCGCGGGCCCCGCATGGCCAGCCAGTGTGCGGACTTCGCGGCCGGCGGCCACCTCCCACAGTTTGACTGTGTGATCCTTGCTGGCGGAGGCGAGCATACGGCCATCTGGACTGTAGGCCACGGCATACACGCGATCCGTGTGTCCGGAGAGCGTGAGGAGCGCGCGGCCGGCCCCTACGTCCCACACCTTGACGGTGCCGTCGCCGCTCGCCGATGCCAGCATGCGCCCCTTCCAGGTAAAGGCCACACCGAACACCGGACCGTTATGGCCGATCAGCGGATGCAAGGCGCTGCCCGAGGCGACATCCCACAGCTTGATGGTGTTGTCGGAGCTGCCGGACGCGACGATGCGGCTGTCCGGACTGAAGGCCACAGACAGTACCGAGTTGGTATGCCCGATCAGCGATTCCGTCAGGACAAACTGCGGAACAACAACGGGCGACGGGACGCGTGGCTGTGGTAAGGCCGGATTCGCTTCCGTGCGCGGTGCGGCGCTGCCTGCCGCAGATTTACCCGTTGGAGTCGCGCTGGTTTTTTCTCCCGCGGTCGGAACCAAACCCGAGGGCGCTGAATCCGTTAGCGGTCCGGCCTCCGCGGATCCCGGGGGGCTCTTCGGGCTGGCAGCCGGGCCGGCAGAACTCTCGGCAGCCCTGTCGGTCTCAGGGGACTTGGACCTGTCCGAACGGTCCGTCCGGATGATTAAGACTGCAAGCAGAACAGTGACTGTCAGGACCGCAGCACCACCGCCAAAAATCAACCAGTGAGTGAGCTGCCGTCGCGACGTGCGATGGGCGCCGCCAGGCACCGCCGGGGCCGGAGTAGGTGCGTGCGCAGGCGCGGGGATGGGAGGCGGCGTTACATTTTGGGCTGCGGGCGGCAGGGTTTTCGGGCGCTCCGTAGTGACGGCACGCGGCGAAGTGACAACCGTGTTTCCCAGCCCGGAATTCGCGTCCTCGAGTGCTTGACGCATCTCGTCGGCGGAGGCGAAGCGATTCGCCGGATCCTTTTCCAGAGCCCGAAACACAACCCTGACTAGCTGCGGCGGGACGTCGGGGCACAACGTCCGCGGATCCGGCGGCGATTGCTGGAGGTGCGCCATCAGCATACCCATCGCCGTATCGGCTTTGAAGGGCACGCTTCCGGTGAGCATGTGGTAGAGGACCACGCCAAGCGAATAGAGGTCCGAGGCGCCGGTCAGGAGGTCGCCGTGCGCGCCCTGGCACTGTTCCGGCGACATGTAGGCCGGCGTGCCCACGAAGGCGCCTGTCTGCGTAATCGAAACTCCCTCCCGCAACGGGCTTCCCGCCTTCACTTTAGCGATTCCGAAATCCAGCACCTTCACGTTGTCGAGGCCGTCTGCAGTTCGTGCTAGCAGCAGATTTCCCGGCTTAATGTCTCGGTGAATCACGCCCAGTCGGTGGGCCGCTCCCAGCGCTTCGCAGGCCTGCATTGCAATGCGAATCGCGCGATCCGGTGCGAGCGCGCCGCGGGCCAGCACGGTGTCCAGCGCGTCGCCGTCAATGAACTCCATCACGAAAAACGGCCGGCCATCCTCGGTCTCGTCCACGTCGTGCACGCGCAGGGCGTGCGGATTGTCGATACGCCTCATTAGCAGCGCCTCGGATTGAAAGCGCTGTAGAAACGTGACGTCTTCAAGATAGGCGGCCAAAACCACTTTGAGCGCATAGACTTCATTGAATTTTACGTGCAGTGCCTTATAGACCGCGCCCATCCCTCCTTCGCCAATTTTCTCCAGAATCTTGTACTTCCCGCGGAGGATTGCACCGGGAGCGAGTTCGCTCACTTCCTCGAGAGTCATCGCGTCGTGCGGACACACTGTGAATCGTGTGGGATAGGTGGACTTGCAATGCGGGCAGCTTTTCACCGCGGAGCCTCGATGCGAAGGGAACCAGCGGATGTTACCACACGGTGAGAGGCGCAACCATTCGCCGCTCATCAAGGAAACGCTGGGGTTGCCGCATCAGCCGAGGCGGAGTTGATTGGCGCTGCCGCTAGCTACGGCCGGGAAGATCCTAGCGCGCCCGATGCCAGTCTGGGGATAGCCTGTGAAATGTAATTGGAAACCACTAATTGTTGCACGATGCTCTGAGCGGGGCAGATCAGAGTGTTTGAGTTTGGCCTGCTTTGGCATTCCACGCCGTCTGGCATAACCTGAAATCTATATTCCTTGTCCCCTACCTTCATGGACAAAAAGACCTGGTCATATAATGTGTGCAACCTTGAAGCTTCGGGCGAAAGAACCAGCGCCGGCGGAACCGAAAAGAGCTGCTGGCCACCGGCGGAAGCAAACGACACGTTTTTGGAATCGAGCACAAGCGCACCCGCTTCGCAAGAGCCCCAGGTTCGGTGGTGACACGCCCGAAACTTGAGCCGCCCTCCGACCGCCAGGGCCTTGTCGCACATCCGAGCGGCCTCTTGGCTGCGGCTTGTTGCGAAATACGCTGCGCACATTGCTTGCCAGGCGTCCGGCCTCGATGGGTCCAGGTTTAAAGCTGCCTGAAACGCCACGATGGCACCATCCCACTGTGCAGATTGAAAGGCCGCAATTCCTTTGGAGATACAAGCGGCATAGTCGCCGCAGCCGACGTCGGGAGGGCCCGCTGGCGCGGTCTCAACCGCGGGCGGAGCATTGGCTGGAGGCGTAGCTTCCACGACAGCTTGCAAAACAGGGCCACTCACCCCAGCTCCTTTGAGCTTGATCAGGGCGTCAGCGCTTGTGTCGAATTCGCAATTTGAGGACTTAATCTTTGCGATTACAACCGAGTCTGGCAATCCGGCCTTGGCGAGCTTGAGGATGTCATCATTCGTGAGGCCCTGTGACGGATTTACGTCCTGCGGAGCCTGCGGCGGTGCAGGTGCTGCCGCCTGCTGGCCGCCACCGATGTTGCCCGTATCGAGCGCCAGCACCTGGCCGATCACGTCTTCGACTTGTCCAGGGTCGGCACCTTCGAGATAGCCTTTGGGGAATTGGAAGCTAATCTTTGCCTTCCAGGAAGATTGCGGGACTCCATTGCAGGCATCGCACTCGGTCAGCCAAATGGACACCGTTTCCTTTTTCACGTCCACTTCAACCTTCGTGGGGTTCACCTTTTCGCCGACCCTGAGGTCCTGTGGGGCGTTGTAAGTCATTGCGGATAAGAGCGAATTGGCACCATGGATCTGCCCATTTTCGTATTTCGAAGCCGGGATGCCCATTACGACCGAATCAGGCGGATACGCCGTGATGCCCGCCTTCCGGACGGTTAGTATAGTGTCGGGTTTGTACTGCTCCAACAGCTGGCCTAGCAATTCGGAAGCGGCGGCGGTTTGCGGATCTTGAGCGAAGCTAGGAAGGCCGGAAATCGGCGCCAGGAGCAGCAGTCCAAGTGCTACGCCGAATTTTCCTATCAACATAATACCCTCCCAGAAAGAGAGCATATCCGGACCTCCCCGGAGTGCAGCTCGATCTTATTTCAGGCACAACGTCGGGCTCTAAACGGGGGGCAACAGCCTGTAGGCGCAGTGCGTCCGGTTCTTGATGCTCTCGACGTTGTGGCGGCTGCCATGAGAAAGGTAGCTCAGCCGTGCTCAATTGCCCGCGCCTGGGGTTGCGCTCCGCGCTACTTCTTTTTCCGCCGCATCTGCATCCTGCTCTTGCTTTTGCAAGTTTGCCACCGCGTCCAGGTCGGGCTGAGCCTGCGAGCCGGGGAAAGGAGTGGCAGCCGTGGAGGGGGCGGGCGGCAAGCCGTTCTTCCCCTGATTGTCCGCAAGGGTCTTGAGACCGTCGTCAATCTTCTCGCGGAAGGCATTGTGCATGTCTTGCAAGTCGTTTACGGCGACGGCGATTTGAGCGCCGGGCTTGCAGTCGTTCTTTTGCCCGGCGCTGACCAATGCTTTCACATTCTGGTTGACGTCCGGGGTGTCGTCGATGCGGGTGAGAATGTCTCCCTGAGACAGGGAGCATTCCATGCCGTCGGGAAGCTGTCCGGTGAGAGCCGTGGCAACGATGAAAGTGCGATTCGTGGGTTTAAGGGCGTCCGGCAACTGGTCACCGGCTGGCGCTGCACTTGCCGCCGCGGGATTTGCAGCGGCGGCCTTTTCCGCTGCGAGTTCCGCTTTGACCTCGTCCGCGATGGCCTGCTTTGTTTCGGGCGTAAGAACGACGGGGTTTGAGCCGCCGGCGGTGCCCAAATTCTGAGCGACTTGTCCCTGCGCAGGGGCGTTTGCCTGGGCGCTGGCGACACCCGCTTCATATGCCGCTTGCAAGTTTTGGGAGATGACGTAGTCCGTGAGCCAGAGATTAGCGGAGGGATATACCGCGTAGGGTGCAAAATAGCCGCCATAGTAGCCGTACCAAAGAGCGCCGCCCCAACCCCATCCGTAGACAACCGGCGCTCCCCACGGGTCGTAGACCCAGCCATAGAAAGCGGGACCATAGTAGAACCCAGGCGCGTAACCGTAGTAGATGCGGCCGCGATAGTAATAGCCGGGATAAACGCGAGCATAGGCGCGGCCATCGACGACGTAGGTCCGCCGCATGTACGGGCGTCCGCCGCGCATAAAGGTATGGTCGACATAACCGCTGCGGGCACTCGTGTTCACCGCCCGGATATGCTCGCCGCGTGCGTTGACGTGCTCGGAGGAGACCACTCGCCCTCCTCCCGCGGCGTGACTGATCGTCATTCCATCTGCGGTATGGATGGAACTGACTCTTCCATCCGCACTCAGCCTCGCGGTCGTTCCGCTGCGTGTGGTAATGCTGGTTGTCTTGCCGGAGGGGTTGACTTCCGCGCGGCTTCCATCCGCGCGCGTGACAGTTTTTGAGCCATTGGCGTGCGTTTCAGTACCGGGCCGCGGAGCGGTCGCAGCCCCACCCGGTTTCGACGCCGAATTGGGCGCCGCAGGGTGTGTGTTCGCCGCTGGCGCTCCAGCCTTGGGCGGCGCCGCTCCCGGTGCAGTAGATCTGTTTCCGGCAGCCACTGCAGGACCCGTCTTCGAGGGACCAGTCGCTGCAGGACCCGTCTTCGAGGGAGCGGATGCTGCAGGGCCCGTCTTCGACGGACCGGAGGCTGCAGGGCCCGTCTTCGACGGACCGGACGCTGAGGGACCGGTCTTCGGAGCAGCCGTACTGGACGCACCGGCGCTAGCAGGTTTATCTTTCTGAGCCGCGCTCGTCTCGGATCCGGCAAGCGCTGGAATCAGCAGAATGAGAACAAACACGGCAATCCAGTTCGCGGCACCCTTCACCCAGAGCCCCTCCCGGTTCATCGTAGCCTCCCGAACCGCGCGCCAAATCTTGGCTGTGCTTTGCGTTCAAAAGCGTCGCACACTCCCAGATCCATTCCACTCGATCGAGCGATCCTCGCGCGGACATCACTGCTGCCGTTCCCTTGCGGGCGGCACTCCGCGACTCGACAGTACTTTGCTATTGTAGGGGCGCCAGCAAGAAGGACAGCGCAACTGGCCCTTAGGCTGGGATTCATCCGGGGCCTCCGTGTCCTGGTTAGCGGTTAACAGCAAAAGACGCCTGAGTGTAGTCCTAGGCTCCTTTATTGGTCAAGCCTATTATTGCTGACGGAATTGATAACTTAGACCGAAACTCGCACATCGTATGCTTCTCCCGCTGCTCGAACATAGTCCAACAAGGGCTGGAATCTGGTTCGGGGCCGGAAGTTGAGACCCACGAACGCCAAGAATTGCCACCCTGCCCACAAATCACTCAGTTCTGGACACGGTTCTAACCCCTTCTGGATATTCGGGATTTCGAAGAGGTCAGGCTGCTGCGTACTCGAGAGCTTGGGAAATTACGAGGTTTTTGCTCGGGCTGCGAGCCGAGCGCAAGTCGGTATCTGTAACTCGGCTGCCCTCACAGAAGCAAACAGGTGTATTTCTGGTTTGGCGATATTGTCCCCGGCGTGTTCACGCCGACGCTCGCCAAACAAGCGGCGCCTGGTGCGCAATGCTGGCGTTACTCTCGAGTGGGCCTTCATCCATCTGAAGTGGGCAGTGGCGGGCTTGGCCAAATAATTGGAATCGGGCTCTCGCGGATGGTAATCCGGGTTGTCTTGTTCACGGGGTGTTCAGGCCTCCGCAGCATGATCATGGTTCATCTCGAGCAGGCTTCCCCGGCGCAGTCTCGTTCGGGTAATTGAAGAAGAGCTGATTCCCGTCGGGATCATCGACCACCAAAAGCCGGTAGCCCCACCAACCCTCCTTTACCGGAACACCCTTGGCCTCGAGTTCCGCGCGCAGCGCGTCCAATGCGGCGGCCGCGGCCTCGCGGGTCTGAGGCTCGACATTCAAGGAAATGAACATCAGCCCCTTGCCGATCTTTTCCGGCCAGTTGTCGGCCAGAATGAGCGCGCAGCCCTGTCGCTCGACTTGTGCAACGTACGCTTTGCCGTCCTCCGCGTAGCGCCAGCGGCTCGCGAAACCGAGCCGGTCAACGTAAAAGCGGAGCGAGGCATCAACGTCCTTCACGTGCAGGACGGGCCGCGCGAACCAGTCTGTCATTGGCTGTATCTCCTCAAATGAGTACGACCGCTTCTTGCGTTTTTGGATTCTACGCTCGCTCAGACGCAGTCAAGGAGCCGCGAAAGCGAAATTCTGATTGGGTTTCACGACATGTTCTGAGCGGCCCGCTGCCTTATTGAAGCGTCCTCCTGGCAGGAGCCAGCGACCCTTTGTCCGATGGAGTGACGGCCTAAAAGACCAGGCGGCTTACGATGACTTTCCCGTCGTGGACCACGA
>JASHPH010000240.1 GCA_030038255.1 Candidatus Sulfotelmatobacter sp. | reverse complement strand
ACTACTACGCGGTACCGGGAAACATCGGCAGTCTAAGCCTATTCCGGGATCGACTGTTGGGGTTCTGGTGGCACACACTGCGCCGCCGAAGCCAACAACGTCTGCCCTGGAAACAGATGCTTGGGCTGGGCGAACGGTGGCTCCCTCGGCCCCGCGTGCTCCATCCTTATCCCGTAGTGCGCTTCGCCGCTACTCATTCGAGATAAGAACCGGATGCGCTAATGAGCGCCCGTCCGGGTCCGTCCGGGGGGTGCCACGTAAGTGGTATCCCTACCGGGATCTCAAAACCACGGGTACGGAGGGTGGGGATTCTCCCACTAATGACAGGAACGGACGGTGGCGCGGGCGAGGGCGCCCGCGCCACACGGCTCTGAGCCTACTGCTCGTAGGCGCCAATGTTGACCTGGCCGCTGGAGTGGATGCGCGGGTTTGCCACCATAGTCGGTGCCGGTAGAGGGAGAAAATGCCGGCTCCCTAGACCGAAACCAGGAGGCTGTACATCAGGATCACGAAAACGATTGAGGTGAGCGCTACGTACAGACGATCGCGCTCTTCGGCGAATCCGACGATCGATAGCGCCACACGAGCCACGGGCGTCGCGATCAGCAATAGCAGCCCCAGCTGGATGATTCCGCGGCCCCGCAATGCGATGGTGGCGGTGATGATTCCGCGGATGGTGCGAAATTCGGCCGGCTCGCCGCGGAAGGCGCCAAAATCCATTGGGGAGCTGCCATGGCGCACAAGGTAAATGACTGCGCCGATAAAAACGACGGCGGCGGAGAGAAAGACACCTGTGCGCAGCAACTTGCCCAGCAGAATCTCGATGGTTTGATCGGTCCAGCCTCGGCTTGGCATCTAGATTCTCCCGGTGATTCCGTTGTACAGCATTTCGATAGCGAGGACGACGATGACCAGGCTGAAACCGAGACGCAGCCACCTGGGATGCAGGTGAACCAGAAGTTTGGCACCGAGCAGCGACCCGGCCAGGACGCCGAGCATCACGGGCATCACCAGTCCGGGATCGATGTAGCCGTGGTTCAAATACAGTCCGGCGCTGGCGGCCGCGGTGACGCCGATCATAAAGTTGCTGGTGGTCGTGGATACTTTGAAGGGAATTTTCATGGCCTGGTCCATGGCCAGGACCTTCATCGCTCCGGAGCCGATGCCCAGCAGCCCTGACAATGCTCCGGCGATGAACATGAGTCCCCAGCCAGCGGGGACATGCTGCGGGTTATATGCACGCAGGTTGCCCTCGTCGGGAAAGCTGCCGTTCAGCCGAAGCCGGGTGGCAAGCGGATCGGGCGGAAGGTTGCGCTGTGCGAGCGTTCGCGGTTTGCGGGAAAAATAGGCGGAGGACAACAGGACTGCTCCGAACACGATCGCAATCGAGTGCGTTGACACCCGCGCCGCGACATGCGCTCCGAGAAGCGCTCCCAGGGTGGTGGCGATTTCAAGGAACATGCCGATTCTGATGTTCGAGAAGCCTTCCTTCACGTAGGCCGCGGCCGCGCCCGAAGAGGTGGCAATCACCGACACCAGCGAGGCGCCGATGGCGTAGTGAATGTCCACCTTAAACAAAAGGGTGAGCAGCGGTACCAGGACGACTCCGCCGCCTAATCCGGTCAGCGCGCCGACCAGGCCTGCGACGAGCGAACTCGCCCACACCAGCAGACTGAATTCCAGGATGGTCATTCAGGGTTTCTCGCCTCGGAAGAGAGTACAGGACTTCCCGCACATGAGCTGCGGCATCCGATTTGGCGGATGCCGCAATCCGCAGAGAGATTGACTCAGTCTACCCGCCCAGCTTCTCGAAGAAGCGGCAGATGGTCTCGATCCCGCGGTAGAAGTTCGGGATGTGAAACTTCTCGTTGGGGGCGTGGAGATTGTCGTCGGGCAGGCCGAAGCCCATCATCACGCTAGGAATCTTCAGGACGTCCTGAAAATCCGTGACGATGGGAATCGAGCCGCCGCTGCGGATGAAGACCGTGTCTTTCTTGAACGTGTCGTGCAGCGCCTGGGTCGCGGCTTCGATGTATCTGTTGTCCGTCGAGACGACGCACGCCGGCCCTTTGCTCCAGATTTTGACTTTCGTCTCGATCCCCTTCGGCGTGATCTTCTTGATGAACGCCATGTACTTCTTCAGGATGTCGTCGGGATCCTGGTTCGGCACCAGCCGCATGGATACTTTCGCTTTCGCTTTGGCCGGGATCACGGTCTTGGCGCCGTCGGCGGTGAAGCCTCCGGGCATGCCGTGGACTTCGAGCGTGGGCCGCGCCCATGTGCGATAGAGCACTGAGTAGCCCGGTTCGCCGGTGAGGACTTTCGATCCAACTTCGGTCTTGCGGTAGTGCTCTTCGTTGAAGGGCAGGCGCTTCCAGGCTTTGAGCTCGGCAGCAGTTGGAGCTTTTACGCCCTTGTAGAAGCCGGGAATCAGGACTTTGCCCTTGGCGTCTTTCATCTTGCTGATCATTTCGATCAGGGCGAAGAACGGATTCGGTGCGGCGCCGCCGTATATGCCGGAGTGGAGGTCGGTCTTGGCGCCGTAGGCTTCGATTTCCGTATAGACCAGGCCGCGCAGGCCGACGCAGAGCGTGGGAAGATCGGGTGCGAAAAGTTCGGTGTCGCAGACGAGCGCGAAATCGGCTTTCAGCTTGGCTTTCTGCTTGCGGATGTATTCGGCGATCGACTCGCCGCCGACTTCTTCTTCTCCCTCGAAAATTACTTTCACATTAATGGGCGGCTTGCCACCGCCGGTCTGCATGAGAGCTTCGAGGGCTTTCACTTCCATCCAGAGCTGGCCTTTGTCGTCAACGGCGCCGCGAGCGTAGAGGTTGTTGTTGCGCTCGGTCGGCTCGAAAGGCGGAGTATGCCACTCGTCGAGCGGGTCGGGCGGTTGGACGTCGTAATGCGCATACATGAGGACTGTCGGCTTGCCGTGCGCGTGCAGCCAGTCGGCGTAGATCAGGGGATGGCCTTTGGTTGGGATGACTTCGACATTCTCCATGCCGATGCGGCGCAGTTCGCTGGCCACGTAGCCGGCGGCCTTTTGAATATCGGGTTTGTGTTCTTCGAGGGTGCTGACGCTGGGAATGCGGAGGAGATCTTTGAGTTCGCTGAGGAAACGCTGCTGATTGCTGCGGGCAAAATCGACTGCGGGAGAGGCCATGGATTGCGTCCTTTCTGTGGTCGCGAGCCGGATCTCGGCGGACGAGCAGAATTGCGGATTTTGATGTACCGCGGAAACGGACCAGTATAGCGCGAATAGGGGGCGGGGCGCGGCGGGCGGGCAGCCCGGGGCAGCTGTCCCTACATGAGCTCTCGTCAGGTGAATCTGGAGGGCGTGAAAGCGGCAAAGTTGTGTTCTGGCTTGTGGCCTTCGATCACGTCGGCCATGACTTGTGCGGTAATCGGCGCCAGCAGGATGCCGTCGCGGAAGTGGCCGGTGGCGACATAGTAGCCCGCAGTTTCGGTCGCACCAAGGATGGGCAGCGCATCGGGTGTTCCGGGACGCAGGCCAGCCCAGTCTTCGAGGATGCGCGCGTTGGCGAGCTTCGGGACCAGCGCAATGGCGGCCGCGCGCTGGCGCTGGATGGTCGCGGGGACCGTGCGTTTGTCGAATCCGGCTTCTTCGACGGTCGCGCCGACAAGAAGGCGCCCGTCGCTGCGCGGGATCAGGTAAACGTCGGGTGTGCGGACGACGTGGCGGATGAACTCGCGGGAAGGCATCACGAGGCAAAGCATCTGGCCTTTGACCGGCCGCGTGGGAATGACGGGTGGGGCGTTCGAGCCGCAGGCGATTTGTGCAGCCCAGGCCCCGGCGCAGTTGACGACTTTCTCTGAGAGGAATGACGTTTTCGCCGTCCTGAGGCCTGAAACATGGCCATCGGACAGATTCACTGCGGTGACCGGATCGCCGGAGGAGAAATCCACGCCGCGATTCTTAGCAGTTTTGACGGCGGCGGCAGTGAGGGCGCGAGGATCGACGCTCCGTTCCTTCAGATAGAAGGCCGGCCGTTCTGGCTCGGCAAGGGCCGGTTCCAGTTCAGCGAGCGGCGCAGGCAGCAGGCTTGCCAGTGTGAATCCCGGCCGCTCGTGAACATGCTCGGGAGGCGGAAACACAATCGCGCCGCGATCGCGCAGGTCAACCTTTGTCCCCGACTCGACTTCCAGTTCATGCGCGAACTCGGGATACATGCTGGCGCTGGCGATCGCCAGCGGTTGCAGGGCGGCGGGAGTTTCGGCAGAGCAGTCCACGAGCATACCGCCGGCGGCGTGCGAAGCTTCGCGCCCAGGCTCGCCGCGCTCGACCACAAGAACCGTCGCGCCGCGCTTGCGCAGGGAGATGGCGAGCGAGAGGCCGATAATGCCTCCGCCGACGATGATCACGTCCCAGGTCTTATTGCGCATCCTATTCAGGGCCCGTTCTATCAGGCATTGTAAAAGAGGCGGAGCGGATGAGCGCCGATTCTGCAGGGCGCACTGGCGGGGAATGACGCGGAAAAAGAATTCGGCATAGAATAGCCGCATGAAGCGGATTCTCTGTGGGGTGCTAGTGATGCTGGCTGTCGCGTCACTAGCTGCGGCGCAAAAGGACAAGAAAGACACCAACGAAGGGCCGACGGCGATTCTCAATTTCCTGGTGCTTAAGGAAGACAACGGCAAACCGGTGCGGAATGCTGCGGTGGTTTTGCATCCGGTGAACTCGCGCGGCCAGCAGGGAAAGGGCGGCATGGAGTTGAAGACGGATCTGGACGGGAAGGCAATTTATGAGGGTATCCCGTACGGCAAGCTGCGGGTGCAGGCTCTGGCGCCGGGATTTCAGACCTGGGGCGAGGACTTTGACATTGACCAAGAAAAGGTGACGATCACGATCAAGCTGAAGCGGCCGCAGCAGCAGTTCTCGGTGTATGAGGACAAGCCGAAGGATTCGAACCCGCCGCCCAACGACAAGAAACCAGATTAGAACGCGGTCGCGGGACGGGACCGCATCTCTCTTCAACATTAGTGCCGAGGGCATTTCGAGGACAAATGGACTACCTACTGAAAACCGAGCCTTCTACCTATTCATTCGCTGACCTGCAACGCGAGAAGACCACGATCTGGGATGGAGTATCGAATCCCGTGGCATTGAAGAATCTGCGGAACATGAAACCAGGTGAGCGGCTGGTGATTTACCACACCGGGGATGAGAAGAGCGCGGTGGGGACGGCGACGGTAGTTTCGGTGAATGCGTCGGATGAGAAGAATCCGCAAGTAAAGATCAAAGTGGGAAACGCCATCGCGAAGCCGGTCACGCTGGCCGAGGCCAAGGCGAACAAGTTTTTTCCCGAGTCGCCGCTGGTGCGGCAGGGAAGGCTGAGCGTGGTGCCGCTGAACGAGATGCAATACAAGTTTCTAACTCGAGAATAAGAAAATCCCCCACCCTAAAATCGCAAAGTACGCGAATTTAGGATGGGCCACCCACCAGATCTCATCAAGACCCTACGAAGCCTTCGCGTCGCGGCGGATCAGAAGCGAGTCCAGCAAATACCCCAGCCCCAGCGTGAACGGGATGGCACCGAAAGCGGTGGCCTCCATGGCATCGGGCTCAACTCTTGCCAGGATCGTAAACGTCAGCATGTAGCCTACTGCGGCGGCGATCAGCAGAATCCCATAGCGGCGTGAGCGCGCGGATTCGGAAAGTTCTTGCTCCATCGGGACCGCAACACCGCGCTGAATGGCTGCCAGGCGCTCTTCGGTGCGCAGCTTGCGCACGCGGTAGAACGTATACATGGCAATCGCAGCCGTGGGCATTCCCAGGAGCATGACAACTGCGGCAAGACCGGTGAAATCGTTCATCGTAATTCTCCTCTCTGATGCCCTTGCACGCGGGCGGGAGTGAGCATCACTTTCAAGAAGAGATACGGAGAGTGCTATTGGAAAGTTCCGCCATTGAATCGGGAAGTAACACCGTGTCCCCAACCTTCAAGATCGCGAGGGGTGAGTCAGCCCGAAAGGGAAACGCCCAGCCTTCTCAGTGCGAGGCTGGGCGAATTCCCCGGGATGGGTGAGGGCGGGGGAGACGCTAAGTCGCCGGACGCCATTCGAAAGGCGCGATCAGAACGGCGGCGTCAAGCCAGTGTAATCGCCAACCACTTTGGCGTCGTAGGGTCCATTCAGCATGTCGAAGGTGTTTCCTGAGACGGCAATCTCGCCCTGGCTCCAGACGATGTCCTGATTGGAGTCGATTTCGATCACCTGCATGTCGTACTGGTTGCTGATGAGCGTGTTGCCATTCTTCAAGCGGACGGCGCGCGTGGGAAGCGGCGCAGCGATGCTGCCCGGCTGGGTATTTGTGTAATAGGTCGAGACTACGTTGCCGCCGGCATCGACTTCGAGAACGCGATTGTTGTTCGAGTCAGTAATCAACGTATCGCCGTTGGGCAGGCGGCTGGCGAAGGCGGCGCCGCTGAGCTGACTGCAGGTCGCGCAGCCATAGCTCCACACGATGTTCTTGCCGCGGTCCACTTCGATTACGCGATTGTTGCTTTCATCGGCGATCAGAATGTGGCCGTTGGCCAGCAGTTCGGCGCTGTTGGGACTGTTGAGCTGGTCCGGGCCATCGCCGGCCACGCCCGTCTGGCCGTACTGCCAAACGATGTTCTTGTCCAACGTGACTTCGATGATGCGATCGTTTCCCTGATCGGTGATCAGGATGTGGAAGTTAGGCAGCCAGGTGTTCTGCACCGGAGTATTTAGCTGGTTCGGGCCGGAACCGGTAACGCCGGCTTCGCCGTATTGCCAGATGATCTGGCTGGCGCGATCGACGAGCATGACGCGGTTATCGGCGCAGCCGCTGGGGCAATTGGGTTCGGCTCCGGTAGGTACGCCCGTGCCGGCGACGAGGGTCAGAAAGGCGACGCGCTGCGCGTCATTCGGGCCTACGACCGAGTGCGGCCCGGCGACCCAGTTCTGGTTTCCGAAGTGCCAGACGATTCCGTAGGTGTCGGGGTTCACCTCGATAATTCGGTTGTTGTACTGATCCGAAATCAAAACGTTGCCAGGGGTGTTGAAGTGGTTTCCCTGGGCCAGAGCGGACAGCGCGGTGGCGGCGATGAACGAAGCTGCCCAGGCCCAGCTTCTCAGTTGCGACGAAGTCATGACAATCCACCTCGCATCAGTGTGGACACGGCCAGAAA
>JASHPH010000239.1 GCA_030038255.1 Candidatus Sulfotelmatobacter sp. | reverse complement strand
AGACGTGGCACCAGCCGGGCACGCCGCCCGGTGAGAAGCCCGCGCCCGGCCCGCCCAAAGCTGCGAGCAACAAGTTCGTCTACGACACTTCGCCGGAAACCGGCAAGCCGCTCACCACGCATCAGTGGTATGACGGCACGCAGCATCCGTGGGAGTTCAAGCGCGTGTGGCATCTGGAGCCCTCGCTCACCGATCTCGACACAGTTTATGCCGGTGTCGAGGACGCGGCGCTGTTTCGCTCGACCGATGGCGGCCAGAATTGGCACGAACTGTCAGGCCTGCGCGGCCACGGCACCGGCCCCATGTGGCAGCCCGGCGCCGGCGGCATGTGCCTGCACACCATCATCCTCGATCCCTCAAATCCCGAGCGGATGTACATCGCCATTTCCGCCGCGGGCGCGTTCCGCACCGACGACGGCGGCAAAGCCTGGAAGCCCATCAACAAGGGCCTCTACTCGCAGTACATTCCCAACCCCACCGCCGAAGTGGGACACTGCGTGCACCACATCGCCATGAATCCGTCACGCCCCGGCGTGCTCTTTATGCAGAAGCACTGGCACGTCATGCGCTCCGACGACGCCGGCGAGCAGTGGAACAAGATCAGCGGCAACCTGCCCACCGATTTCGGATTCGTCATCGACGTGCATGCGCACGAGCCGGAGACGATTTACGTCGTCCCCATCAAGAGCGACGGCGAACACTACGTGCACGAAGGCAAGCTGCGCGTCTACCGCAGCCGCACCGGTGGCAACGAGTGGGAGCCGCTGACCAAGGGCCTGCCGCAGAAGGATTGCTACGTCAATGTGCTGCGCGACGCCATGGCCGTCGACAAGCTCGACAAATGCGGCGTTTACTTCGGCACGACCGGAGGCCAGGTATACTGCTCCGCCGACGCGGGCGATTCGTGGAATGCGATCGTGCGCGATCTGCCCGCAGTGCTGTCGATAGAAGTGCAAACGCTGGCGTGAGAGCTGGCCGGTTGGCTTTCTCGGATTTCTTGCGATAGACTCCGTGCCATCGAGGAGGTTCCTATGGCGCAGACCCCGACTGATCTTGTGCGTCAAGCCTCAACCGCGTCCATAATTTGGGGAGCGTTGCTGATCATCTTCGGTCTGGTGGCCGTGGCATTGCCTTTAGTTGCCGCGGTCGCAGTCAACATCCTTGTCGCCTGGCTCATCTTCCTTGCCGGCGTGGTTCACCTGATCCTCGGCTTTCGCGCACACGGAGCCGGCAGCCTGATCTGGAAGCTGCTGGTCGGACTCGCCTATCTTTGCTTCAGCGTCTATCTGTTCACGCATCCGGTACTGGGAGTGGTGTCGCTCACCCTGCTGCTGGCATCGTTGTTCCTGCTGGAAGGCGTCTTCGATATTGTTCTGTTTTTCAATCTGCGCTCGCTGCCGGGATCGAGCATGTTTTTGGTCGATGGCATCATTACCCTGGTGCTCGGTCTCATGATTTACATGCAATGGCCCTCAAGCGCAGCCTGGGCGATCGGCACTCTGGTCGGAGCGAGCATGATGGTCAGCGGCATAACGCGAGTGATGCTGTCGCTGACAGTGCGCAAAGCCGCGGCTGCGGCCGCGTAACGGCCATTGCACGCGTCGAGAATCCGAGGTGGAGGGGGTAATTTGTCATCTGGAGACGGGGATCCACGTCCTGATCCCATGATCCGCGTTATCCTTCCACCACACCTGCGCACGCTGGCTCACGTTCAGGGCGACGTCGAACTCGAAGTGGCCGCGCCGGTCACGCAGCGCTCCGTCCTCGACGCGCTCGAGGCGCGCTATCCCATGCTGCGCGGCGCCATCCGCGATCACGTCACGCTGCAGCGACGGCCATTCCTGCGTTTCTTCGCCTGCGAGCAGGATCTCACGCATGATTCACCCGACGCCCCGCTCCCCCACGCCGTCGCATCCGGCACAGAACCGTTCATCGTGCTGGGCGCTATCGCCGGAGGATGAAGCACGACTGAAAGCAAAACAAAGCCGGATCGCGTTTGACAACGCCTCTTCCTCCCACGTACTTTCAAACTTCCGCCCTGTGAATCCGTCCAACAAGCAAAGCGCAGGCTCGGTAGGCCGCAGGCTTCAGCCGGCGCCAGCGAAGCGAGCCGCGGAGGTCATACATCCCATGAGTCGCCGTCCTATACATCGCTATCTAATCGCACTTTTGCTGACGCTTTCTTCCATCGCTCCCGCGCAGGATGTCGCATCGTTCGAGAAGCGCATTACCGTGAAGAAACTCGCAAACGGCTTGACGCTGATCATCTGCGAGCGTCCCGAAGCGCCGGTCTTCTCTTTCTTCACGCTCGTCGACGCCGGTTCAGCGCAGGATCCCATGCGCGCCACCGGCCTCGCTCACATGTTCGAGCACATGGCCTTCAAGGGCACTGACAAGATCGGCACCAAGGATTACGCCGCGGAGAAACCCGCGCTCGAGAAGGTCGAAGTCGCCTACGCCGCCTACATCGCCGAGCGCGACAAGGGTGCGGCTACCGATAAGACTAAGCTGCAGCAACTTGAAAAGGCTTGGAAAGATGCAATCGCCGAAGCCGACAAATATGTCGTCAGCAATGAATTCGGAAAGATCGTCGAGCAGAACGGAGGCGAAGGCATGAACGCCTTCACCAACTACGACGAAACGGCCTATCACTATTCCTTCCCGGAAAATCGCCTGGAGCTGTGGGCCTATCTCGAATCCCAACGATTCCTGCATCCCGTGCTGCGCGAGTTCTACAAAGAGCGCAACGTGGTGATGGAAGAGCGCCGTATGCGGACCGACAGCAATCCTTTCGGCCGCCTGCTCGAGCAGTTCACCGAGGAGGCCTTTGCGGCTCATCCCTATCATCGACCGACGATCGGATGGATTTCCGATCTCAATACTTTCTCCGCCACCGAAGCGCAAAAATTCTTCGACAAGTATTACGTTCCGGCGAACATGGTGGTGGCCGTTGCCGGTGACGTGAAGGCCGCGGAGGCCATGCCGATGCTCGAAAAATATTTCGGCCGCCTGCCCGCGCGTCCGCAGCCCGACGAAACCACCACCACCGAGCCGCCACAGAACTCCGAGCGCAAAGTTGTGCTCAAAGAGCGGACCCAGCCCCTCTATATCGAGGGCTACCACCGCCCGGACTACCGTAGCAAAGACGACGCCGTCTTCGACGCCCTCAGCGACCTGATGTCGGAGGGGCGCACATCGCGCCTTTATCGCGCACTCGTGCGCGACAAGAAAATCGCCTCGGACGCCGAAGGCTTCACTGGCTATCCCGGTGTCAAATATCCGCATCTGTTCGCATTTCTCGCCGTGCCCCTGCCCGGACACACGCCCGAGGAAATGGGTAACGCCATTCACGCCGAGATCGACCGGCTGAAAAAAGAAGACATCACCGACGACGAACTCAAAATGATCAAGACGCGAGCGAAGGCGAATCTGATTCGCGGCCTCGCCGACAACGAAGGCCTGGCTACGCAGCTCGCCACTTATCAGACTCGTTACGGCGACTGGCGCGAACTGTTCCGCTCGGTAGATCGCATTGATCAGGTGTCGAAGGCGGACATCCGGCGCATCGCCAACGAAGTTTTCGTTGACACCAACCGCACCGTGGGAATGATCGAAAAAGCGGGCGGAGGCGCTTCTCCGGGAGAACAATCTTCCGACAATTCTGGCGGTCAGGGAGGTGCGCAATGAAACGTATACTTGCGCTATTCCTCGCCGCATCGTGCTTCACTTCCCTGTCGCTAGCTTCCGCGCAAACCAAGTCGAGCACGGGGTCTGCCGAAAAGAGCTGGAAGCAGATTCCCATCCCGCCGCTGCCTGCGTTCAAGCCGCAGCAACCCAAACGCATCGAGCTCTCGAACGGCATGGTGATCTTCCTGCAGGAAGATCACGAACTGCCGTTGATTGACGCCGTGGCACGCATTCGGGGCGGCTCGGTCAACGAGCCTGCCGCTAAGATCGGACTGGTCGACATCTACGGCGAAGTCTGGCGCACCGGCGGCACCAAGTCGCAAACCGGAGACGAACTGGATGACTTTCTCGAAGTGCGCGCTGCGAAAGTTGAAACCAGCGGCGGTCCGGATTCGACCACTATCAGCTTTTCCTGCCTGAAGGGCGATCTCGACGACGTCTTCAAGGTTTTCGTTGACGTTCTCCAGAATCCTGAGTTCCGCGCCGAGAAAATCGACATCGCCCAAAAAGGCGCCTACGACTCCATCTCCCGCCGCAACGATGACGAGCGCGGAATCGCGCAGCGCGAATCCGTCAAGCTGGCCTATGGCGCCGACAATCCCTACGCCCACGTCCCTGAATACGCGACCGTCGCCGCCGTCACGCGCCAGGACTTGCTCGACTGGCACGCCAAGTACGTGCACCCCAACAACATCATTCTCGGCATCAGTGGAGACTTCGATTCCGCCGCCATGGAAGCCCGCTTGCGCGCCGCCTTCGACTCCTGGCCCAAAGGCCCGGCATTTCCTAAGAATGAAATCCAGTACGCGCCCGCCAAGCCCGGCTACTATCTCATTCCCAAAGACGACGTGAATCAGTCGAACATTCACATGGTCACGCTCGGCATCACGCGCGACAATCCGGACTATTACGCCATCAGCGTCTTCAACCAGGCTTTCGGTGGCGGATTCTCCTCGCGTCTGTTCAACGACATTCGCACCAAGCGCGGTCTCGCCTACGGCGTGGGAGGCGGTGTTGGCACCAACTTCGGCCATCCCGGCATTCTGCAGATCGCGATCGGCACCAAGAGCCAGAGCACCATCGAAGCCATCCAGGCCGCGTATGAAGATATCGACGACCTCGCCCGCCATCCCATCACCGACGAGGAAATCCAGCACGCCAAAGACGCCATCCTCAACGCCTTCGTTTTTCGCCTCGACTCGCCCGACAAGATTCTTAGCGAGCGCATGACTTACGAGTACTACGGATATCCTCCCGACTGGCTCGACAAGTACCAGGCGGAGATCAAGAAAGTCACCGCCGCGGATGTGAACCGCATCGCCGCCAAGTATCTGCACAAGGATCAGCTGGCTGTGCTGGTCGTCGGCAATACAAAAGATTTCGACAAGCCATTGTCATCGCTGGGCGCGGTGAAAGAAATCGACATTACGATTCCTCCTCCGCCCGGCGAGAAAGAAGAAACCAAGCCCGCGGCTTCGAATGCGGAGGGCAAAGCGCTCGCGGCCAAAGTCGCCGCCGCGATGGGCGGCCTGCCCAAGCTGCAATCGGTCAAAACGCTGCATGTGAATTTCACCGAGGGCGAAGGCGGCGAGTCACCGACTCCCATTGATGTCACTCTCGCCTTTCCCGATAGCATGCGCGTCGAGGTGCAAACGCCCCAGGGTTTGCTGACCCTGGTTGCGGCTCCGAACGCGGGTTTCATGACCATGGCCAACATGGGCTCCCAGACCATGCCGCCCGGGAAGAAAAATGAAATGCTCGCCCAGCTTCACCACGATCTGATCTACGTTGCCGCGCATGCTGAAGATCCCGCTTTCACCTTCACCGCCGCCGGCACTGAGAAAATCGGTGATGTCGATGCCGCCGTCCTCGACATTGGCGGAGCCATCCCGTGGGTGCGCTGGTACGTCGACCCCAAAACGGGCTACATCCTGCGCGAGAAATACAAGGCTATGACTCCGGCCGGTCCGTTTGACGGCGAAACCGATCTCTCCGATTGGCGAGCGGCCGATGGCCTAACCCAACCCTACCTGCACAAAAACAAACAGAATGGCCACGAGACCAGCATGGTGGAATACAAGAAAGTTGAGATCAATCCAGCAGTTGACGCGACGCTGTTTGCCAAGCCAGCAGAAAAATAGGTTTTGAAAGGGCGCGGCTCAAAGCCGCGCCGCAAGTTCAGCGGATAGATACCGGCTTTAGCGCTGAGGCCGCTGCCGGCAAATTCAGGCACCACCCCGACCCTCCATTCACAATCCCGTAACAATTCTCCGGTATAGTCCCCCCTTTACCGGAGGGACGGGGCACCCTCCGACCCGACATTGATATCCCACAC
>JASHPH010000018.1 GCA_030038255.1 Candidatus Sulfotelmatobacter sp. | reverse complement strand
CCTGACTACACTCATCATCTCCTGTCTCAACGGATGTCTTTCTCCTCCGTCTGCTTTACACTGAAGAGTTTGAACGCCAACGACTCAGCCCTGATCTCAGCTATGCGCTCTGGCGATGCGCGGGCGCTGGCGCGCGCCATCTCCACGGTCGAGAACCGCGCGCCCGGGTGGTCCGATCTGCTGAAGGCTCTTTTCCCGCATACTGGTCACGCCCGCGTGATCGGGCTGACGGGCTCGCCGGGAGCGGGGAAGAGCACGCTGGTGGATCAGCTGGCGCGGGTCTATCGTTCCAGAGAAAATCCCCATTTCTCGCGCACAGAACGCGCGAGAAATGGGGCACCCGACCATGTATCCCCCGCTCGTCTAGCCAACGACAACCGATACACTGTCGGCATCATCGCGGTCGACCCTACGAGTCCTTATACCGGCGGGGCGATTCTTGGCGACCGCATCCGCATGCAGGAGCACTTCTCCGACCCCGGCATCTACATTCGGAGCATGGCGACGCGCGGATCGCTGGGCGGGCTGGCGCGCACCACGGCCGACGTGGCCACCGTGCTCGATGCTTCCGGGCGCGACGTGATTCTGATTGAAACCGTCGGCGTCGGGCAGGACGAAGTCGACATCGTGCGGCTGGCCGACATCACGGTCGTGATTCTCGTGCCCGGCATGGGCGACGACGTGCAGACGATCAAGGCCGGAATCATGGAGATTGCCGACATTTTCGTGATCAACAAGAGCGATCACGAAGGGGCCGAGCGCGTGGAGCGCGAGATTCGCGCGTTGCAGTCGCTCTCGATCAGGCATGATGGATGGACGCCGCCGATCGTGAAGACGGTAGCCAGCGAGGGAGTTGGAATTGGGGAACTCGCGGCCGCGATTGCAGAGTATGAGGCTTATCTGCAGAAAGAAAACCGGGCGCTGAAGAAGAGCGTTGAGAACTGGCAGGAGCGGCTGGTGGAGATGCTGCGCGACGCCATGCTGGAGAAGGCGCGGGCGCAGCTCGGCGACGGCAATGTGGAGCGGCTGGCGGCGGAAGTCGCCGAGCACAAGCGCGATCCGTATACGCTAGTGGAGGAGATCGTGAGAAGGGGAGGGAACGTGTAGGCCCGGACGCATTCGTCCGGGCGCGGCGGAGGAATGCCTCCGCCGCCACACGAGCAGAATCATGTTCAGCATTGATCATCTTGGAATCGCGGTGAAATCGCTGGCGGCGGCGAAGGCGATTTATGAAAAGCTCGGCCTGACCGTGTCGGAGGAGGAAACGGTTGCGCAGGAGCAGGTCCGGCTGGTGATGGTCCCCGTGGGCGAGAGCCGTCTGGAACTGCTGGAGGCGACGTCGGAGAATTCGGCCATCGCAAAGTTCATCGCTAAGCGCGGGGAAGGCTTGCACCATGTGTGCATGAAGGTTCCGGATTTGCGGGCGGCCGTCGCGCGGCTGAAACAGGACGGCGTGCGCCTAGTCTCCGACGAAATCAAGACCGGCGCGGGCGGGCACCAGTATGTCTTCGTGCATCCCGCGAGCACGGGTGGCGTGCTACTGGAGTTGGTACAGGGGTAACACTTCTGTTGCCACGGATTTTCGCGGATTCTCAGGGATAAACCACAGAGATGCTTCTTCTCGTCGGGGACACTTCGGGCAAGCAAGGCTTTGTTGGCCTGGTGCGGGCCAGCGATCCGAATCAAGTTTCAGTGATCGAAGAAGTTCCTCTTGCCGGCGGAACGTTCTCTGCGCAACTGGTGCCGCAGATCGCCGCGCTGTTGGCCAATCACGGGCTCGGCAAGCGCGACATCGACGCTTTCATCGTGGTCTCGGGCCCGGGATCATTCACCGGACTGCGCGTCGGGCTGGCGGCGATCAAAGCGCTGGCGGAGATTCTCCACAAGCCCATCGTGCCCGTGTCGCTGCTGGAGGTGGTGGCGCGTGCAACGGGGACATACGGCAACGTTTTGGCGGTACTCGATGCCGGCCGTGCTGAGGTTTACAGCGGAGAATACGAACTCGCGCCAAAAAACGTCAGGCTCTACAACGAGCAACTGTTGCCGATAAGCGAGTTCACCCCTGTGGCGCGGCAGACTGTTGTTGCAACTCCGGACGGTCACTTGGCCGAATCGCTACGAAAGGCCGGGATACCGATTATTTCAGTCGATCGCCCTAATGCTGAAGTGATTGCACGGGTGGGCTTGCAAAAGCTCCAGGCGGGCGAGACCGTTACGCCCGAACAACTGGAAGCCAACTACATTCGTCGCTCCGACGCCGAGATTTTCGCGAAACCGGATCCTCGCGCCTAGCTTTTGGCTCAACACTACGAATCATGGCAGCCGACGACGTCAACATTCGCTCTGCGACCGCCGAGGATGTTCCTTCCATGATCGCGCTGGAGCGCGAATGCCCAACCGCGGCGCATTGGACAGAACAGCACTATCGGAGCTTATTTGTCGCGAGGGCAAGCAAGCTGGAATCGCTCGTCTTGATTGCGGAGGAGACGGCTGACGCACCGAAGTCGCCAGGAGCGCCGACAATGCTGGGCTTCCTGGTAGCCCAGCGGGTTGATTATGAATGGGAGTTGCAGAACATCGTGGTGGCCCAGTCTGCCCGTCGAAAAGGTCTCGGGAAGCGCCTTCTGGAGGGTCTCCTCGACCAGGCGGCACAAACCAACGGGGCCGTGTTTCTTGAGGTACGGGAGTCAAACACCGCCGCGCGAAACCTTTACGAAAAAGCCGGATTTGAGCTGTCAGGACGCCGCAAGTCCTATTACGTCGATCCCTCAGAGGACGCTGTGGTGTATCGCCACAGCCTCGGGTAGCACGTTCTCATAGTGAGACAATTGCACCACTTTTTTGGCATTGCCCATGTGTTAACGCCGTGTTAACGTAAGCCCATATCAGGTTTGGAGGTCTGCTGGATGCTGACTCCGAGAGACCAACTCCTGACCAGTCATGAGGAATTCCGCAGGCTGGCTCAGGAGCACTCGCAGTACTCGCAACGTCTCGATATACTCACCCAAAAACGTTACCTCAGCGAAGACGAGAAGCTGGAAGAAGTGCGTCTGAAGAAGCTGAAACTGCGCTTGAAAGACCAGATGGAGTCGATCGAGCGCCAGTTCCGCCAGCAGTACGGCGTGAGTGTAGCGTAACTTCTGGCCAGGTCCCGTGCGGTTTCGGCCGCGAGGGAATTAATCTATTCAGTGTGGGGCGCGAAAGAGCGCCTTTTTTATTTGTACTTACGCGCTGCGGTACAGCTTCATGATGATTCGCGGCGTACGGAGCCCGCCCGCGTCTATAATTGATTCTTCCCATGGTTCGTGATGGCTACTACTACGCGTTGACCCTGCTCGCGGCCGCGGCCGTCATCGGTTGGCTGACGCGGCCTGTGTGCGCCATCATTCCGTGCTTGCTGGCGGTTTTCTTTCTCTGGTTCTTCCGCGATCCTGAGCGCGCAATTCCCACGGACGCCGGCGCTGTGGTCTCTGCCGGCGATGGAACGGTCACAGATATTTCCCAGGTTCGAGTGGAAGGCGAGGAACAGACGCGGATCAGCATTTTCCTCAGCGTGTTTAATGTGCACGTGAACCGCTCGCCCATTGCGGGAGTCGTCCGTGATGTTCGGTATCAGCGCGGGCGGTTCCTGAATGCGATGAACAAAGTTTCGGCCGAGCAGAACGAGCGGAACATCGTTACCATGGAAGGTGACGGCCAGAAAGTCGTATTCAAACAGATTGCTGGACTATTGGCGCGTCGGATTGTGTTCTATCCGAAAGTGGGGGACCGGCTGGAGCGCGGCCAGCGTGTGGGATTGATCAAGTTTGGTTCCCGTGTGGATGTCTTGCTGGATGCCTCGGCCCGCGTGAACGTAAAAATTGGCGATAAAGTGAAAGGCGGAGCGACCGTGCTCGCATACCTCCAACCGCAGGACGCTCTGACAGCGGCCGGCGCGTCTGCCGCCGAGAGAGTGCGCTGATGGATCCACTTACTCCCAAACCACGGCGCCGATTCAGCAAGGGGATGTACATCCTTCCGTCCCTGTTCACCACGGCGAATATGGGGCTGGGTTATTACGCCATTCTTGAAGTCATCCACGCCACAGCGACTGAATACGTGCACCTCGACAACGCGGCCAAGGCGATCGGCTTCGCCGTGCTGTTTGACGGGCTCGACGGCCGTATCGCACGCATGACCGGCACGACCAGCGATTTTGGCCGCGAACTGGATTCCCTGGCGGACGCTGTCGCTTTCGGCGTAGCTCCCGCCATGCTGGCCTGGGCCTGGGGATTTCACCTCATGCCTCCGGTGCTGCTGACCGACTGGCACAACAACTGGCATATCAAGTTGACGCAGTTGGGTGCGATTGCCAGCTTTCTTTTTCTGGTTGCTGGGGTGAGCCGGTTGGCCCGCTTCAACATCACGAGCAACCCGCAACCTTCGAATCCCGGACGGCCAGGCAAGAAGTATTTCGTTGGCATGCCCATACCGGCTGGGGCAGGCGTGATCGCCGCCGTGGTGCACTTTGCCGAGGGAGAACCTCTGGTCTCCTGGTATACGGCGCTGACCTGGCTGGCCATGGTGACCACGGTCGGGTATCTGATGGTCAGTACCTGGCGTTTCTATAGCTTTAAGGATATTGATTTCCGCTCACGGCATCCTTTCCGGCTCATCGTACTTCTGGCCGCGCTGTTCTATGGTATCTGGCAATTTTCCGGGCCTGTGTTGTTCGGAGTGGCTCTGCTCTACATGGTCTCCGGCGTGTTCTGGCGGTTGCAGTGGATGTTCCGCAAGCGAACCCCTCCTCCGCCTCCACCTTACAAGGAGGCGTCGCAAGCATCGTGAGCGAGTCGGTCAAAACGTCTTCTCCGCATGCCGTCGCCACCCGCGGCAAGCTGTACCGCGCCGCGATTGTGGGTGCAGCGTCCCTCAAGGGCAAGGAAATTGCCGAGATGTTGAACGAGCGCAATTTTCCAGCTGCCGATGTGCGCCTGCTTGATGATGACGAATCCCTGGGCCAGCTTGAGGCGATGGGTGACGAAATCAGCTTCATCCAGAGTGTGCGGGCGGAGCAGTTTGAGCACGTGGATTTCTCCTTCTTTGCCTCCGACCCGGAGTGCACTCGCCGAAATTGGAAGAGCGCGCGCGACGCGGGCAGCGCCATTATTGATCTTTCCTCGGTTCTGGAAGAAGAAGCCGGCGCCAGCGTGCGGTCGTTGTGGGTGGAGCGTGAACGCGGGCGAGTCGTACCTCCGGAATTGCAGCCGGGCCCATGCGTCACGGCGCATCCCGTTGCCGTCGCGCTGGGGCTCTTGCTTTTACGGGCGCAAAGGGCGGTCACACTGCGCCGCGTTGTGGCTACCGTTCTTGAGCCGGCTTCGGAACACGGCCAGCGCGGCATGGACGAACTGCACCAGCAAACGGTAAACCTGCTTTCCTTTCAGCCGCTGCCTAAAGACGTTTTCGACGCGCAAGTCGCCTTCAACATGGTGGCACGCTATGGACAGAAGTCGCAGCCCAGGCTCGATTCCGTGGAATCGCGCATCTTGCGCCACTATCGCAAGATCGCCGGCGAGGCCGCTCCGCAACCCTTCCTTATGTTGCTGCAGGCGCCTGTTTTTCACGGCCATGCGATGGCGGTCTTTCTGGAGATGGAGGGCCAGGTCGACATTCCGGCCTTAACGCTTGCCTTGGCGGGCGATCATGTGGCGTTTCCAGCTGCTGAGGACGAGACGCCGAGCAACGTGACTTCAGCCGGGCAGGCGGACATTCAACTCTGGGTCAAGAGCGATCCGGTTCAGCCCAATGGGGTCTGGCTATGGGCGGCCGCCGACAATCTCCGAATCTCAGCATTGACCGCGGTCGAATGCGCTGAAAGCATGACGGCGACGCGTCCGGTCGGGAAGATCCAATGAAGCGACGCGCCGGTTGGCTGCTGGGCCTGCTCACGCTCGGCTTGGCGGGCGCTGGCTTGGCAAATCTCGGATGCGGCTACCATACCGCCGGACACGCGGTTCAACTTCCCGAAAACGTCAAGACTATCGCCGTCCCGACCTTCAAGAACGAGACCATGACCTACCGCATCGACCAGATGCTGACCGCTGCCGTGGTGCGCGAGTTCACCACGCGCACTCACTACCACATGCTGAACGATCCGGGCGACGACGCCGACGCCACGCTACACGGCACGGTGCTCTCCACCGCCAGCTCGCCGTTGACCTATGACACGACGAGCGGCCGCACGGCCAGCGTGCTGGTGGTGGTCAGCATGAGGGTGGTGCTCAGCGATCGCAACGGCAAGGTGCTCTATCAGAATCCTGCGTATGTGTTTCGCGAGCAATACGAAGTGTCGCAGGACCTGGCCAGCTTCTTCGAAGAAGATTCGCCCGCCTTCCGCCGCTTGTCGCAGGATTTCGCTCGCACCCTGGTTTCCAACATCCTGGAGGGCTTCTGATGTTAGAGTGGCTAGTGGTTAGTGGCTAGTGGTTGGCGCCTAAACGTCTTCGCTAACCACTAGCCACTAACCACTAGGCACTGCTTTTACGCATGCGCGCATTTGCCCAAGCCGAGCGCTTTGTCAGCGAACTGGAGTCGCGCAAGCTGCGTCCCGCCTACGTGTTTGTGGGCGATGAAGCCTTCTTCCGCAAGCGCTTTCGCGACGCGATTCTCGAACATCTGGTTCCCGCCGACTTGCGTGATTTTAGCCTCTTCGAGTTTGATCTTGCGGAAACGGATCTGGCGGAAATTTTCGACCGTGCCCGTACACCCTCGCTCATGGCTCCGTTTCAGGTTTTTTTCCTGCGCGGCGTGAAGAATCTCTTCGGCCGCGGATCCAACGAAGAAAAACTCGCCGCGATCGAGGAATACTGCAAGAACCCGAATCCCGATGCACTGGTGGTCTTCGTCGCCGACCACATCAGCATTCCCGCCGACGTGCGTCGCATGGAGATGCAGGACAAAGAGCGCTACCAGCGCATCCGCGACACCATGGGCCAGTATTGCGGCATAGTCGAACTGGCGCGCGTGGAGGAGGGCGAGGCGGTCCGCTGGATTACCGACTATTGTTCGAGCCGCGGTGTGAAGATGGAGCCGGATGGCGCCCGCGAGCTGGTCGATGCCCTCGGCGGCGACATGATGATGATCTCGAACGAACTGGAGAAGCTGATTCTCTACGTTGGCGAGAAGAAACGCATCACGCTCGGCGATATCGAGACCATGGTGCTCGCCGCCAAGCAGCGCTCGCTGTATGAACTGACGGACGCCATCTCAAGCAAGGACCGCGTGCGGGCGCTCGAAATTCTCGACGCGATTCTCGCTTCGGGCGACGGCGAAGAGGCCGCCATCGGCCAGATCTACATGCTGTCGAAAACCTTCCGCCAGATGCTGGTGATCCTGGAGTGCAACGTGCGCGACCAGCGCATGCTGTGGGCCGCGCTGTGGCAGGGATTCCGCGTGCCTCCGTTTGCCGCCGACGACATCATCAAGCAGGCGCGCCGCTACAAATCGCGCCGCGAACTGACGCGCGCGATCCGGATGGTGGCGAAAGCCGATCTTGCCCTGCGCTCGAGTCCCGTCAGCAAACGCCTGGTGCTGGAGCGCCTAGTCATGGATCTGACCACCGAGCCGAAGCTCGAAACGCCGGGCTGGATGCAAGACCAGCTGCCCGTCTAAGACGATCACGCCTTCATGTTGGATGTACCTTCTTACCTCGCGCGCATCAATTATTCCGGCTCGACCGCTCCCACGATTGAAACGCTGCGCGCCGTTCATCGCGCGCACCTGCTGACCGTCCCGTTTGAGAATCTGGATATTGAGCTCGCACGCAAGATCGTGCTCGAGGAAGATGTCATCGTGCGCAAAGTGGTCGAACTGCGTCGAGGCGGGTTTTGCTACGAGCTGAACGGCGCATTCGCCGCGCTGTTGCGGGCGCTCGGATACCGGGTTACATTGCTCTCTGCGCGAGTGCCGAGGGAGGGTGGCGGCGAGGGGCCTGAGTTCGATCACCTTACTCTGCGCATCGATCTCGACCAGCCGTGGCTGGCGGATGTCGGCTTTGGAGAGTTGTTTCTGGAGCCACTCAGAATGCAAGCGGGTCTGGAACAACAGGACCCGGCTGGCGTCTTCCGGCTTGTGCAGCTCGGCGAGCGCTTTCAGCTGGAAAAGGCCGTGGCGGAAGGGGAATGGAAACGGCAATACTCCTTTGGACTCCGGCCGCGCCGTCTGGAAGAGTTTGCGGGCATGTGTCATTACCATCAGACTTCGCCTGAGTCCCACTTCACGCAGAATCGCATTTGCACGTGCGCCAGGCCCGACGGCCGCATCACGCTCTCAGGCATGAAGTTGATTTTGACGCGAAATGGCCACCGCGAAGAAAGAGTGCTCGGCTCGGAAGAGGATTGGGCAGATATCCTGGCAGAGCAGTTTGGAATTCACTTGTAGCGATGTCCAAAGTGCAAAAGACAGGTCCGTCGAGAGATCTGCCTTCTGTTTGTTTTGAGAACTGGCCGCTACTTCATCGCGCTGACGCGAGCGCCCAGGCGAGACTTATAGCGCGAAGCGGTATTCTCGTGCAGCGTGCCCTTCTGGATAGCCTTGTCAAGGGCCGAAACGGTCTGGCGATAAGCCTGTTGCGCGGCGGCCTTGTCGCCTTTTTCGATGGTCGCGCGCAGTTCGCGCAACTGTGTGCGCAAGCGGGAAGTGTTGGCGCGATTGCGGGTGGTACGGCGTTCGGTCTGGCGGGCGCGCTTCAGCGCCGAAAAGTGATTTGCCATGTCTGGTTCATTACCTTCGTTTATCGAGAGAGATATTTCGGTGGGGCCGAAACACTTATTATAGGGGAGTAATTCTCGGCCGGTCAAACAGTTAACGAGCAGGGATGCGAGCCACACGCGCGGTTATCGCGTCGCAAGAAGGGCGACGCATCGCGCGGCTCGCCCAGGTCCCTCGCTGCGCAAAAAGCGCTTGCTCGGGATGACAAGGCTATAGGCCCATGGCGGACGGACTCGATCGCCTGAAAGTGCTCATCAACTCCTCGACGCCCATCGTCATGATGGAGACGTCGGAAGAGATGCACGCCGTCAACGTTGTGCGTGCCGCCTGCGCCGAACTGAACATGGCGATGTTCGAGTGGAGCATCGCCGACGGCCTCTTGCGCTCGATCGCAGCCGATGTCCAGGCTCAAAAAGACTCGGTGCAGATGCGCGCGGATCAGACCACAGTCTGGACACATGGTAGCCATACCCAGGCACAAACGCGAACGGTACTCAGCCCCGGCAGCGCTGAGTCCGAGCGGCTGACGCGAGCGATGATGTCGGCAATGGGACCGGAGGCCGCTGCCGGTGGTGGCAACGCCATCTACAATACGCGTGAGCCGGCGCAGGCCCTAGCCAATATGGAATCGATGACGGTCGAGGCGCTCTTTATCCTGAAGGATTTTCACCGTCACCTGGACGACCCGGTGGTCGTGCGGCGGCTGCGTGATGTCGGGCAGAAGTTCTCGGCCAATCGGCGAACTGTGGTGATAACCGCTCCCGAGATTACCGTGCCGGCAGAACTGGCAACGCTGGTTGAGTATTTTGATCTGCCCTTGCCTGATCGCGAACGTCTGAGAGAAATTGTCCACGAAACGTTCACGCGACTCTCGAAGACTTACACGTTGAAGCTGCAACTTGACGCGGCTGGCGTGGACGCGATTTCGGCCAACCTGCGCGGCCTGAGCGAAGAAGAAGCGGAGCGCGCTATTTCGCAGGCGCTCGTAGCCCGCTACGCGCTCTGTCCTGAGACGATAACGGATGTCCTCGAAGCCAAGAAACAGCTGCTGCGGCATTCGGGGATGCTCGAGTTCATCGAAGCCTCCGACACCATGGCCGCAGTGGGCGGGCTTGAGAACTTAAAGCACTGGCTCCAGCAGCGGCGCGGAGCATGGGAAGACTCAGCTCGCGAGTTCGGACTGGAGCCGCCGCGGGGCATGATCGTGCTCGGCGTGCAGGGCTGCGGCAAGTCGCTGTGTGCGCGGTCCGTGGCCGGCGAATGGAAGCTGCCGCTGGTGAAGTTCGACACCTCAGCCGTTTACGACAAGTACATTGGCGAGACCGAGAAGCGCATTCGCAAGGTCTTCCAGGTTGCCGAGGGCCTGGCTCCCTGCGTGCTCTGGATTGACGAACTGGAGAAGGTTTTCGCCGGCAGCGGGCCGGACTCGGCCTCGGCCGATGCAGGCGTTTCCTCGCGCCTGCTGGCATCGTTTCTGTCGTGGATGCAGGATCGCAAGGCGCCCGTTTTCGTCGCGGCAACGTGCAATAACGTCACCGTCTTGCCGCCAGAGTTGATCCGCAAAGGGCGGTTCGACGAGCTTTTCTTTGTGGATCTGCCCAACCGGGTGGAGCGCAAGCAGATTTTCTCGATTCAACTCGCCAAGCGGAAACGAAGTCCAGCTGATTTTGATCTCGACAAGATCGCGACGGCTGCAAACGGATACTCAGGAGCGGAAATCGACGCCACCGTGCAAGGCGCCCTCTACGAGGCCTACTCGCACAGATCGCCGCTTACGACCCAGTCGCTGATTGATGCCCTGGCGCAGACAGTTCCGCTTTCAGTCAAGCGGGCTGAGGAAATTGCGGCGCTGCGCGAATGGGCCAGAACGCGAGCCGTGCCTGCCTCAGCGCGCGATGCAAGTCCTGCTACAGCATGATGTTCCCTGCCATTGACTCTCAATTCGGACCGGGGTACGCTTTGATTAATGGTAGTTCCTCGCCGAAGGGCGCGAATATCTCCGCTGGTCCCGTCTCTGAGCAAAATCCTGTGCCGTCACAAGGTTGCCGAGTCTTTCTCGGCGCGTCCGGGCGCGAGACCCGGTTTGACGCCATGAGCAGAAAAGCATGAAGAAGAGTATCGGGATCAGTCCCAACATCGAGACGCTGTTTGGAACACGAGACGAGAATGTGCGCCTGCTGGAAGACGGCCTCAACGTCACCATTAACCTGCGATCGAACGCCATCGAACTGGAAGGCGCGGCGCGCGACGTGGCCCGCGCCGAGCAGGTTTTTACCGACTACGAGACTCTGCAGCGCTCCGGTTACAGCTTCAATAATGGCGACCTGAACAGCATGCTGCGCGTGCTGACATCCGATTCCAGCACCACGCTGCGTGGCCTGGCGGATGCCGGGCGCCAACGCTCGTTCGGCCGCCGCTCGGTGCAGCCCAAGAGCAGCAACCAGCGCCGTTATCTCGAAGCCATCGAGAAGCACGACATGGTGTTCGGCATTGGCCCGGCCGGCACCGGCAAGACGTATCTCGCCGTCGCCATGGCCATCTCGGCTCTGCTGGCCAAGCGCGTGAACCGCATCATCCTGGCGCGTCCGGCGGTGGAAGCCGGCGAGCGGCTCGGCTTCCTGCCCGGGACGCTGCAGGACAAGATTGATCCGTACCTCCGTCCGCTCTACGACGCGTTGTACGACATGCTTGATCCGGAGAAAGTGGACCGCTACCTCGAGAAGAACGTGATCGAAATCGCACCGATCGCTTTCATGCGCGGGCGCACGCTGAACGATTCTTTCGTTATCCTCGACGAGGCGCAGAACACGACCTCCGAGCAGATGAAGATGTTTGTCACACGCCTGGGCTTCAATTCGAAGGCGGTCATTACGGGAGACATAACGCAGATCGACCTGCCGAACGCGCGCCGCAGCGGCCTGCTGGAAGCAATCGACGTGCTGAAGAGTGTAGAAGGGCTGACCTTTGTTTATTTCGACGAGGGCGACGTGGTGCGCCACCACCTGGTGCAGCGCATCGTTCGCGCCTACGACGAGCATAAGGCGCGGGTGGCCGAGGAGCAGATGCTGCTGCTGACGGAAGCGAAAAATGCGGATGCGGCCAACACGAACGGGAAGGCTCCAACGGCGAACGGGAATTCGGCTGCGAACGGGGCGACAAGCAACGAGAAAGCGGCATCCGCTGACCTGAAGGGATAAACACAAAAAGCGGGAGAAGGTCCGGATTGGATTTCTCCCGCTTTATTCTTTGGCGCATTCAGTCGGGCATTAGTCAGAGCAGGGCTGGCTTGGTTATTCTCCAGAAAAAAGTCGCGGGACTGACGGAAGCAATAGTCGAACGCTTCCTGCTGCGAGCGCGGCGTGCGGCGGGCTTGCGCGGTGTGGCCAATGTGCTCGTGACCAGCAGCGCGGTGCTGCGGTCGTTGAATCGACAGTTCAGGGGCAAAGACAAAACCACCGACGTGCTTTCTTTTCCGTCTCCGACTTCCAAGAGCGGCAGAGGGAATAAGTTTGCCGGAGATATCGCTATCTCCGCCGATGTAGCCGCTGACAACGCAGCCCGGCTCGGACACTCTCCCGCCGAGGAAGTCAAAATCCTGGCGCTGCACGGCATCCTTCATTTGGCGGGCTTCGACCACGAGCGCGATAATGGAAAGATGGCGCGCAAGGAAGCAAGACTGCGCCACGCGCTGAAACTGCCTTCCGTTTTGACAGAGCGAGCACAATTCGCGAAGAAGATCTCGCGACGCCGCGGTACTTCGCACGGCATGTTAATGCGGAGGAAGGCATGAGCCTCCCCATCGCCTTGACGCTGCTGCTTCTGCTCGGCCTGCTCACGCTGGTCTCGTATGTTGACCGTCTCTATCAGGAAGCGGGCAAATTTCTTTCCCGCGATTTTCAGGACAACATTGACGCCTTCGAACAAAAGGTCGAGCCGCAGTTGAAAGTAAGCCGCTGGCGCGCTTCGCTCTCGATGGCGTTGCTCGTACAGTTGACCACGGCGGCCATCGCGCTGGTTGTGGGCTACGTCGTTTTCGGCGATCAGCGGTGGAGCATCTACGAAATCCTGCAGGCAACGATCAGCCTGATCCTGATCGTCATTGTCTGCAATCGGTTTCTGCCGTATGCATTCTTTTCCCGCACCAAAGGAGAATGGCTGCTGCGCTGGACCCTGGTTCTGAGGATCCTGATCTACCTCGTTCTGCCGGTTACGATCGTGATCGGTTTCCTGCGATCGGTAACTTCACTGACCCGGCAAAGCACAGCGGAGCAGCTGGAGAGCCCCGCCGAAGCCGTAGACGCCCTGATCGAGGCTGGACAGGAGGAAGGAATCATTCAGGAAGGCGACCGCGACTTGATCCAGTCTGTGGTTGAGTTCAGCGGCAAGACCGTGCGCGAGGCCATGAAGCCGCGTCCCGCCATGTTTGCCGTCTCGACCGATACGACGGTGGAACGCTTCGTCGAAATGCTGCGCACCAAGCACTATTCACGCGTTCCGGTGTACGAAGGCAGCATTCACAACATCAAGGGGATCGTTTACGCGCAGGATGTGTTGCAAGTTCCTGACAGCGAGGCGCACACACGAACTGTCGACACTCTGATGCGCCGCGACGTGTACTTCGTGCCAGAGAGCAAACTGGGCAGCGATCTGCTGCGCGAGATGCAAAAGCAGAACATCCGCATGGCAATCGTGGTTGACGAATATGGCGGCGTAGCTGGGCTGGTGACGATCGAAGACCTCGTAGAGGAGATCGTCGGTGAGATTCGCGACGAACACGACAAGCCGGAAATTGTGCGCGAGGGCGAGCGTTCGTTTATCGTTTCGGGAGGGATGGACGTGGACCGGCTCGACGAGCTCTTCGGCAGCAAGCCGGAAGGAAAGGAATCAGCCACGATCGCGGGCCTGGTCAGCGAGCTGGCCGGAAGGATCCCGCGCAAAGGCGAAATTGTCGAAGACGATGGCCTGCGCTTCGAAGTTCTCGAATCCACCGACCGCAAAGTCGAGCGTGTGCGCGTGACCGCGGTGCAACCGCGGCAACTGAAGCTGATATAGTCGGACTTCAGACATTGGATCTCGGCCCTCAGCCCTCAGCTTTTTCTTCATGCCAAACTTAAGCGGCGAGGTCCGCGGTCAGAGGTCTGAGGTCCGATTCCGCATGCCGTTCCGCTCCGGTTTCGTCTGCATTCTCGGCCGCCCCAACGCGGGCAAGTCCACGCTGCTGAATGCGCTCGTCGGCGAGAAGCTCGCCATTATCTCGCCCAAGCCGCAAACCACGCGCAACCGCATCCAGGGCATCGTCCACGTGCCCAAGCGGAACGGCAAGGGCGGCGGGCAGATTGTTCTTATCGACACGCCCGGCGTGCACAAGCCTGACAGTTCGCTCGGCCGCAAAATGATGGTCGAAGTGCGCGAGGCAATGGAGGGCTGCGATCTTGTGCTCTTCATCGTAGATGCGACGCACAAGCTAGACGCGCGCGATCAGTTCGCACTGGATCTTCTCAAACAATCCGGCACCAGATCGTTTCTGCTCCTCAATAAAATTGATCTGATCCGCGAAAAGTCGAAGCTGCTGCCTCTGATCGAGGAATATCGCAAACTCTGTGACTTCAGCGAGCTGATCCCGATTTCTGCGCTCAAGCGCAGCGGGCTCGACGCGCTCCTGGACAGCGTGATTTCCGTGCTGCCTGCCGGCCCGGCATATTTCCCCGAAGATGAAATTACTGATCAGCCGGCACGCTTCATGGCGGCGGAGATTGTCCGCGAGCAAGTGCTGATGAACACCAAGGAAGAGATCCCCTACGCGACAACCGTGATCGTTGACAGCTTCGAAGAAGGCTCAAAGCTCACGCGGATCGCAGCAACGATTTATTGCGAGCGCGAAGGCCAGAAGCGAATCCTGGTCGGCAAGGGCGGGCAGATGCTGAAGAAGATCGGCAGCGCGGCTCGGGTGCAGATTGAGCGGATGCTGGGCACCAAAGTCTTCCTCGAGCTTTTTGTCAAAGTCGAACCGGGCTGGCGCGATTCGCGAAGCTTTGTGGAAGAGCTCGACTGGCGCAAGCAACGGGAGCGACGGATGCAGCAACAAGGCCTGCAAGCGGATGTCGAGGCAGCTTCCGACGCAAACAGCACAGACGGGTAGCGTTTGTGTCTGGGTGCAGGAGCGGGGAAGACGACCAGCCATTGCCCAATTTGCCATTTTGCCGCTAGAATCCCTAGCGGGACGGGTTCGCACCAGGACGATAGGGGATACGACGATAGCATGGACTCCGGGGCTCCCTCCACAGGACAATTCGCGGAATACGATTTCGATCCAGAGAAACTAAGCCTGCGCGTGCGCGTCACCCTCGCGGCCAGCCGCGAGGCGGTGAGCCCGGTCGTGGAGCAGGTGATGGACGCCATCCGCAACGTGAAATGCGTAGATGGCAAAGCTGATGCGATCGAACTGTCACTGCAGGAAGCGCTGGCCAACGCCGTGGTTCATGGTGCCAAAGAGGATCCGAGCAAAGTTGTCGAGTGCCTGGTTGCTTGCGACGACGAACGGGGCGTTTTGATCATCGTGCGGGATCCCGGTACAGGTTTTGATCCCGCTGCCATTCCAACTTGCACCATAGGCGAGAATCTTTTCGCCGAACACGGCCGCGGAATTTTTCTGATCAATCAACTCATGGACGAGGTGAAGTTTCACAAGAACGGCACCGAAATCCACATGCTGAAACGATAAGAGTTCGGCACTCTCACGCTCGTCTTTATTCCTTCGCCGCAATTCCCAAGGCCTTCATCTTCCGATACAAGTGGCTGCGCTCAAGCCCGAGCACCTCCGCCGTGCGGCTCACATTGCCATGATTCTGATCGAGCGTTTTCAGGATGAAGTCGCGCTCGTAAGCGTCGCGCGCTTGGTGGAGCGTGGAGAATTCGCTCCTGGGCGTGCGCCGCGTGCCGTCGCGATAGACCAGCGGCGGCAAATGCTTGGCGTCAAAGCGCGTGGTCGTGGGATTCATGATGACAATGCGCTCGATGACGTTTCGCAATTCACGCACGTTGCCCGGCCACGAGTAGCGCATGAGCACGTCAATGGCGTCATCGGTGATTTCCCGTGGGCGATGTCCATAGCGTGAGGCAAGTTCCTTCAGAAAATGGCGGGCCAGCAGCGGAATATCTTCCTTCCGCTCGCGCAGCGGCGGCACAAAGAAGGGAATCACGTTGAGCCGGTAGAAGAGATCTTCGCGAAAGTTACCGCGCGAAATTTCTTCTTCCAGATCTTTATTGGTCGAGGCGATCACGCGGACGTCCACGGTGATCGCGTCTTCGCTTCCCACGGGAGTGAAGCGCTGCTCTTCGAGCGTGCGCAGCACCTTGGCCTGCGTCTTCAGGCTCATGTCGCCGACTTCGTCGAGAAACAGCGTGCCGCCGTTCGCTTTCTGAAATTTTCCCTCTTTGTCCGCTGTGGCCCCAGGGAAAGAACCTTTGTAGTGCCCAAATAATTCGCTCTCGATCAAATCTTCGGGAATCGCAGCACAGTTGACCTCGACGAAAGTCTCGTCCTTGCGCAGGCTCTGGGCATGAATGGCATGCGCGGCCAGTTCTTTCCCCGTGCCCGACTCACCGTAGATCAGAACCCGGCCGTTCGTGGGGGCCATCAGGGCAATTTGCTGGCGTAACGCTTTCATCGGGATGCTGGTGCCCACAATGATGCTCTTTGCCCATAGCTGTTTCTTGAGATCGACGTTCTCCTGGCGCAGCTTCTTGGCCTCGACCGCGTTCTTCACCAGGATCAGAGTTTTTTCAAGCGACAGCGGTTTTTCCAGAAAGTCGTAGGCGCCCAGCTTGGTCGCGCGCACCGCAGTCTCGATCGTCCCATGCCCCGATATCATGATGACTTCGGGTGGGTTCTCGAGTTCGCGAACCTTTTCCAAGGTCTCGAGCCCGTCGACGCCGGGCAGCCAGATGTCGAGCAGTACTACATCAAACGAACTCTTACGCAACAGGTCCAGACATTCCTCGCCACTGCCGGCGCAAGAAGCCGTATAGCCCTCGTCTGCAAGAATGCCGGCCAGAGACTCGCGAATGCCGGCCTCGTCGTCAACTATCAGGATGTTATGCATGTTGGGCGGTGGCCGCTGGCGTGGCTTCCGGGACGACTGGCAGCTCCACAATGAACCGCGTTCCTACAGGATGATTTTCCTCCACGCGGATGGACCCGTGGTGATCCTCGACGATCCGGCTCACGATGGCCAAACCCAGGCCAGTGCCACGCTTCTTGGTCGAGAAGTAGGGAAGAAAGAGTTTTTCTTTGAGTTCGCGGGTCACGCCATGACCGGTATCTGCGACAGTGATCTCGACTGCGTCGCGGCTCGCCACCAGTGCGGTCGAAATCTCGATTTCGCGCACCAGGGACTCCTGCATGGCTTCGGCCGCGTTGTCCACCAAGTTTGCGATTGCACGCTTGATTGCTTCGCTGTCTGCCATCACCCGAGGAAGGTCAGCCGCCAGCGATTTTTGCAGGTGAATTCCATTCAGTCGGCCGTTGAACATCGACAAAGCATTCTCGATGATTTCGTTCAGATCGGCCGGTTGCGGCTTTGCCACAGGGAAACGGGCCAGGGCAGAGAACTCATCCACCAGCCGGCGCACGGTTTCGACCGCGCCCGCGATCGTCTCCGCGCAAGAGCGCACTAGGCCCGCGGAAGCTGGATCCACCGGTGTCGCCCGGTCCAGATGACGCTGGATTCGTTCGGCAGACAGCGCAATGGGCGTCAGCGGGTTCTTGATCTCGTGAGCCACGCGCCGTGCCACTTCACGCCATGCCGCCTGCTTCTGCGCTCGCAGCAGGTCGGAGAGATCTTCGAACACCACGACATATCCCGAGCCCTCGCCTTGATGTCGCAGCGTGGCCACGGTGACGGCCACCGTCAAAGAACCGTGGCGTAAAGACGTTTCCATCTGGTTGGTGGTCATGCCCATGCGGTCGGCGCGCCGCAGCAGGGGTTCCAGATCCTCCACCACCTCGGCTGGGAAAACGTCCGCTAAAGGGGCTCCCCGAACGATTCGCGCGGGAACATCGAGCGAGGTGTCCGGATAGAACATCCTTAGCAATGACTGGTTGACGTGAGTTACCCGGCGCGTGGCATCAAGCGAAAGCACGCCGGTGGGAATGCTCTCGAGGATGGTCTCCGTTTGCCGGCTGCGTTGGTCGAGTTCTGCGTTGGCCGCGCTCAGTTCGCGGCTGGAGGCTTCAATCTGGCGCCGGCTCGCTTCCAGGTCCGCCGCCATGCGGTTGAACGAACGCACCAGATCGCCGATCTCATCAGCCGAGTTGACATCCACGCGATAGTCAAGACGCCCACGGGAAATTTCCTCGGTGGCCTCCGCGAGGGCGGAAAGCGGCCGCGTGACAATCTTCGCTAGGAATAGTGCGAGCCAGGTGGTCACGAACAGAACGATCATGGTCAGCAGCAGGAGCAAGCCCATGTATGTACGTCGAACGACGCGCCGCTCCCGTGCCAGATCGTAGTAGCGTTGTTGGCTGGCCTCCACCTGGCGTACCGTCTGCGAAAATTCGCCCGGCAGTGGAATCGCAACCAAAACTAGACCACCGCCCTCGATCGGAGCGCTGCCCAGCGTGTAATCCGTACCTTGCCAACTAAATCTCGCCGAACGACCCGCTGCCGCCTCGGCCAGCGGCAGACGCGACTTCAACACGGGCCATGGCGCGGGAGCATTGAAACTCGCTTCGACGTTGTCGTCCTCCACTGCCAGAGCGAATCCACCCTGCAATGTCAGTTCGTGGTGTTGGAATTCGTTCACCGCTCCTGAGAAGCCGTGTGCCGCGAAAGCCCGCTGCATCTCCGGAGACGCGGCGATAGCGAACGCTTCTGCTCGCGCATTTTGTCCGGCGTAGTTCGCGAGTACAGAAGCCATGGCCTGGGTCTCGGCCCTGACTTCCTCCACTGGCGTCGAAAACCACTTATCGATCGAGCGATTCATCAGGCCGTAAGCGAACCAATACATCACCATGACAGGCAGGGACGACAATAGCAGCGCACCCGCCACCATGCGCGTGCGGAACTTTGATCCAAGCACGCCCATGCGCCGCTCGGCGAACAACTTCAGCAGGTTGCGCATCAGGACGAACGTCAGCGCGACAAAGAGCAGGAAAATCAGCGCCGAGAGCGCGGCAAACACCGCAATATCCTGATTGTTTCCCGGACGCAGGAAAGTCAGGTCAAACGCGGTCTGCGAAACCAGGATGGCAAGCAGCAGAAAGACTGAGATCGCGAGCAGGATGATGACCTGCTTGCGGTAAGTCTTGGGCCGGGTTGAAGCCGGTTGAGCCACGCTGATGTGACTCATTATAGATGCAGTCGTGAATTGGGTTACTGCCGGGCGGGGGCGCTCGTTATCTCCTTGATGATCGCGTCGTAGGCCGGTTTGGGCTTATACGCTCTATCGAACGGCAGGGCTGCGCCTTGCGTGCCGTGAGAATGAGAGCCGATCCACGAATATTTGTCGGTGAAGCCCCAGGTCTGGATCGCCGTGCATCCCGGATTTTGCACGCATGCACGGACGACCGCGGCATAGATCTCGGCTTGACGCGCCAAGTCTTCCGGGCGAGCTTGGCCGCTGGTGTCGATTGGCAGTTCAACGTCCAACTCCGTGATGTGAACCTGCAATCCCAGGGCGGTTAGGCGCGCGATATTGGCGGCGACGGCAGCGGGATCGACTTTGAGCTGAAAAATGTGCATTTGCAGCCCGACGCCGTCAATCGGCAGGCCGCGCTGCTTGAAATCCTTCGCCATTGCGTAGATCGCATCGGATTTGCGATTGAGTTCCTCGCCGCCATTGTCGTTGTAGAAAAGCAACGCCTTCGGGTCGGCTTGATGCGCCCAGCGGAAAGTCTGCGCAATGTATTCCGTTCCCTTTCCTGCGAAGCCGATACCGGGCTGGTTGTACCACGGAGAATCCTTGGCGCTGCCGTCTTCGTTCAGCCCCTCGTTGACTATGTCCCAAGCAAAGACTCGGCCAGCGTAATGCTTCATTACGGTCGCAATGTGCTCGTGTAACAGCTTCGACATTTCTTCGGATGTGAAGTGGCCTGAGGCCAGCCATGGCGGATTGTTGTGGTCCCAGACCAGACAGTGGCCGCGAACTTTCTGGCCATGAGCCTGCGCGAAGCGTATGACCTCATCACCTTCGCGGAAATCGAATGCGTCTTTACTTTGTCGCACCGTCCACCACTTCATCGCGTCCTCCGGTTCCACCATGTTGAACTCGCGGGACAGAGTTTGGGAATACGCAGCCTCGGAAAACAATGACGGCCGAACCGCAGTTCCCACCAGCAGGCCGGCACGGTCGGCGGCTGACCGGAACGTGGATGGCGCCACGGTCGTCACCGCCAGAAACGTGACCAGAAGTTGGAGCTGGCAGGTGAGCTTCAGAATGGGATATGCCCTCGCACATCCCACTTAACGGCGCGCAAAAACTGCTGTAAAGGGCATTCGTCACATTCCGACAGCAATTTCCACAGGTGGCCAGCTACGGTCGGAGCACTCCCGACCCCAGTGGAGTACCAGTACTGACTCCACCGACTTACTGAAGTGCATGTACCCGGTGTCGCCCGATTCTCCTCCATCGCGAAAAACGGGCATTTGGCGCGGACTTCCGCTGCAAACCCCGCTTTTGACAAAGACTTCACGGCAGGTCCAAGTACCAAAGTTACTGGTACGGTAATTCACTTGCGGTGACAATTTATGTCAACGCAACTGAGCCGCAATCTCTCCCAAAGTAGGCGGTCGTTTGCGCCATGGCCGCACGAGTGTGGGCGTTGTTCCATCCACGTGGATAGGAGATCGACGTATGTCTCAACGGCTGGGTGACCTTCTCGTCAAAGAGAAGATCATTACCCCAGAGCAGTTGGAACAAGCGAATAAGGTTCAGAAAGAACAGAACTGTCGCCTAGGGTCTGCCCTGGTGAAGCTCGGCTTCCTGACGGACGAGGACGTCACGAACTTTCTGTCCCGCCAGTACGGCGTTCCCGCCATCAATCTTTCCTACTTTGAGATTGATCCCGCGGTGGTCAAGCTGATTCCGTTCGAGACCGCCAAGCGTTACCAGATTCTCCCGCTCAGCCGCGTGGGCGCCTCGCTCACCATCGCCATGGTTGATCCCACGAACGTGTTCGCCATGGACGACATCAAGTTCATGACCGGCTTCAACATCGAGCCGGTGGTGGCCTCGGAAAGCTCGATTATTGCGGGCATTGACAAGGCTTACGGCGCGGGCAAGGAAGAGGATCTCGAATCCGTCATGCAGTCGATGACGGAACTGAACGAGGAAGACGTCGAACTGCAGGCCGAGGCCCAGGAAATGGGCCTGTCCGAGCTGGAAAAGGCTGCCGACGAAGCCCCGGTCGTCAAGTTGGTGAACGTGATTCTGAGCGACGCGGTGAAGCGCGGCGCCAGCGACATCCACATCGAGCCCTACGAAAAGGAGTTTCGCGTCCGCTTCCGCATTGACGGCGTGCTGCAGTCGATCATGTCGCCGCCGATGAAACTCAGAGACGCCATCACTTCGCGTCTGAAAATCATGTCGAAACTCGACATCAGCGAAAAGCGCCTGCCGCAGGACGGCCGCATCATGCTGAAGATGAATATCGGCGGGCGCAAGAAGCAGCTGGATTTCCGCGTCAGCACGCTGCCCGTGTTGTGGGGCGAGAAGATCGTGCTGCGGTTGCTGGACAAGGAAAACCTGCGGCTCGACATGACCAAGCTCGGTTTCGAGCCCGAGTCGCTGGTGAAGTTCGAGAAAGCTATTCTGAAGCCCTACGGCATGGTGCTGGTCACGGGCCCGACGGGGTCGGGCAAGACGAACACGCTGTATTCCTCGATTTCCCGCCTCAACCAGCCCGACACCAACATCATGACGGCCGAGGATCCGGTTGAATTTCAGTTGCAGGGCGTCAATCAGGTGCAAATGAAAGAGCAGATCGGCTTGAACTTTGCCGCTGCCCTGCGATCGTTCCTGCGCCAGGATCCCAACATCATCCTGGTCGGCGAGATTCGAGATTTCGAAACCGCAGAAATCGCGATCAAGGCCGCATTGACCGGTCACCTCGTGCTTTCCACGCTGCACACCAACGGCGCGCCCGAGACGATTACCCGCCTGATGAACATGGGCATTGAGCCATTTCTCGTGGCGACGTCCGTCCACCTGATTTGCGCGCAGCGCCTGGTGCGCCGCATCTGCAAAGACTGCGCCGAAGTGCAGGATGTGCCGCCGCAGACGCTGATCGACGCCGGCTTTACTCCGGAAGAAGCCAAGACCGTCAAGATTCAGAAAGGCAAGGGTTGCGGCACCTGCAACAACACAGGCTACAAGGGGCGCGCCGGCCTGTACGAAGTGATGGAAGTGGACGATGAGATTAAGGAGCTTGTGCTGGTGGGAGCGTCGGCGGTCGAACTGAAGAAGAAGGCGATCGAGCACGGGATGTTCACGCTGCGCCGCAGCGGCTTGATCAAGGTTGCGGCCGGCATTACCACGCTCGAGGAAGTGGCGCGCGAAACGATTCACTAAAGCGGTCATTCGTCGCTGGTCGCGAGTCGTTGGCTAGAACTGGCGAAGAAGCAATTCAGAACTGAAGGGGAAGGGAACTTGTCATGGGTCTGTCGTTAAGCGATTTGCTCAAAAGAATGCTGGAGATGAACGGCAGCGATCTGCACATCACGACCAATTCGCCGCCGCAGATTCGCGTGCACGGCCACCTGGTCCCGCTCGACCTGCCGCAGATGACTCCGGCCGAGACCAAGCAGCTGGCCTACAGCGTCATGACTGACTCGCAGAAGCACCGCTTTGAGGAGCATCTCGAACTGGACTTCTCCTTCGGCTTGAAAGGGCTGGCCCGCTTCCGCGCCAACGTGTTCAACCAGCGCGGCGCCACCGCGGCGGTCTTCCGTCTCATTCCGTTCGAAATCAAGTCGTTCAACCAGCTCGGCCTAGCGCCTGTCGTGAGCAAACTCTGCGACAAGCCCCGCGGCCTAGTGCTGGTCACGGGTCCCACGGGATCGGGCAAGTCCACCACGCTCGCCTCGATGATCGACAAGATCAACAGCGAGCGCCATGACCACATTCTGACCATCGAAGACCCGATCGAGTTCGTGCACATGAACAAGAACTGCGTGGTCAACCAGCGCGAACTGCACGCCGACACCAAGAGCTTTGCCGACGCTCTGCGCGCCGCGCTACGCGAAGATCCTGACGTGGTGCTGATCGGCGAAATGCGTGACCTGGAAACCATCGAATCGGCGCTGCGTATCGCGGAAACCGGCCACTTGACCTTCGGTACGCTGCACACTAACTCGGCGACTTCGACGATCAACCGTATCATCGACGTCTTTCCCGCGCACCAGCAGCCCCAGATCCGCGCCCAGCTGTCGCTGGTTCTGGAAGGCATCATGTGTCAATCGCTGCTGCCGCGCATCGACGGCCGGGGCCGCGCCATGATCATGGAGATTCTGGTGCCCAACGCCGCCGTCCGCAACCTGATCCGCGAAGACAAGATTCACCAGATTTACTCCGCCATGCAGTCAGGCCAGGAAAAGTTCGGCATGCAGACCTTTAACCAGGCGCTGGCCACGGCGTACTTCCAGAAGCAGATTTCGCTGGAGGTCGCGCTGCAGCGCTCGAGCAATGTGGACGAGTTGCAGGAAATGATCAACCGCGGAGCCAGTCTGCTGAACCGGCCGACTACGGCCGGGCAAACGCTGGCCCGGGGCGCTGCTCCGGCCAAGCATTAACGACCGGATGCGCGAACAGAAAAGAACCATGCAAGACCAGCAGGCACGTCAGTGAGGAGAAGCTAACACCATGCCAGTCTTTACATTTTCCGGCAAAGACGCGAACGGACAGAAGGTTTCTGGTGAACGGATGGCGCCCAACAAGGCGTCGCTGGCGCAGACATTGCGGCGCGAGCGCATCACCCCCGGTGCGATTCGGGAGAAGGGCAAGGAGTTCGCCCTGCCCACCTTCGGCTCGGGCAAAGTCAAGGTCAAGGAGATCGCGATTTTCTTCCGCCAGTTCTCGGTGATGATCGACGCCGGTCTGCCGCTGGTGCAGTGTCTGGAAATCTTGGCGGCCAATCAGGAGAATCAGACCTTCCAAAAGACCTTGACGGGCGTGCGCACGACGGTAGAAAGCGGCGCGACCCTAGCCAATGCCATGCGCCAGTACCCGAACGTTTTCGACGACCTCACGACCAACATGATCGAGGCCGGCGAAACCGGCGGTATTCTCGACATCATCCTGCAGCGGTTGGCCACCTACGTGGAAAAGGCCGTTCGCTTGCGCGCCGCGGTGAAGTCGGCCTTGATTTACCCCGTCGCCGTGGTCTCGATCGCCGTGCTGATCGTGGGCGCCCTTCTGAAGTGGGTGGTGCCCATCTTCGCCAACCTGTTTGCCGGACTGGGCGTCGATCTGCCCCTGCCTACCCGCATGGTTATGGGATTGAGCGCATTCGTCCAAAGCTTCTGGTGGATTTTCCTGCTCGGCGGGATTGGCATCGTCTTCGGCATGAAGCAGATTCGCAAGAGCAAAACCGGCCGCTACTACTTTGACAAGGCGCTGCT
>JASHPH010000238.1 GCA_030038255.1 Candidatus Sulfotelmatobacter sp. | reverse complement strand
CCGATCAGCCAAAGCATCAGCATTCCAAGCATCGCAGCACCGACCATCACCGTCATCCGCAGGCCCTGACGGGTCGTAAATTTCTTGACAGCCTTCTTTCTTCCTCTTCCAAGCGAGTATGTCCTCATCGTGCTCACCCCACAAAATGGAGGAGTGTGACCCAACGCCTCCCACGGCGTTGGCCTCTTTGCAGACCCCGATCACGACGAACTATGACTTGACTGAAAAACAGGGCCCGTCTTCGCGGGCCCTCTATTCAGTCGATGAGTTAGAAGTGGAAACCTAGTTGGGCGGTCAACGTTCGCGGGGTCACGTAGTGCGTGCCGCTAAACGTTGAGAGGAAGTTGTACAACGCGAACTTGTTGGTCACGTTGATGGCGGTCAGAGTGAGGCTCCACTTGTAGTGCTCCCCTTTGAACAGATTGTCATCTCCTACCGCCAGATCGAACAGGTTGCGCGAGGCAATGCGGGGTGGGTGGAGGTCATCATCTTCTGTGTTGGGCGCCGGCACCTGAATGAGATTCGATCCCCATTGTGCGGCCGGGCAATTGTAAGGCAGCGGTGCCGTCGGCGTTGCGCGCACCCCGTTGCAGAAAAACCCAGCCTCAGATTCTTGATCGGCAGATAAGGGAATGCTTTCCACGTTGGACGCAACCGTGCTGATGTAGCCCCCACCCGGTACGCCGACAGCGGGGATTGTTCCTGGACAATCATTGGACGGATTTATCCCGAAGCAAGGCGTGGCGCCCGCTACAAGTCCGCTGTCGTACCGCCAGTTGAATCCCAGCCATGGACCCTCCTTCCAAAACTGGTATTGAAAGTGGGTTGTTTGATTGAAATGTTCATCGTGGTCGATACGGAAGGGTCCCACAGCAGCCGGTGTCGCGCCAGCACCGCCGATCTGGGGAGTGAAGAAGCGGGCAGCGACGCTGGAGAAGACCATGAGCGCGGAGAAACCGTGAAAGTTCGGGACGCTCACACGGCCCGCGTATCCGGGAATCTTCGAGTTGTGCCACTCAATGGGAAACGTGATCGGAGTGTTGCCGAGCACGCTGAAATCGTAGCCATTGTGCGTGTACTTCGAAATCCATTCCCCGGAAAACACCAAGTATCGACCAAATGCCTGCTCAAGACCGGCATGGAACTCATTGCGAAAGCCTGGACTCAGCGGGTTCGTTGCCGTCGAAGAACACAGCAGGAGCGGATTCAGGACCGCGTTCGCGCAACCAATGCTCGAAAGCACCAGATTCTCATTGAACGGAGACTCCAGGGTTCGGGCATAGGAAACGCGAAGGATGGTATTGGTCTTTTTGACGTTGTACGCAATCCCGAGACGCGGTTCGGCCTGCGAAGCGCTGGTGATCCCGTTGTAGACATCACCGCGCAAGCCGAGGTTAAGAGACCAGTTCCCCTTTGTGATGTTGTCACGAACGTACAACGCGAGTTCTTTCACGTCGGTGTGGCCGTTGAATGTGTACAAGCTTCCGCCACGCGTCAAATCGTAAGGAGCCAGGATCGGGTCGTAATAAGGATAAAAAGCGGAGCCCGGCGCGTTCGGGTTCGAGGCGTTGTTTTGCTGCAAAGCGCCTGTGTTGCCGGGACAATCGGCGGAAGTGAGTCCAGGCGCGGCAACAAAGGGGAACGGGTTCACCGCACTCGTTGCCACGGCAGCGATGCAGGGCGCATTGAAGGTTGGATCGACGATGCCGAGAGTGTCATCCTCATTCAGAAACGTTTGTTCGTAGGTGATGCCCGCTTTGATCTGGTGAATGCCCTTGACATAGGACAGATCGGAGCGAAGCCCGGCATTAGTGAGGGTCCGATTCTGACCGACGGACTGCCGTTGCAGGCTGGGTGGACCGAGATCGGCAAAGGGATTATTGCTCGGGTAGTAGTTGTAGTCGTCGCGACGCACAAATGCGCCCAAGGTAAATACGGAGTGGGCAGTCAGGACATGCGTCCACGACGGAGCAATGTTGAAGGTGCCGATCTTGGAGCGTTGATCTGTGGGGCCAACGACATTTCCGTTCGGACCAATTCCGTTCAGAGCCATTTGCGGTTCGAGCCCGAACAGTCCGCTCCAGGCCGTTGCGTTTTCAGCATCTAGGTTGTTCGGCGTTTGGAACCAGCTCCGGCTATAACCCAAGTCCAGATGAATTGAGTCGACAGAGGAAAGTTGATAGTCCACACGGTCGAAGAGGTTTTCTTCGTTGCCCTTGTCGTGGAAGACCACGAATTCCGGAGGATCGAGAAAGCGGCCGGTATTCAAGCCGCCTACCGAGATGAAGTTGCCCCAGTTCTTGCCACCGTACGCGAGATCAGCCGCGACATTGGAAGTTCCAAAGGTGCCATAAGAAGCACTCACGCTGCCGTGAGGTGTCGTCACTCCCTGTCCCGAGCGGGTTGTCGCCACGATGACAACGCTGGTTTTGCCACCGTATTCCGCGGGAGGCGCTCCAGAAATCACTTCCATCGACTGAATTGAATCCACCGGAAGTTGATTCGAGAAGACCTTGCTTTGCTGGTCCGTAATGGGTTGGCCGTCGACGGAGAAGGAATTTTCCGCGTGATCGCCGATGCCGTGGAAAAGGCCGTTCGAATCCGCAGCGATGCCCGGCGTCGATAAGGTGACGAGCGAACTGAGGGATGAAGATTGACTTTCCAGAGGGAGTTTATCGAAAAGGTTCTTGTCGATATCCGAGTGGAATGTCGGATCGTTTTCGATTAGGTCAGTCGCATTCGCTTCGACCGTAACTGTCTCTCGGGATCCGGTCACCTGAAGTGTGATCTTGACGCTCGCAGGAACCACCGAGCGAATTTCCACATCCTGGACGGCAGTGGCAAATCCCGCAGCCGTCACCGTCAGGTGGTAAGGATTGAACGGGACATTCGTCAGACTGAATGTACCGTTGCTATCGGTTTTCGTGCTTAGATCGTATCCGCTGACGATGTTATGAATCTCGACTATCGCATTTCTGACCACCGCTCCTGTCGAATCCACAACCGTTCCGGTGATTGACCCTGAAGTACCTGCTGATTGGGCAGCAGCGTAAACTGCAATAGCAAAACAGAAAACCGCTACAAAAGCCGCGTGAAGCGACTTTTCGCAAGAAGTCCGCATGAATTCCTCCCGAAAGATTGAAGAGATTGAGTCCAGCCAAAGAAACAAAGACACGGTCGCGCACCTAGACCGGCCCTTTAGGTTGACTGAAAGTTGATCTCTAGACTGCGGGAGGCGGACGAACAGTAAGCGCAAAGGAGACAAGCCGCTGTTTAGCCGAGACCAGTTCCGCTAGCACAATGGCTACGACCAGAACGAAAACAGTGCTCGGTAGCGTGGATGTGGAAGCGGGGGAAGCAGAATGCGCAACGACGCAGATCGTACACTGGGCTTCGTCGCTGGAACTGGAATGCTGGTGCGCGGCAAAAATATACGCCGACAACAACGTCAGCGATAGACAAAGCCACGCAATTGGCTTTAAGCCTGACCGCATGAAGAGCTTTTCCCCACCAAACGACTAAATCGAATCTACACCGAAATTAGAGCCAGCCGCAAGGTTTCGCTAAATTTACTACTTCGGAACGGTCACAAACATATTTGCTGGCGCTTTACTACTCAATTCAACCTCGCAAGTCGGCTAGTTGTTACAAATTTACAGAACGCCGGAGGGACAGGGTCTGTAACCAATTGAAAGCAAGGGGCGCAGATGGCTCAACTGAACCGGAAGAATGGTGCCCGCTGGAATCGCCTCTTGCGCGGACGATCTGGTTGTCAGCGATCCTGCGGCCGGCACTCCCGCTGTCATGGCGAGCAGGATCAGCACCAGGGTTTTCATGCATCACCTCTAAGACCGCGATCAGAACGTGGATACCGCCAACGTCCAGGTGGGCAAGGGAGGCGATGGATTCCGCTTCTCCTCCAATCGATGAGCCGAAGGCCGCTGTGGTTGCAAACGTTCAGACTGAGCCGGGGAGATCCGATGGTCTCGCCATGCGATTCGGGTCCGAGCATGCAACCCCGTGGCGAGAACGAGCGATCCAAAAGATAAGGAGGAGAGTGGCCGGGCTCGTCACTTCAGTTACTTGCCGCTGGTGACTGCGGTTTTATATATTACAGGCGGGGTTCTTGACTGTAAGCGCAAGAATGAACGAAGCGAACAATACAGCGTGCGGACGGCGCCAGCATTGGTGCGCAGCGGTGGTTCTGTTGGCCATATGCGCCCTGACCGTGAGTGTGGCCACGCGCTATTGCTCCCTTGGCTCTTCACTTGCGTCCGTTGCGACTGTGCAGAAACATTCCCTGCCCGAGCCCAGCCGACAGCGCCTGCTAAAAAATGCAGCAGCATGGCAACCGCCTGCGGTGAGTTCTGCGCTGCTGTGGGCACCCACCTTTTATGCTCGCGTCGCGCCCGCAAGGCCGACAGCGCCGAGCGTTGTGTTCGAAGAGTGGCTGTACAACCGGCCACCTCCATCTTCTGACACTCTGTCTTAATATCCAGCATCTGGCATTGCGTTGTAGAGAGTGATGTAGTGTGGTCAAATCTGACCGCTGGAGAGCCTGCGGGTTTCCGCTCCCGTGAGGAATTGCATCTGTTCCGGAGGCCGGGATCCCCGAGAGGACGACCAACATGACCGTTTCTGCCCGGTTGACGGAAGAAGAGTTGGATGCGCTTCGCCAATTCGACACCTGCATGGTGGCCAACGCGGTCGAGACCTTCCGGGTCCGATTGCGCAACACCGGATTCACCGATTCCCGGGTGCAATGCATGTTCGACGACGCTCCCCCGATGGTGGGGTACGCAGCAACCGCCCGGCTGCGCAGTGGCGAACCGCCAACGTATGGCGCAACTTTTCACGATCGCGCGGAGTTCTGGAACCGCATCCTGGAAATTCCCGCACCGCGCATTTTGGTGCTGGAGGATATGGATGCCCCCCCGGGACGCGGAGCTTTTATCGGCGATATGCACGCGGCGATTTTGAAGGCGCTGGGCTGCATCGGTTATGTGACGAACGGCGCCGTGCGCGAATTGCCATCAGTGCGCAGCATGGGAATTCAATTGTTCGCCGGGAGCGTCGCGGTTTCCCACGCCTACGCGCATATTTTCGACATCGGCGCTCCCATTCGCGTGGGGGGAATGGACGTTCGTCCCGGAGACCTGTTGCACGGAGACCGGCATGGCGTACTCACGATTCCGATGGAGATTGCGGCTGAGGTTCCAGCCGCGGCGGCACAGTTGCGGGACAGGGAACAAAAAGTGATTGATTTCTGCCGATCGAGTGCATTTTCCGTGCGGAAACTCAGCGAAGTGCTGAAGACGATCGGGTAGGCCAGTGCCGAAGACCAAGATCAGAGTCGTCGGCCGAGTTCCAGAGGAAAGCAATGAGCCAAGATGACCGTAAACGTAAGACGATGAGACGCGGCAGGCGCGGTGCGCATCGTCGATTGGTGTCTGCGACAGTTGTGATCGCGATTGCGATCGGAGCGGCGTCATGTTCCGGAAGCCGGAGCGACGTTCAGGCGAGTGGGCCGACGATCACGGTCGGCGTGGCGAAAGTGGTGAAGAAGTCTCTCGGCCGCGAACTGACGCTCTCTTCCGAGTTGGTGCCTTTTCAGGAGATCGATGTGTATGCCAAGGAGTCAGGCTACGTGAAGGATCTCAAGGTGGATTACGGCACGCACGTTAAAGCGGGCGAAGTGATGGCCGTGTTGGAGATTCCCGAGTTGCAAGCGCAGTTGGAAGAAGACCAGGCGCAGATCAAGAACGCGACGAACCAGGTGACGCGAGCGCAGCATGATGTGGCGCGCTATCAGGCGCAGTACAAGGCGCTGCATCTTGAGTACACGCGGTTAAACGACGTTTTTCAGAGCCAGCCGGGAATCGTAGCGCAGCAGGAAGTCGATGACGCGCAAGGCAAGGATCTGGCGGCTTCGTCGCAGGTGGATGCGTCGCAAGCAGCGCTGGAAGCGGCGCAGAGCCAGCTGGCCGCGGCGAAGGCGAAGCTCGCTCATGACCAGAGTCTGTTCGATTATTCGCGGATCACCGCGCCGTTTTCGGGCGTGGTCACCGAACGCTATGCGAACCTGGGCACGCTGATGCAGGCCGGCACGGGTTCGAGCACGCAGGCGATGCCGCTGGTGCGACTGTCGCAGGACGACCTGTTTCGTCTGGTCATCCCTGTGCCGGAAAGCTACGTGCAGTACATCAAGATTGGTGATCCGGTGAATGTTCGTGTTCCGTCCCTGAACCGGACCTTTCCCGGCAAGGTGGCGCGCTTCTCGGTGGATGTGCGAGCCGACACTCGCACTATGCACACCGAGGTGGACGTTCCCAATCCGCAGCGAGTCTTGCTGCCTGGGCTCTACGCGGAAGCCGATCTTCAGCTCGACCGCAAGGACAACATTCCTTGCATTCCGGTGCAGGCATTGAGCCATCGTGGCGGGGAAACCGGCGTCTTTGTGGTGAACACCAATGGAACGCTGGAACAGCGAAAAGTACAGGTCGGAATCGAAACCAGCACTGATGCTGAAATCACTTCGGGGCTGAGCGACGGTGAGGAGGTCGTGGTCAGCGATCGCGCCGGTCTGAAGGCGGGAGAAAAGGTGCGCGCCCAGGTCGTGGCGGTGCCGGAGTACAACCCAGCGAATGGGCAGCAATAGGAAGATTCGCGCAGCAACGAGTTAGGAAAGCAAGACGGGACAGGTTCTTATGCCAGGGTTTTCGATTCGCAACCCGTATTTCATCATCGTGATTTGCCTTGCGCTGGTGGTGATCGGGGTCACCAGCATCACGCGCATGCCGGTTGATTTGTTTCCGCCAATCAATCTGCCGCAGGCAGTGGTGGCGACCTTCTACAGCGGCATGCCGCCGGAGGATATCGAGTTCGACATTACCGATCCTCTGGAGCGTTTCTTCACACTGGCCGCCGGTGTTGATCACATGGAGTCGCGATCGCTGCTGGGCGTGAGCATCATCAAGGTTTATTTCCAGGCTGGAACGAATCCTGACACCGACGCGAGCGAACTCGCCAATCTGGCCCTGGCCGACCTGAAGCGTTTGCCGCCGGGCACGCTGCCTCCCGTGGTGCTGAAGTTCGACGCATCGAGCCTGCCGGTGGCGCTGGTCACGGTGAAAGGTGAGGGACTGACGGAAACGCAGCTGCACGACTACGCGCAGTTCCAGATTCGCAACCAGATCGCGGTAGTGCCCGGCGCGGAGATTCCGATTCCGTTCGGCGGCAAATACCGCCAGATCATGGTGTATGTGGATCCGTACAAGCTGTCGTCGCGCCAGCTCAGCCTGATGGACGTGGTGGGTGCGGTGAACAACTCCAACCTGATTTTGCCAGCCGGCGACGTGAAGATGGGCCCGTACGACTACTTCGTGTACTCGAACAGCCTGGTCGACAACATGAACCAGCTGGGCCAGGTGCCGATCAAAGTCAAAGGAAATTCGTGGGTCACGGTCAACGACGTCGGCAAAGCTGAAGACGCCAACCAGATTCAATACAACGAAGTGCGTATCGACGGCCAGAAATCGGCCTACATCCCGATCATGAAGCAGGGCGGTGACACCAACACGATCGCCGTGGTGGACGGAGTTCGCCAGCTCATCAAACATCTTTACGACATTCCTGAGCAGTTGAAGACCAGCATTGTCTTCGATCAGTCGGTCTATGTGAAGGACGCGATTGATACCGTGCTGCACGAAGGCTTTCTCGGTCTGATTCTGATCAGCCTGATGATTCTGATTTTTCTGGGCAGCTTCCGCGCCACGTCGGCGGTTTTGCTGTCGATTCCACTGTCGGCGCTGGCCGCGTTCGTGGTGTTGGCGCTGATGGGCGGCACCGTGAACACAATGATCCTGGGAGGAATGGCGCTGGCGTTCTCGAGAGTCATCGACAACTCGGTGATTTCGCTCGAGAACATTTATCGCCATCTCGAGATGGGAGCGGTGCCCATGGTGGCTGCCGAAGTGGGCGGCGCGGAGGTTAATCTTGCGGTGCTGGCGGCCACGCTGGTCGACGTGGTGGACTTCTTCCCGGTCGTCTTCCTGTACGGCGTGGGCAAGTTCCTGTTCTCCGCCCTGGCCCTGGCGTTTTGCCTGTCGCTGCTGGCTTCGTTTGTTGTGGCCATGACGGTGATTCCGTTGTTTTGCTCGCGCTATTTAAAGGGGAAGCCGCACGGCGAGGTTCACGACGACAAGCAGTATCACCCAGCCGAAGTGAAGATCTCGTGGATGGACCGGTTCAACAACCGCTTCAACCACATGTTCAACAAGGTTCTCGATTATTACGAGTACTGGGTGCGGCGGGCGCTGAAACGTCCCGGGCTTACGGTCGCCATTCTGAGCGGCGTGTTCGTGGCCAGTCTGGCGATCTATCCTCTGCTCGGCCTGGCGTTCTTCCCGAAGACCGACGCCGGGCAGTTCACCATCAATCTGAAAGTTCCGACCGGGACTCGCCTCGAAGTGACGGATCAGTATGTCGCGAAAGTGGAAGACTTGATCCGGCAGGAGGTCGCGCCCAGGGACTTCAAGAGAATTGTTTCGAACCTCGGCGTGGTTCCGGATTTCTCGGCGCTCTACACCACGAATGCCGGTCCGTACACGGCTACGGTTCAAGTGCAGTTGAACGATTCGCACAAGCTGAGCAGTTTCGAGTACATGGACCGCATTCAACACCGCATGGCGAATGAGTTTCCCGAGATTCGCACCTTCTTTTCGACCGGCTCGATGGTGGACGCCATCCTGAACCAGGGTGCGCAGGCGCCGATCGACGTGCAGGTGAGCAGCCCGGACCTCGATCAGATTTACGGCATCGCGCAGAATCTGGCGTCACGCATCCGCGAAATTCATGGAGTCGGACAGATTTATATCCCGCAGGACATGAACTATCCGGCTTTGCGACTGGATGTGGACCGCGTGCACGCCGGCGAAATGGGCCTGACGCAGAAAGAGGTCGTGGATAACGTCATCACGGCGCTGAACTCCAACTACATGATTGCGCCCAACTACTGGGTCGATCGCCACACGGGCAATGACTATTACCTGACGGTGCAATATTTCGAGAAGGGCGATGCGGCCATTCGAAGTATGGCCGACCTCGGCCAGATTCCGTTGCGCGATCCTGACCAGGGGTCCGTTAATTGCGGACCCTCCGGGCGGCCGCCTTCGCCGGGAAGCGGCCAGCCGCCATGGAACTGCTGGCAAGGACGACCGACAACTGTGCTCAACAACGTGGTCCAGGTGGAGCAGATTCAGACTCCGACCGAAGTGGACCACTACCAGATTCAGCGGATCGCCGACATTTATGTCACGCCTTCCGGTGAAGACCTGCAAAATGTGACGAGTAAGATCCGCAACATTCTTGCGAGGGAGCGGTCCAAGGGAATGATTCCCGCCAACGTGCGTATCAACCTGCGCGGCATGGTGAACGGGATGGAGGAGTCGTTCAAGAGCTTTGCGCTGGGATTTCTCATCTCGTTCATGCTGCTGTATCTGATTCTGACCGCTCAATTCAAATCGTTCATCGATCCCTTCCTGATCATGCTGGCGATTCCGATGGGATTCGTCGGCGTCTTCATCATTCTGCCGCTGACGGGCGCCACGCTGAACGTAATGTCGCTGATGGGAGTGCTGATGCTGGTTGGCATCGCCGACTCGAACAGCATCCTGATCGTGGACTTCGCACACAATCTGGAGAAGCAGGGAATGTCGCCGATGGACGCGGTGATTACCGCGTGCCGCGTCCGCCTGCGACCGATTTTGATGACCTCGCTGGCCACGATCATCGGCATGATTCCGATGGCGATGAAGCTAGGCACGGGGGCGGAGCAGTACTCGCCGATGGCGAAGGCCATCATCGGAGGCCTGACTTCTTCGGTGTTGCTGACCATCTTCATTGTGCCCGCGGCGTACTTGCTGGTGTACGGCAAGCGCACTCCGCAAAACGAGGCAAGTGTGCCGACGGAGCCGGCACAATGACGCAGAAACACCGCGCGTCGTGGGGTCGCTCGGAAATCGTCACGGCACGTCATACACGGCACCTCATGCAAGGAGAACCAGAGGCAACCCAATGACGAGGGCCAATACTTTGCTGTGCACGCTGCTGTTAATCTTGCCGACACTTCTATCCGCACAGGCGCCTGACCAGCGAGTTTCTGGCGATGGCTTGCCTTCGGCGCCGGAACCGCAGTCATCATCACTGCCAACGCCCGCGGTTGCGGCCCCGCGGTTGGAGGTCTCGCTGGCTGCGGGCTTGCCTCGCAGCACGGAATTGCAGGCTGACTCGTCCATGGGCCAGGCGCCAGGGCAGCAGGCGCCTCAAGCACCTGCCGGCGCAATGCATTTGACGCGCGCGCAGGCGGAGCAGCTGGCCTTGAAGAACAATCCCCGTATCAGCGTGGGACGCCTGCTCGCGCTGGCGCAACATCAGATCTATCGCGAGACCAGAGCGGCGGAACTTCCCAACTTCAATGGCGCCATGACGGCTGTCGACGCGAATGAAGGCAGCCGTATTGGAGCCGGCGCTCTGACGGCATCGCGGCTGCTGGAACATGCCGGAACCGGGGTAAGCCTCAGCCAGCTCATCACGGATTTCGGGCGCACCGTCAATTTGGTGTCGTCCGCAAAGCTGCAAGAAAAAGCGCAAAACGCAAATGCGCTGGCTACCGTGGAAGATATCGTTCTCGCCACGGACCAAGCCTTTTACAACGCGTTGCAGGCGCAAGCTCTGCTCAAGGTCGCGCAGCAGACGGTGACGACGCGGCAATCGGTGGAACATCAGGTCGACGAACTGGCGAAGAACAAGCTGAAGTCAAACCTGGATTTGGCTTTTGCGCAAGTAAATCTCTCGCAGGCCAAGCTGTTGCAGCTCGATGCGCAAAACAACGTCGATTCCACGAGCGCAGCGCTTTCAGCGGTACTCGGCTTCGACAAGCAGGTTAGCTATGAGCTAAGCGATGAGGAGTCGCAAACCCCGGCACCGCCACCGGACGTGGACGTGCTCATCAGCACTGCGTTGCGCCAGCGCCCCGATCTGCAGGCACTCGCCTACGAGCAGCAAGCCGCGGAAAAGTTCCGTCGCGCCCAGCGCGATCAACTCTTGCCCACTATCAGCACTCTCGGCCTGGTGGGTGTGACCCCCGTGCGCCCGGACTGCTTCGGAAACTGCTTTCCCAACTATTTCGTCTCCAGCTGGTACGGAGCCATTGGCGTGAATATGAACATTCCGATCTTCAATGGCTTTCTATTCACGGCACAGGCATCAGAGGCAAATTATAAGGCCCAGGCCGCTGCAGAAAGCACACGCGATCTGCGAGACCGGGTAGTCCGCGACGTGCGCACGGCATGGCTCTCTACCAACACTGCATTTCAGCGCGTGGGCGTGGCAGCTGAACTGGCGAAGGAAGCCGATCTGGGCTTGAGTCTCGCGCAGAGCAGATATCAGCTTGGCCTGGGATCGATTGTCGAACTGAGTCAGGCACAGTTGCAGCAGACCGATGCCGCGATCGGCTATGTGAACGCGCAATATCAGTACCGGCTGTCTCTCTCAACTTTGAACTTTGAGATTGGGGTACAGCCGTGAGCATCCGTCCCGCGCCGCGAGCACGTGGGGCGGCTTTTTGACACTTCAGGGAGCGCGGTGGATGGGGAGGTCCCGATGAAGAGAATCGTGTTGGTCTCGACTGTCATCGTGTCGAGCGTGCTGTTCGGCATGGAGCGCGCCCTCATTTATGTCCTCCCTGCAGTCGGTTCCATAGCGATGTACGTCCTGTTTGGGGTTGTGCACATGTGGGAGGTGCACCACAAGCAGTCGCAGAGCCGCCACCGACCGCCTGTTAGCAGCAACTGCCATTGAGATTTCCCTCTGTTACACTGTCGCGCATGAGTGCGACTACTCGCAGACAGTTTCTTGGCCGATGCGCGGGAATGGTTGCCGGCACCTGTTTGCTGCCTCAATTCTTGCGTGCAGAGAGTGCGCAGCCTTCGGTTCATTTTCCTTCTGAACCCCGCAAGCGGATTGCCGTGGCAGCGTATCCTTTTCGCGAACACATCTTGGGTTGGAAGGGATGGGACGGCAGGACACCGAGTCCGGTTCCAGCTGCGCAACAAATCGAATTCAAGAATTTCGCAGGGCACGTTGCGCAGAGGTTCAACATCCACAACATTGAGCCCTGGAGCCGCGTTTTTCCTGCGACCGACGCAGCGTATCTCGAACAGTTCCGGACGGGCGTTGAGAAAGCGCACTCGTCAGTTGTGAACATTGCGGTGGACGAAGAATTCAGCCAGTACTCAGCGGACGCGCTCGAGCGCGAACGCGCTATCATGGCGGGTAAACACTGGGTGGATGTGGCGGCGGCACTCGGATCGCCGAGCATTCGTACACATATTGAACGAGCGCAGGACTCAAAGCCGGACGTGGGCCGCACGGCAGATACGCTTTCGCGCGTGGTCGAATATGCGCAGAAGAAAAATGTCGTAGTGCATCTCGAAAACGACGACCCGGTCAGCGAAGATCCCTTCTTCATTGTGCAGGTCATCGAAAAAGTGAACAGTCCGTGGCTGCGCGGGCTGCCTGATTTCGGCAACTCGCTGGCGGCCCACGACGAAGACTTTGCCTACCGCGCCGTGGATGCGATGTTTGCGCATGCTTACGGCATCTGCCACGTGAAAGATGGCGAAGTAAATGAACAAGGCAAGGCGGTGCACGTCGACTTGGCGCGGACATTTCGAATCCTGAGGAAAAACAACTACAAGGGATATTGCTCGATCGAGTACGATGCGCCGGGCGATCCCTACAAGCCGACAGCTGACCTGATTCAAAAAACGGTGGAATTTCTTTCCTGAGTTGAAAGAATGCATTTCTTGCGTCGCGCGAGACAGGTGAGACGAAAGTGAGCTTCAGACAAAAAGTGGTCGCTTGCCGGGGTGCCGTATTCATCCGGGTTGCTGTGGGGCTGATTTTTTTCTACCAGGGAATTTTGAAATTCACCGATCCGAACATGGGAGTGAACCGGTTCACGCGGATTGGTTTTGCGCATCCTGCATTTACGGCGCATTTCGTGGGAACGTTTGAAATCGTGTGCGGGCTGTTGGTTCTGATCGGGGTGCTTACCAGGATCGCGGCGATTCCCCTCTTGATCATCATTTGTACGGCGATCGTCACTACGAAAATTCCCGAGTTGACTAGACCAACCCAGGGATTTTGGTTTATGGTCAGCGATGCCCGCACCGATTTTGCCATGCTGATGTGCCTGATTTTTCTTCTGGTGTCCGGAGGCCGACGCAACCTGGGCTCAGAAACCGACAGGAAGCCATGGTGAGCGAATGATTGCCCCGCAGGAAGCGGTTCCCGCGGCATTGCCACCGTCGTTCGCCGCTCGGCTGCGGGAGCTGGCGTTTCTATTCCTCAAGCTTGGCGCGATCAGCTTTGGCGGGCCGGCGGCGCACATCGCCCTGATCGAGGGTGAAGTCGTTCGCAAGCGGCAGTGGCTCACGCGGCAACAATTCCTCGACATGCTGGGCGCGGCCAACCTGATCCCTGGACCCACTTCCACGGAGATGGCCATCAACGTGGGGTTCGCGCGGGCGGGGTGGGCGGGGCTGTGCGTCGCCGGAGCAAGCTTTATTCTGCCGGCCGCGCTGATCACGGGGGCATTCGCGTGGGCCTACACCCGATTCGGGGCGCTGCCGCAGGCCGCGTCTGTTCTGTACGGGATCAAGCCGGCGGTGATTGCGGTGATCGCGATCGCGATCTGGCGGTTAGGAAAAACGGCGGTGAAGGATGCAGGGCTGGTGGTGCTCGGTGCGCTAGCGCTGGCTGCATTCTTTCTCGGGCTGAATCCGATTGCGATTCTTTTCGGTGGCGCGATCGTTGGCATGCTGGCGCGGCGGGCGTCAGCGCTGCGGGCGAGCGCGGCAATGTGGGTTCTGCCAACGTGGATGCGGCCACGATTTCTCACGCTTGCGGCTGCGATCTCGGCTGCCGTTCCGCCGACCGTGCCATCGATGGGGAAAATCGCGCTTTTTTTCCTGCGCGTGGGCGCGGTGCTTTACGGCGGCGGATACGTGCTGCTGGCATTTCTTGAGGATGGATTGATCCGGCAGCATGCGTGGCTGACGCAACAGCAATTGCTGGACGCGGTCGCGATCGGGCAATTTACACCCGGGCCGGTGCTCTCGACGGCAACGTTTATCGGATACATTCTCGGTGGTGTGCCGGGAGCGGCGGTCGCTACGGTTGCCATTTTTCTGCCGTCGTTTTTCTTTGTGGCGCTGCTGGCGCCGGTATTGTTTCGGTTGCGCCAGTCCGCGTGGATGGCGGCGTTTCTGGACGCCGTCAATGTATGCGCGGTGGCATTGATGGCGGGGGTGACCTTCAAGCTGGCCGCCGACGCCCTTCACGGCTGGCCGGCGTGGGTCATCGCTGCGGCGGCGCTGGCCGTGCTGTTGCGGTGGAAAGTGAATCCGGCGTGGGTGGTGCTGGGCGGAGGCGGCGCGGGACTGCTGCTGGCCGCGTGGTGGTAATGGTGGTAGCCTGCAGGTCCAATTTGAATCTCTTCGCGAGGACAACCATGAAATCTCAAAGAATGTTTGTGGCAGTTTTGTTCCTTACAGCATGCTTGGCGGCGGCAGGTGCAGATCGCAAATTCATTGTGAAACCGAGACCCGCGGACGCCCAGGCGTTGCCCTTCAGCGATGCGGTGTTGGTCGGAAACACCCTCTACATTGCCGGGCATATCGGCCTGGAGAAGACCGGCCAGCCGCCGGCCGGCGCGGAAGACGAAGCGCGCCTAGTGATCGAAGGAATCAAGTCGACGGTCGAGGCGGCGGGGATGTCCATGGAAGATGTGGTGTCGCTGCAGATTTTTTGTACAGACTTGAAGCTATACGAGACTTTCAATGCGGTCTACAAGACATATTTTCACGGCGACTATCCGGCCCGGGCGTTCATTGGCACCGATAAACTCGTGCGCGGGGGAAGGTTTGAAGTGATGGGGATCGCGATCAAGAGGGCGCAATAGGGCGGGCGTGAGGCACGCTGCGCGGCTGCGGCGATTCGTTTTTTGTTCGCCCAGAAACGGTTTTTTGTGTTAAACCTATAGGGCATGCGAAAAGCAGTCGCGCACCTCAAGAAAGCCGATCCGGTTCTGCGTTCGATCATCGAACGTGTGGGCCCCTTCCGCATGGAGTACGGGCCGCCGGAGTTTCACAGCCTGGCTGAATCGATCCTCTATCAGCAGTTGAACGGCCAGGCTGCGGCGACGATCTTCAAGCGCTTCACCGATCTTGCCGGCGATCCTCTCACGCCGGAGGGAATCCTCAAGCTGAATGACGAGCAACTGCGCGGCGTGGGGCTTTCGAAGCAAAAATCCGCGTACCTGAAGGACCTGGCGATTAAGACCCGCGACGGCTTGCTGAACTTCGCGAGATTGCCCGACATGACTGACGATGAAGTGATCAAGCACCTAACCCAGGTGAAAGGGATTGGCGTGTGGACGGCGCACATGTTTCTGATGTTCACGCTGCGGCGTCCGGATGTGCTGCCCACGGGAGATTACGGCGTGCAGGCGGCGATTAAGAAGCATTACCGCAAGCGCAAACTGCCCAAACCGCACGTCATGGAGAAAATCGCGAAACCGTGGGCGCCGTACCGCAGCATCGCGTGCTGGTATTTGTGGCGGAGTCTGGATATCAAGACGCTGTAACCACAGAGGCCACAGAGGAACACAGGGACATCACCGCAGAATTCGCCTGTGATCCTCAGTGCTCTCTGTGGTTAAATGTTCTGTCATGGCTGATCTCAAGATTCGCGTCCTGGTGGCCAAGCCCGGGCTCGACGGGCATGATCGCGGCGCCAAGGTGATTGCGCGCGCGCTGCGCGATGCCGGCATGGAAGTCATTTACACGGGCCTGCGGCAAACGCCAGAGATGGTTGTCAATGCAGCGTTGCAGGAAGATGTGCAGGTGATCGGGCTGTCGATTCTCTCCGGTGCGCACAACGCCATCGTGCCACGCGTCATGGATCTGCTCAAGCAAAACAAGATGGAAGATGTGATTGTGCTGGTCGGCGGCATCATTCCTGATCAGGATGTCGAAGGCCTCAAGAAGGCGGGAGTCGCGGCAATCTTCCAGCCCGGAACTGCCATGGATGACATTGTGCAGTTCATTCGCACGCACGTGAAGACGCCCGGCGTGCCCGCCGCGGGATAGGCGCCAATCCTTTTATCCTTCCAAGAACAAGATCGGACAAGGAAAAGCCCTGCGCTTTACAAGATGAAGGACCTCTCATTCTTTGTCGTAGAACGACAGCAGCGGGTCTCGGTTTTGCGCCTGTGCTCTGAGGATGGGACCAATCGACTTACGCGACAGCGTGTGCTGGCGCTCGCCGATGTGGTGCCGCAATTGGCGAGCGAAAGATTGCCGCTCGTGATCACGGGAAATGAGAGGTTTTTTTCTGCAGGAGCGGAACTAATTGAGATAGCCGCTCTCGATGGCCCTGCCGCGTTTGAGTTTTCCAAGATGGGGCAGGCCTTGATGCAGTTGGTGGACGAATTCCCGGCTCCGGTGGCTGCAGCGATCTCTGGATACTGCATGGGCGGAGGCCTGGATCTGGCGCTGGCTTGCCGCTATCGGATTTCCTCGCCGCATGCGATCTTCGGCCATCGCGGAGCCGCTCTCGGATTGATCACGGGCTGGGGCGGTACGCAGCGGTTGCCTCGGCTGGTCGGGAAAGCACGCGCGCTGGAGATGTTTGTAGCTGCCGAGAAAATCACTGCATTGCGGGCTTTGGACGTGGGACTGGTGGACGCCATCGCCGAAGATCCTGTGGCCGAGGCAGTGCGTCGAGTCGCCAGTGCTGGCCGCCAGGAGCAGCCCAGCTGACCGCCGCATCCCCGACCGCGGCTACTGGCGTGCGGTTTGCGCCTTTCCGCTCCCGTGGTATACCGTAATCAGTCCGCTCCTTCGCCCATGGCCAACCGCGACGAAACCTCCACGATGAACTCGTCTGCGCTGTCCAACGTGCTGGCATCGCGGGTCGACCCCACCTCGGCGCGCTTTGAGGCCAACATGCGGTTCCTGGCCGACCTGATGTCGCAAGTGCACAACGAAGAGGAAAAGATCCGCGAAGGCGGCGGCAGCAAAGCGATCGAGAGCCAGCACGCCAAGGGACGGCTCACGGCGCGCGAGCGCATCGAACTGCTCATCGATCCCGGAACGTTCTTCGAACTCGGTCTGCACGCCGCGCACGGCATGTACGAAGAATGGGGCGGAGCACCGGCCGCGGGTGTGATCACTGGATTGGCGCGTATACACACGCGGCTTGTGATGATCATCGCGAATGACGCGACGGTAAAGGCGGGCGCGTTTTTTCCCATGACGTCGAAGAAGGTGATTCGCGCGCAGAACATCGCAATCGAGAATCGTATTCCCACGATCTACCTGGTCGATTCCGCGGGGGTATTTCTGCCACTGCAAGAGGATGTGTTTCCCGACACCGACGATTTCGGCCGCGTCTTCCGCAACAATGCGGTGATGTCGGCGATGGGAATTCCGCAGATTGCCGCCATCATGGGCATGTGTGTGGCCGGCGGGGGCTATCTGCCGGTGATGTGCGACCACCTGCTCATGACCGATGGCAGCGGCCTGTTTCTTGCCGGCCCGGCGCTGGTGCAGGCAGCGATTGGGCAGAAGGTTTCTGCCGAAGAACTTGGTGGAGCGGCGATGCATTCGGCGATTAGCGGCACCATCGACTTCCGCGAGGCCAATGACGAAGGCTGCATCGCGCGGATTCGCTCGATCGTCGAAAAATGGGGCTACCGGCGGCTTTCGCCGTGGGATCGCAAGAAGCCGGTCGAGCCGGAACTGGCCGCTGAGGAAATCTACGGCATCTACGACTCCTCGCCGGCGCGCCCCTATGACATGAAGGAGATTCTGGCGCGCGTGCTCGACGGCAGCCGCTTCGACGAATACAAGCCGGAGTACGGCAAGACGCTGATCTGCGGCTACGCTCGAATCGGCGGCTTTGCCGTAGGCATTGTCGCCAACCAGAAATTGCATGCGCAGCAGACCGATCACGAAGGCCACAAGCGCATTGAGTTTGGCGGCGTCATCTATACCGAATCGGCGGAGAAGGCGGCGCGGTTCATCATGGATTGCAATCAGAATCTGATCCCGCTGATTTTCTTTCACGATGTGAATGGATTCATGGTCGGGCGGGATGCGGAGTGGAGCGGAATCATTAAGGCCGGCGCGAAAATGGTGAATGCCGTGTCGAATTCGGTCGTGCCCAAGATTACTGTGATCGTGGGCGGATCGTTCGGCGCTGGCCATTATGCCATGTGCGGCAAAGCGTACGACCCGCGCTTTGTGTTTGCCTGGCCCACGGCCCGATACGCCGTGATGAGCGGCGATTCGGCCGCGGGAACGCTGGTTGAGATCAAGGTAAAGCAACTCGAGCGCGGTGGAAAGAAATTGACCGAGGAAGAGAAGAAAGCGCTCTACGAATCGGTGAAAAATACTTACGACGAGCAGACTGATCCGCGCTACGGTGCCGCCCGGCTGTGGATCGACAAGATCATCGATCCGATCGAGACGCGGGACGCGATCGCACAGGCACTCGAAGCGGCCGCGCTGAATCCGGACGTGCCGGAGTTCAAAGTGGGAGTGCTGCAGACGTGATTCACCTTCCTCGGCCTCGGATCACTCGGAATGAACACGGACTAAACGTAGCAATTGCCATTACTGATCTGTACGCATCCGTGAAATCCGTGGCAAAGAAGTTCGTATGACTGATTCTGTCAAACTGATTGAATGCCCGCGCGATGCGTGGCAAGGGCTGAAAGGGATGATTCCCGCCGATCTGAAGGTCGATTACCTGAAAGCCTTGATCAGCGCGGGGTTTAAACACGTTGATGCGGTGTCGTTTGTGTCGCCCAAGGCCGTACCCCAGATGGCGGACTCGGAAGAAGTGCTGAAGGAACTCGACCCGCCCGATGATGTCGAGATTATCGGCATCGTGGTGAACGAAAAAGGCGCGACGCGCGCCATCGAGACACAGGCGGTTTCTACTCTAGGTTTTCCGTATTCGATTTCGGAGACTTTTCTGCGCAAGAATCAGAACCAGTCACCTGAGGATGCGCTCGACGAATTGGAAAAAATCCAGAAAAAAGCCGACGATGCAGGACTGGATATTGCAGTTTATATTTCGATGGCCTTCGGCAATCCTTACGGAGACGCATGGAGTGTCGAGGAAGTCGTGGGCGCGATTGATCTGCTGGAGGCAGAGGATCTGCACATGATCTCGCTCGCCGATACGGTCGGGATGGCCACGCCGCAACAGATCGGAGAACTGGTCGGGGCTGTGATGGCGAAGTACGACTACCTGGAGATTGGCGTCCACCTGCACAGCAGCCCGGAACAGGCAGCAGACAAGGTTTTGGCGGCGTACGATGCCGGTTGCCGGCGTTTCGACTCGGCTTTGGGCGGGCTTGGTGGGTGTCCGTTTGCGCAGAGCAGCCTGGTTGGTAACATCCCGACGGAGACCGCGATCGAGGCGCTCGCAAGGCGTGGAGCGAAGCTGCCTCCACTCAAGCCACTGGACGCATTGCTGAAAGCGACTGCCGGAATCGGCGCAAAATATGCAGACTCCCACGCGGCGGACTGATGAACTAACCAATGAACTATAAGACCGTCCAAGTTACGTCTGAGGGCAGCGTTGCTACCGTCACGCTGAACCGGCCTGACAAGCGCAACGCCATCAGCTTCGAATTGATCGACGATCTGCTGGGCGCGCTCAACGATGTCGCCACGTCAGATGATCGCATTCTTATCCTGACCGGGGCGGGCCCGGCGTTCTGTTCCGGCATGGATCTGGAGAATCTGAAGGCGCTTTTGGGGCGAACTCCCGATCAGAATCTGAAAGACTCCGAGACCATGGTCCGGCTGTTTCGCTCACTCTATGAGTTTCCCAAGGTGACGATCGCCGCGGTTAACGGACCGGCCATCGCCGGGGGCACGGGTCTTGCCTTGTTGTGCGACTTCACACTGGCGGTGCCGGAAGCAAAATTTGGCTATACCGAAGTTCGCATCGGCTTTGTGCCGGCGATCGTTTCCACATTTCTCCTGCGCCAGGTCGGTGAGAAGCAAGCGCGCGATTTATTGCTCACCGGCCGCATCTTTGACGCGGCTGAAGCATTGCGGCTTGGCCTGATCAATGAGATTCTTCCGCTGGATGGCCTGATGCCGAGGGCGCGCGAACTGGCGGCCACTTTGATGCAGAATAGCCCGACGTCGTTACGGGCAACCAAGAAGTTGCTGAACGACCATGCCCGCGCGGAGCTCGACCTGCAGATCGATGCCGCGGTCAGAGAAAATGCCGCCATCCGCACGACGCCCGATTTCCGCGAAGGAATTCTGTCGTTTCTGGAAAGGCGGCGTCCGGTCTGGACGGGGAAATGAATTCCAACAATCGCCTAGCGATCAACGAAACCAGGCTGCGTGTGCGCTACGCTGAGACTGACCAGATGGGGGTGGTCTATCATTCGAACCATCTCATCTGGTTCGAAGTGGGGCGAGTCGAATTGATGCGGCAGATGGGATTCTCGTATCGCGACATGGAGCGCGAGGACGGTCGCTTCATCGCCGTAGCCGAGGCCACTTGCCGCTATCGAGCGCCGGTCTATTACGACGAGGAAGTAATCGTGCGGACGTGGCTGAAATCGGTGCGCGAGTCCGTAGTCGCATTCAGTTATGAACTGCTGCGTGCCGATAACGGAGCGCTGCTGGCCGAAGGCGAGACTTTGCATATCGTGACGGATACGAGCATGAAGATTGCGGCATTGCCGGAGAAATATCTGAAAGTCTTTCGCGCGGCGGCCGGCAAGCAGTAGTGACGTCGCACGCTGCGATTCGTGTGCTTCGTCAAAATTCTTAACTTCTGAAAGTCTGGGGCTCTTTTGAACGCACTTCATATCAACGGAAACGATCTGAGTCTGGAATCGGTGCGCGAAGTTGCGACTGAACGCCGCGCCGTGCTCCTCGCACCCGATGCGCGAGAAGCCGTTATGTTGGCGCGCTCCGTGGTGGACGACATTGTGGCCAGCGATAAAGTGGCTTACGCCATTACGACGGGCGTGGGGAAGCTGAGCGATGTGCGCATCGCCGGCGACCAAATTCGCGAGCTGCAGGTCAATCTGGTCCGCTCGCATGCCGTCGGAGTGGGAGAACCGCTTTCCCAGCCGGAGACGCGCGCCATGATGCTGCTGCGGGCGAATTCGCTGGCCAAGGGCCATTCAGGCGTGAGGCCCATTGTCATCGACACGCTGTGCGAGATGCTCAATCGCGGCGTTACGCCAGTCATCCCTTCGCAGGGAAGCGTGGGCGCGAGCGGCGATCTGGCTCCGCTGGCGCATCTGGCGCTTGCCTTGATTGGCGAAGGCGAATGCTTGGATGAGAAAGGTGCGTGGGGGCCCAGTTCCGATGCTCTCAAGCGGGCGCAGATAAAGCCGCTCGTACTCGAAGCGAAAGAAACAATTTCGCTGATCAACGGCACGCAGGCGATGCTCGCTGTGGGCACTCTCGCCCTGTTGGCGGCGGAAGCGCTGGTTGACTCTGCGGACGTGCTCGGCGGTCTCAGTTGCGATGCGCTGAAAGGAACCGATGCTGCGTTCGATGAACGCATTCATCAGGCGCGTCCGCATCCCGGCCAGATCAAAAGCGCGGCAAATCTACGGCGAATGCTGGAAGGCAGCCAGATTCGCGAATCGCATCGGACGTGCGGCCGCGTCCAGGACGCCTATTCGCTGCGCTGTATTCCGCAGGTGCATGGCGCAGTGCGCGACACACTGGCATACTGCCGCAGCGTGTTTGAGACGGAGGCCAACTCCGCGGTTGATAATCCGCTGGTTTTCATTCGTGACAGAAAGGACACACAGGGGGATGTAATCTCTGGTGGAAATTTTCATGGGGAGCCGTTGGCGTTTGCCCTCGATTTTCTTGCCATCGCGCTCAGCGCCCTGGCCGGCATCAGCGAGCGGCGGATCGAGCGACTGGTGAATCCCGCTCTCAGCGAGGGCTTGCCACCATTCCTGGCGCCGGGCGCCGGGTTGAACTCCGGCTTCATGATGCCGCAGGTGACGGCGGCAGCACTGGTCAGCGAAAACAAGGTGCTGGCGCATCCCGCCTCGGTCGATTCGATTACGACCTCAGGCAACAAGGAAGATTTCGTTTCCATGGGCATGACGGCCGCCATCAAGCTGAAGCGGATCGTCGAAAACACGCGGAACGTACTGGCCATCGAGGCGATGGCCGTGGCTCAGGCTCTTGATATGCTTGCTCCGCTGAAGAGCTCGAAACGCGGCCAGGCTGTCCATGCCGCAATTCGCTCTGTATGTCCGGCGATGGAGAAAGATCGAGTCATGTATCCCGATCTGGCGGGAATTTCCGCGCTGATCGCAACGGGCAAGCTGGCAGAAGTGCTGGGCTGAGGTCTTTATGCTGTTTTGACACGGACACGAGTGCGATGAAAACCTTCACCGACTACCTGAAATTCAACACCAAGACGCACCGCGCTTACGTGCACATTACGCCGCAGGTGGAAGAGATCGTCCGCAAGAGCGGCGTGCAGGAGGGCATGGTGCTGGTTTCAGCGATGCACATTACGGCCGGTGTCTACGTCAATGACAACGAGAGCGGTCTGATTGAAGACATTGATCACTGGCTGGAGCATCTGGCTCCGTTTCGCAAGGATTACAAGCATCATGAGACCGGCGAGGACAATGGCGATTCGCACCTGAAGGCGCTACTTATCCATCATGAAGTGATCGTGCCGATTACCGCCGGCAAACTCGATCTGGGGACGTGGCAGCGAATTTTCTATGCAGAGTTTGACGGACAAAGAAGCAAGCGAGTCGTCGTGAAGGTGATGGGAGAATAGGGCTTGAGCGCCTTTAGAACCTCTCGTCATTTGTGGCTCAGGAAGGGGCAGGCAGGACGGCTAGCAGCAACGAACCATACTGTTGAGGGGCAACTCACGAAGTGCGGCGCGTCACCTCAGAGTCGCCTGTTCCCCAGTTTGTTGATTGTGGGACCTCTAGGCGGGAGGGGAGGAGTCTTGACTTCTGGTGCGCCGCACTTCTCCTCACGCGATTTTTGCTGACCTTGCGTTACGGTGACTCGCCCTGAACGTGCAGTATCCGTTACCAACTTGGGATTTCGCGACGCACTTTCTTCGATGTAAACGTCATTCTTGATCGCTGATACCGTAACCTGGCCCGTTCGATCAGTGACCTCATACTGCGTCTCCTCATTGTTGACAGGTGTCGCAACGATACAACCAACTCTTACGATCAGTCCCTGGAATGTCAGCACGGACAGACTTCCATGTTCTAACCTCACTTGGTCGCCGTCGTACTCGATGACACTCTCGTCATTGATTTCGATGCGGGAGCCTGTAGCTACTATTAAAGCAGTTGAGTTCTTCTCAGTTTCAATGACAGCGGGCGGAAAAATTGCGACGGAAGGGAGGGCAGGATTTCCGTCAAGCAAAACACGGCCCTGGGTACGCAGAATTGCGCCGTTCTCCGCGGCAGGGGAACGAACTGGCAGAATCATCATCAAGACAGCCAAAGCTACACTACACCCTCTCACGGCATCTCCCGACACCGACAAGCCCTCCAAGCAGCCTACGTCGGCATAGGTTGAGCTTCTATTACCTTCCATGGTTACTGGCACACTCAAGTGCGGTGTCCCAGACAATCACGATAGGCGATAAAGCTCTGCAGGCAGGCTTGGGAGTGGTAACCCTGCCAGGTCGGCTGTGCGCATGCTTCGGAGAGCGGTTGGCTGTTGGGCAGGATCTCCGTTCGTTCGGTTGATGCGGCCCGCATTCTGTTGTATGGTCCGATTGTTGGCTTCTTCGTCGCCAATGCTGCTGTGATCTGCTTATTCCGCAGCGGTAATAGCTGGACGATCGAAACGGATTTCACATGGCAGAGTTCTCCATAAAAGTGCCCTACCTAGATTTGAAAGCGCAGTATCAGAGCATTAAGCCCGAGATCGATGCCGCCCTCGCCGGAGTCTTGGACAGTTCTCAGTTTGTGCTGGGCAGCGAGGTGGCTGAGTTCGAGCATGAGTTTGCCGCTTATTGTGGCGCAGCCGAGTGCATTGCGGTCAATTCTGGCACCAGCGCCCTGCATCTGGCGTTGCTGGCAGCCGGAGTGGGTCCCGGCGACGAGGTAATCACCGTGCCGTTCACCTTTGTGGCCAGTGTCGCGGCGGTCCTCTATGCCGGGGCACGACCCGTTCTGGTAGATATCGATCCGCGCTCCTTCACGCTGGATCCAGCGGCAGTGCAGGCGGCGATCACGACGCGCACGAAAGCGATCTTGCCAGTTCATCTTTATGGCCAGCCCGCCGACATGGATCCGATCATGGAATTGGCGCGCCAACATGGATTGGTGGTCATTGAAGATGCCGCGCAGGCCCACGGCGCAAAGTACAAAGGGCGGCCGGTGGGAAGCCTCGCAGACATCGCGGGCTTCAGTTTCTACCCCACCAAGAACCTGGGAGCTTACGGTGAAGGCGGGGCAGTCACGACCAACAACCCGGAATACGCCCGCACAGTCCGCATGCTGCGCGACTGGGGACAGGATCGCAAGTATCACCACGTCCTGCGCGGCTACAACTACCGGATGGAAGGCTTTCAGGGCGCGATTCTACGGGTCAAGCTTCGCCACTTAGAGAAATGGACTGAGGCACGCCGGGCTGTAGCAAGCAGATACAATCACCTGCTGGCCGAGTGCGGGTTAGAACTGCCCACCGAAATGCCTTGGGCCCGACATGTGTACCACGTCTACACGCTGCGAGCCGAGGACCGCGACAGTCTGCAGGCAGCGCTCCAGACAGAGGGAATTCAGACTGCCATTCACTACGCAGTGCCCGTGCACCTGCAGCCTGCTTATGCTGAGTTGGGATATTCCCGTGGAGCTTTTCCGCATTCCGAGAAGGCGGCGAAGGAGGTGCTATCGCTGCCTTTGTACCCGGAGATGACTGATAACCAGATTCAGAAGGTCGCCGACGCCTTGGCGAGCCTAGCGGCAACTCGCTAGCCGCGTCCTGAATTGATTCAGAAACCAGAGCCCTATGGCGTGTGCCAGGTTGGCGGAGAGTTCGTGCCGGATGCCGCCACCATACACAATTGACGGCTCCGACCACCCAATCCACTCCCTACACAGGTCCGTTTATCTTCTCGACAACGACGATCAACGCGACCGCTGCCGGCAATGGGTATGCTACGAGTAAAGTAGCCACTGCAACGTATACGATCACGTAAGTGAGCGTGCGAACACCCAGGGCTCGCCAATGTGCGAGCCCTCGGCCACGCTTCACCGACGAGCACAATGGCCGGGTGCAAACACAGCTGCTGTAAACAAACAACTTAGTGGGTTCGTTTCGCAAAAAGCCCGATTCATCGTCCCACACGGTTCTACTCTGCGCACCGGCATAGTCAAAAAGGACGGCCTGCGCCATGGTGTTTGGCGCAGGCCGTTCGCATGTTGCTTTAAGAGCGATGTGAACCGGCATTGCCCAGGCTCCGTCCTACCCGTCCCAAGCCTCTGCAGAGGTTGGCCCGGAACCTGCCTGTTCGCGTTCGCGCCTTTCCTTTTGTAGTGCACGTAGGCGGTCGATCGCATGGTCAAGTCCCCGCATTAGTGTCGTACGGTAACGGCTAAAGGTATTGAGAGAACTTCCCAGGACTGCATGCACTTCTAGGTGACCTGTTTTGCGATCGTGACGGTTCGTCACAGATTGGGTACCGAGCAAAACTTTGTCATCCACGATCGCCGGGCGCGTGGTACCACTGGAGTCTGCGCTGTGATCTCCCGCAACTGCCCTAACGACCATACGCTCGCATTGCCACCCGCGGTCGACCGGCAGATCCCAATCACTGACGGGGAGCTCGAGGCGCCCGCGAAAAACACCATCGATTTCATTGCAACTGCCCTCCAGCCTTAACAGTTCTTGTGTTTCAAGGCCTTCCACGATCCCAAGCTTCCAGCATATCCGCGTTATTTCCTCCACCAAGAATTTCTCTTCGGCCCCCTGCGGATGTTAGTGATTTCTCCAGCGCCGCTTAATCATTCGATGTGCTTGGCGTTCTTCGTGCGTGTTCAATACCACTTTTCTCGCTAGAATCCCGTGGCGCAAGGAATTCTTGGAATGTTTTGGCTCAGCGTGAAATGGAGAAGGGGCGTTCTCCGTTAGTGTAGATTCCGCCCCTTCGGGGCGGGGATTTTCAAGGCATCTTGGGGTCTATCGTCCGATGACTTTTTCCTGGAGTGCCCGCCTCCGTTTCACCTGGCGAAATCATTGTAGCTGCGCCGGCCGAATGCGCAACCGTCGAAGACGTTGCCTGTTGCCGGCGAAGTTGCCGCTGCCGACGAGCTTGTTCCAGCTTGCGATCGCGAGCCGCGTGGATCTCGGCCTGTCGCCCCGCCAGCATGTCCTGCGGCGTCACATAGCCGATCGCGCTGTGCAAACGCACCGTGTTGTAGTGATCCACGTAGGTCTGAATCAAGCGCCGCGCATCCTCCAGCGTCAACGGCGTCAGCGGCCGGATGCACTCCTGCTTGAGCGACTTATGCCAGCGTTCGATCTTCCCGTTCGACTGCGGATAGTACGGCGAGGTGCGCACGTGCGTCATCCCCGAGATGCGAATGAACTCCTTGGAGTCGCGCGCGATGAACTGCGGCCCGTTGTCGGAGATGATCCTCGGCTTGGCCTCCGGGTACTTCTTCTTGGCGCGTTCCAGAATCCTCTCGATGTCGGCCTCCTTCATCGCCTCCCGCAAAGGCGAACGTTATACCCACAGAGTGGGAACGGTATCAGTAGTCCTAAGAGTCCGGCTACTCTATTTACTTTGGTAATGCGGCGTGTGATTTTAATCACATGGATCGTACCGAAGTGTGGGACACTCGGCCAATTGTGAGGGGGAGAAAGCAGTGGCAGTATGGAGAAAATCAACCTCGGAAAGTATCGGCCGAGTTGCTTCCTAGCGCACGAACACATCAACAAACTGGCCGTGATCGTCGGTCGTTGTGAGCTTCTTCGTGATAGCACAGACGAAAGTTCTGAGCTATCGAAAGCTTTGCTAGGGATCAGAGAATTAGCCCAATCGATGGCGGACGAACTCAAACAGCACCAGTGCGAGCTCGACGCTATAACGAAGGCCGAAGCGGCAAAGAAGGCCGCCGCTAGGTCCGGGTCGTCCTAAAAGTCTGTCGCTCTTCGCTCCCGCACTGAAAATGAACTCGGCTGCTGCGAGTCTACAAAGACGTTCACCGCGTCCCGAGGGTTCAGGTGAACGAAGTGGCTCCGTCGGCTTTTACCTGTTGCCACGAATCTGGCGGAATCGCTGGCAGGTAACTTTCCGCGAGGACAGTCGGTTTCTTACTGGGGCATCAAGCTGGCAAGTTTTGACAATCTGTATGAAGTGGCCTTGCGAATGGACCGTTGCAGGCTGAATAGCGCCCCTTCTTAGGCAAAAAGACTCATCAGCCGGTGCATTGCGCCGATCAGCCGCAAGACGAATCCTAACACCCTATGTGAACGGAATAGCAGGCCCGCGTTTGGGGAGTAGTCAAGGACCGGTCCGTAGGCTACACGGATCCGGCGGAGTGCACAATTCCAATGCCACATACACGCAGACGTCCGTGATTGTCAACATCCCGAACTACCACCAGGGGTTCGATTGGGATCGTTCATATCGACGTCACACCGGGGCACGTCATCGATCTGCGAGCCGTTCAACTCCGGCGAATGTCGCTTTCGACGCCAGCCCCATCCCGCCCTCCGACTCGTGGGCGTTTTTCAACACCGCCCATAGTTGACTCAACAACGCCTGCTTGGTGAAAGGCTTCTGGAGAAAAGTGCCTGTCACGTGGATAGACTCTTGCGCGGCATCAATAGGCGCGTTGTTGCCGGATGTATAGATCACCTTCATGTCGGGGCGAGATTCAGCAATCCTGGCTGCGATTGCAAATCCACCGCAGTCGGGCAGCATGACATCGCTGAGCAGGACATGAATCGGTCCTATATGATGAGTGGATACGGTGATTGCAGTCGCGCCATCTTTTGCCTCCAACACCGTGTAGCCTTCGTTTCGAAGCAGCTTGGCAGTCACCTCTCGTAGGTCACGTTCGTCTTCTACCAGCAAGATCACCTCCGAGCCTCTCCGTGATAAGTCGGGGACGCGAAATGAATGCCGTTCCGTTTCTTCCTCAACTCGTGGGAAATAGAGTCTGAACGCTGTGCCCTTACCTTGTTCGCTGGCGACATCGATATGTCCTCCCGCCTGTTTCATCGCGCCGTACACCATGGACAGCCCCAACCCCGTGCCCTTTCCCGGAAGTTTGGTCGTAAAGAACGGCTCGAAAATTTTCGACATCATTTCTGCAGACATACCGCATCCCGTGTCAATCACGGAAAGCGCAACGTAGCGACCTGCATGAACTCCGGGATGAAGCGTCGCATAATTGTCATCGAGTTCCACGTCCGCAGTTTCGATCAGGATCGTGCCCCCGTCGGCCATAGCATCGCGCGAATTCACGACGAGATTCAATAAGACCTGCTCCAGTTGGCTGACGTCTGCCCTTATGTTTCCGCCGCGGCAGCGTTCCGAAAATGTCAAACAGATGTCTGCAGAGATCACACGGCGGAGCATCTGAAGCACGCCCGCCACGACAGTGTTAACGTTGAGAATGCTGGGGCGCAGGACTTGTTGTCGGCCGAACGCTAGAAGCTGAGTGGTCAATGCGGAGGCACGTTGAGCCGCCTTCTTGATATGAACAACATCCCCTCTTACTTTCTGGTGATCGGTCCTGCTCTCAGCCAAATCGCAGTAGCCCATGATCACGCCGAGCATATTGTTAAAGTCATGTGCAATCCCGCCAGCCAGCCGTCCGACAGCCTCGAGCTTCTGAGACTGTCGTAACCGCTCTTCCACGATCTTTTCTTCGGTCACATCGTCGGTGATGGCGAGGACACATGGAATTCCATCCAGTTCAATTAGTTCGGCAGAAATTTCGACCGATCTTCGCCCGACTGTCGGCGAATGGATTACAGTTTTGAACGAGTCGATTGCGCCTGTCCGGTCCAACTCCTCAATAGCCTTGGCCCTGTCCTCGGTGCTTTCCCACACGCCAAGTTCAAAAGCCGTGTGCCCGACCACTTGGTGTCGCCGACGACCCATCAGGCGCAAGAAGGCTTCATTTACATCCAGGTAGCGTCCTTCATCTCGTGTGCTGATTGTGATGGGCATTGGACTGCGCCGAAACGCAACGAAAAACCTCTCCTCTGATTGACGGAGCTTCTGCTCATTTCTCACGAGGTCGCTGACATCTTGCGCGAGAACCAGCATGGCATCGACTCCCCGGAAATTGACCTGATTGCAGGAGATTTCGACAAAAATAAGAGTGCCATCCTTCTTGCGGTGAGTCTCACTCGCCCGCGATGCGATTCCATGCGGACCTTGGCCGAGAATTGTTCCTGAAATGTCGCTGCTCTCTGGTTTCGACTGCAAGTCGAGGTCGGTCATCTGCAGAAATTCATCGCGCGAATATCCGTACTGCCAAATCGCTGCCTGGTTCACCGCGAGGAAAGTGTGTTTGGTGCAATCAACAACCCACATCGGCTGAGGGTTGCTCTCGAAAAGTAGGCGGTATTCCTCTTCCGACTTTCGCTTCTCCTGTTCAAGGTACCGGTGCCTACGCCGCAGTTCCTGTTCGCTGAGGGCACGATGCACGGCGTGGGGTAAGCGCGACAGGTCACTCTTGCGGACATAATCCGCAGCCCCTTCACGGATGCAATCGACCGCATTGTCGCCCCAGAATGTGCCGGAGAAGTAGATGAAAGGAGTGTCGTGCCCAGACTGCCTCACCCACCGAAGGACGTCCAAACCATTGCAGCCGGGAAGGGCGAAGTCACACAGAATCAGGTCGTACGCGTTGGAAGCCAACCTCTCCTTAAACTCCTCCAAGCTTTGAACCTGCTCGGCCTCGATTGGCAGTTCGGCGGCAGCTAACGTATTGACGACAAGCCGTGCGTCCTCGACATTGTCTTCAAGCAAGAGGACTTTAGTCGGGCCGCGGCTGGTCATCTCCGTGGCCATTGCGTGCCTCAGTGACTCTATGGAGCCGCCGCCGCTCAGGTCAATGCCGGAGGAACTCATCTTGAGATCCCCATCGAAACTCTGGTCACCGAGCGCCAACCGTGACTACACGCCGTGGGTGGATGTGAAGTTGCGTCCGCAGGATGGGGTTGAGGACGGCATGTCAATCCGCGGTAATGCAGTCCGCCATCCAACGACACTCCAGACGATTGGATCGAGGAAGATGCGGACAGAAGCGAATGACGTGGTATGAGCTTAAGATGGCGGCGTACAAAAGGTGGAAGCAGGACCCTCAGACCTCCGAATACGTGGCTGAGCCGCTGCTGGATCGCACGACCATGGAAACAGCCCAACTGACTGCGAAGACCCGAGAGACATCGAGCGGACGCCATACTGCACACTACCCCCTGGCATTTCTTTCGAAAGCATGGGCCCCCGCACTAGGCCCGGAGACGCGATCAAGCAGCACATCGCTGTCTCCCTTCGACTTTCGGATTTCTCCGGCAGCTCCGCAATCCGACTGGAAACATGGGCGGCACCCTGCCGTTTCAAGTATGTCTGAGTCAAACAAAAGCTCCGAACGCTGTCAATTTCGTTCTGGGTAAACGCATACAAAAAGTAACCAGAGTGAGCGCCCCAGGGGAAAATGGCTCTGACGTTCAAACCCTCCTAGGCTGTCCACAATCCAGATGAGAATTCCATCTGGCAGACAACCACTCGCCCCTGCATCCTTTTCGGGGCCACTCTGGTCCCGCCAAGTACTTGTTCATAAAAGGGTTAGAGAACGACATGCCTATTGGACATGGAAGGCTTCGTGCTTGGACTCAGGTTGCAATGGAAGCATCGGAATTCGTCGCTTCACCAATGGGAGGTATAGACGCCGGCACTAGCATGGGCGAGCGCATGCGTGTCGTCGAACGTCGCGATTGGTGGTTATGGGCCTGCGCGGTTCTGATCACGCTGCTCTTGACGGCTGGCATTGTTTCCTTCGGCTTCCCCGCCCTCCACATGCGGCACCCGGAACTTAATACTGCTCCACTAAATGACACGATTCTCGGGCTAGTTGGGCTTGTCCTGCTGTTCGACATCTATACCATCTACCAACATTTCCAGATTCAGCAAGTCCGGAGGGATGTGATTGAGCGCGAGGAATTGTTCCGCCTGATCAGCGAAAACGCGGCCGACATGATCGCCGTGGTTGATGCGAACGGCAAGCGGATATACAACAGCCCATCGTACGAGAAGATCCTAGGTTTCACGGCGGAGGAGTTGGGAACTACAACCTCGCTCGAGCAGATCCATCCCGAAGATCGCGACAAGGTGGCGAAGGCGGCTGCAGACGCGTTGTCTACCGGGACCGGCAGCACGCTGGAGTACCGGATGCGCCACAAAGATGGGAGTTGGCGGACTCTTGAATCCAGGGCCAGCACGATTGTCAAAGCAGGACAAGTCGAAAAGCTGGTCATCGTCAATCGCGACATCACGGAACGCAAGCGATTAGAGGAACAATTTCGCCAGTCCCAGAAGATGGAAGCCGTCGGGCGACTCTCTGGAGGTGTGGCCCATGACTTCAACAACCTGCTCGGAGTGATCATCGGCTACGGAGAAATTGTCCAAGAAGGTACCGCAGCGGAGAGTCCGCTGCGCACCAGCGTCGAAGAGATGCTGAAAGCCGGCCATCGAGCTGCTTCCCTGACGCGTCAGTTACTGGCGTTTAGCCGTCAGCAGGTCATGGACCCGCGGGTCCTCGACTTGAACTCCGTGGTCAAAGACATGGAGAAGATGCTGAAGCGTCTGATCGGCGAGGACGTTCAGCTCAGGACCGATTTGGACCCTGGGCTCGCGCGAATCAAAGCCGACCCAGGTCAGATCGAGCAAGTCATCATGAACCTAGCCGTCAATGCTCGGGATGCCATGCCCAACGGTGGGCAATTGGAAATCTCAACCTCTAACTTTCATATGGACGATAACTTCGTCCGCCGCTATCCCTATCCCGTGCTAGTAGGAGACTATGTTCTGCTTACTGTAATCGATACCGGAATCGGAATGGATGCGGCGACTCGCACGCGAGTCTTCGAGCCTTTCTTTACCACCAAGGGGAAAGCCAAGGGCACGGGACTCGGTTTGTCCACAGTCTACGGAGTCGTCAAACAGAGCGGCGGCTATATCGAAGTTCACAGTGAGCCGGGAGCGGGAGCCACGTTCAAGATCTACCTCCCTAAGGTGGAAGAGGCTCTTGACGCTCAGAGACAAACTGCAGACTTGCCCGATTCTCTTCATGGGAAGGAGACCGTGCTTCTGGTCGAAGACGAGCTCTCTCTCCGCAAGCTCAGCCGCCAACTGCTTGAGCTCTGCGGCTACTCCGTTCTGGAAGCCGAGAACGGCACTGAGGCACTGAAGATCAGTCAGGATCACAATGGCAGAGTTATTCACTTACTCCTGACTGACGTTGTTATGCCCGGCATGAGCGGCAGAGCCTTGGCCGACAATATCGCGAAGCAACGGCCGGATACTCGCGTGCTGTACATGTCCGGCTATACCGGCCAGACGGTTGGTGAACACGGCGTTCTGGCAGAGGGCAGTTTCTTTCTCCCCAAGCCCTTCACGCGGGAAGCGTTAGCGAGAAAAGTGCGGGAGGTACTCGATAGCCGGCTGGCGTCGGCGGCTGCAGTATAGACGGAATTGCAAACTCAGAAGGGAAACATGCAAGGAGCCAAAATGGATAAGATCCTGGTTGTCGATGATGATGATGCCATGCGCGGTCTCATACGGATGCGCCTCTCCGATTGTTACGAGACGATTGACACGGGCAATCCCGTTCAGGCGCTGGAACTTGCCCTGGAGCACAAACCTCGGGCCATTCTGCTGGATCTTATGATGCCGGATTGCTCTGGCTTCGAACTGTGCCAAAGCCTTCATAACCTGAGTTACACAGCGCGGATTCCGATCTTCGTTGTGACCGGCGAATCAGCGGCAAAGTACCGGGACTACATGAGCAATCTAGGGGCTGCGGGCTATTTCGAGAAACCGATCGACTTCGCCAAATTGAAGAGTCGGCTCGCCACGGAGTTACAAGCGCAGAAGCTCGAACGGCGCGCACACGTGCGACTGCGGATGAAACTGGTCCTTAAGCTGAAGGGATCAGATGCATCGCAGCGGACATTCGAGCAGCTTACGACAACCGAGAACGTGAGTGCGGGCGGCTTCCTTTGCCCATTGGCAATAACTCTGCATGCCGATTCCACACTGCAGGTGTTTCTCACCGCGTCCGGCCACGACTGTTACGTAGGACGCGCCCGGGTTGTACGTCGAGAGGCGCCCGAAACTCCCTTGCAACGCTATGCGTTTCAATTTGTTGAGCGGTCGTCAGAGTGGATCTTGCAAGACTGATCAGGATATGACTCCAAACTCTCTTTAGACGCCCGTAGTATTGGGGGGCGTGTGTCGTAGCCTCTGAAACGATGAGTTATGAAGCTCAACGATCGTGCAAGCCGGCGACATTGCTCTGCCCTCTTGGACTCCCCTTGCGGTAATACCCTCTATTGACCTTGGCGTTGATTTGATATAAGCGTATTATAAGCACTTTTCAAGAACACGAGCGGATCGGGACGACCGCATACACGAGGCGGGGCGAAATTCGTCCGCAGTTGCAGGAGCCCACAGTGCAAGTGTCGATCGATCGTCTTCGCTCACTCCGATCATCCGGAAAACCATCTCAATGCAGGCAGCGTCACGGCATCATTCGGGTCCGTACTTTGTACATCGCAAGGAGTGTTCGATGAGTTCACCGAGTACGCTCAAGTTGCTAGCTATCGACGACAGTCCGGAAAACCTGGAGTTCATTCGTTCAGCACTTGAGTTCGAAGGATTGGAGATCCTGACGGAGCAAGACCCAGAGGCGGGGTTTCGCACGTTCATGCGCGTCCGGCCCCGGATCGTTCTCCTGGACCTCGTAATGCCACAGGTGAGCGGCATTGAACTGCTGGAGCGTATCGTTCTTCTTGACCCTGGTGTGGACGTCATCCTGATTACCGCTCACTACTCTGCCGAATCAGCGGTCGAGGCAATTCAGAAAGGTGCTTGCGATTATTTGACGAAGCCGCTTGATATCGAAAGGCTCAGATCCCGGATCAAGAATCTCTTCCTGGATGCTGAGACTCGACAAAGAACGCTCCGGCTGGAGACCGAGCTACTCAACGCCTATCAGTTCGAGGGTATGGTTGGGCGCAGCCCCATCATGCTGGAAGTGTTCGCCAGAATTCGCAGAATCGCGCCCCATTTTCGAACGGTTCTGGTGACGGGTGCTACCGGAACCGGCAAAGAACTCGTGGCTCGCGCGCTGCATCGATTGAGCCCAGCATCGCGCGGGCCATTCGTGGTATGCAACTGCTCCGCTCTCGTAGAAAACCTGGTTGAGAGCGAGCTGTTCGGATACGTCCGCGGAGCATTTACTGGCGCCACGCAAGACAAGATAGGACTTTTCGAGCACGCGGATGGGGGCACCATCTTTCTGGACGAGATCGGAGAGCTCGCGCCGGCTGCCCAGGCCAAGTTATTACGAGTCTTGCAGAACCGCCAGGTACAGCGCGTGGGATCGCTGACTCCGCGGAACATCGATGTCCGCGTCATCGCGGCTACTCATCGTAATCTCAGAGCGATGGTGAACGAAGGCAACTTCCGCGAGGACCTTTACTACCGGCTTGCGGTAGTGGAGATCGGACTGCCTGTCCTCGCCGATCGCCGCGAGGACTTGGCCCTACTGGAAAGATACTTCATTGAGAAATTCTCCACTGAATACAAGAAGCCCATCGCCGGTTTGGTGCGGAGGGCACAGACTCGCTTGGCAACTTATCCTTGGCCCGGCAATATTCGCGAACTGGAGAACGTCATCGGCAATGCCTGCATGATGGCCGAAGGAAACCTGATCGATATCAGCGACCTCCCCGAACGGCTCCGGAAGCCGGTGAGCGAAGACCTTGGCGGGAGTGATGCGTTCCTCTCTTTGGAGGAATTACAACGGCGACACGTTTTGCGCGTACTGGAGGGCGTCGGCGGTAACAAGGCTCGAGCCGCGGAAGTGCTGGGCATCGGCCGCGCGACCATCTATCAGTTGCTGTCGAGGATGAAACCGGAAGAACGGGAAGATCGAGAAGAGGGACAGCGCACAGGCTAGATATTCTTGTATGCTTTACTA
>JASHPH010000237.1 GCA_030038255.1 Candidatus Sulfotelmatobacter sp. | reverse complement strand
TATACGAGCCGCTGCACCACAGCAGCCCAGGGACGGTTGCGGCAGCCGCATAAAACAAAACGGCAAACCAAAGTCCAAACCGTTCCAGGAAGGGAAAAAACAAAAAGCCCAAAGCCGAGTTCCGGTGACTGCGTCTAACGCCTGGCCCAGGTTCCACTCTCAAGGATGGAACTACAGGTCGATAATCAGGTAGCAGCCCCGGCTGAAACGAGAACGCCCAACATGCACCCAGCGAAAAATCGCTCCTCGAGAGTGCGGATGGAAGCATAGCGACAGTGGCTACTCGGCTGGAGAAAACTCTTGTCGAACAAAAACATGAACAAATTCACTTGACTCCGACCGGCCTTCTCATGGAAGGCGTTAGCACCAGCTTGCGCCGTCTGTTCGCCGGAAGCTGGGTCAACGAGTGCTATTGGGGTATACCGACAGTGCCTGCTCCCAACGGTGGAATGAGGATCGCCAGACCTAGAACCAACCGCTGCGGTAGGCAACCCACCAGGCGATGAAAAGTATGGGAATGGTCGCAGTAAATGCGCACCAGAACGGTAGAGTGAAATCCGCTATCAGCCCCAGGAGCAAGAAGACCAGCCAGAAGATTTTTCGCTCCATCTCAAGATTGTACTTGACGTTTGTAGTGGGCGAGATTAGACGATGACACTGGACATGGACGCCTACTGCCGAGAAATCAGAGCGACCAAAGCTCGCAGGACGACGACGGCGGCATCGGGTCCTACTGAGTTTACTTCTCCATACCAGGGTTCCGCGGCGTTCTTCAGCCAGGACGGTTTTTCGTCCCACTCCGCCTTGGGGATCAGATAACCGATCTCATCATTTCCCAGGCCGAAGATGAATTGGTACTTCGTCTTGAGCTGCTCCCGTAGAACCGGTTCGATTGGCGCTTCCGGATAGTCAGCTCCGGCATAACGTGCCACGCCGCCGTTGACCAGTTCGGGATAGATTTCTCCGGGAACGGTCACAATTTCGGCCACTGGGACGCCGTCCGAGCGCAGCTGAACGTAATCGACTTCGGTCTCGATATCATGGCCGGTAGCGTACTTTACGCGCCCCAACTCGGGTAGATCGCGCGTCTCAGCAGCCGGGTCGGGGTTGCCATTTGTATAGAAAGGCTTCCGTCCCGCGAACACGCCGGCAGCCTCGGCGACTCGGAAATTCGGGTTGTACATAGGGACGAAGACGGTATCGGTCCTGATTGAGAGCGAGTCCACATTTACAGCCTCCGCGCTTTTCAGTGCGCGTTCAGCAAGTCGTCCGATTTTGCTCCCGAAGAGTTCCGCTTTGCGCCAACTTCCATCCTCGGCGATCTTGCCTGTTTCGGGATCGAGCAGCGCGACCTGATCGCCAAGCGGGGAGACTTTCCCGATCGAACCGCTAAAGAACAATGCCGTCCCGCCCATTTGCTTTTCCAGATAAGCGCGAACCCAATGCGGGTAATCGGCGGTGATCTCCGTGTTCTTTCGGCCGAGGACTTCGGGATGGTCGCTCCAGTTGACCACCGTTGCGATCGTCTGGCCGGTCGAACGCGCAACCAGGCGCATCACGTAGAGAAACGGATCTTTCACTATGGGAGGACGATCCACACCTTGTAGCATTGCTAGCAGCGGATGGTCGTCGCGCGCCAAGTCCAGCCTCGCCGGCTGCATGGCACGCACGGCGTCCGCGGCGGTCGTGGCAATGTGCAGGTCAACCCAGTCCAGGTATTTCCGGTCGATTCCCGATTCGAGCGGCTTGGGACCGTAGAGCCCCAGTGTGTCGGGTCCAGCGTGCGTGTGCGTTGAAGCAACGATCAAGACCGATCCCGCGGGTGTCGTCTGCTGAAACGCTCGCCGGATGGTGAGGACGTCGTCGTAAAATAAGCCGATCAGATCGACCGAACAAACGACCAACGTCTGCCTAGCGATCCCCAGCGCCAGGCACCGCGCATAAAGATCATCGTGCACGCCCGTAGCGATGCGGTTGTGGCCAAACCCCGCTAGGTACACCGCGTGACCATTGAGCTCGGGTGTGATCACCGATTGTGCGGCGCCAGCCCGAAACTCCGCGGCGGCAAGCAGCGGCGCAATCGTTATCAGAAATAACGTGATGGCAACCGACCGTCGCACACAAGCTCCCACATCAATGTACACGTCCAGCCCGCAACTTTCTTGTAAGATCATCGGCGGTGGACTACGTTGAAAGATGTGCGGGCGAATGCCAGCTGCGGCAGTCGCATTCGGCGCAAGCGTTTCCAAACAGAACCAGAGTCGTACAGTCGTACGCAGAATCGGAATATCGAAAGGCTCCAACAACGGAGAACTCAGACCGCTCACGTTTTATGAACCAATCGGGCGCCTTACCGCAACTTTCGGGACATGACTTCGAACAGAAGTTCCGCGAACGCCACCTCGTTCATAAGGTGGTATCGAAGTGGGCAAAGGAGAAACCAGATAGTCTGGCACTCCTCAGTGCGGATACTGGCCAGGGCACGACTTGGGCTGAGCTGGAAGCCGCGACGCTTGCCTTGGCTACTCATCTCCATGAACTTGGATATACGAAGGGCGATTGTTTGGTCACCGCTTCACCTCTAACTACGCAACACGTTATTCTGGAATACGCCTGTTTCCGGATTGGCGTGATCTTCGCGCCCCTCGACCTCAGGTTGTCTTTGCCGGAAATGATTCGCAGCATCAGACAAGTGCAGCCTAAGGGATTCGCCTTCCCCGGAGTCACTCCCCTCGGAGATTTTCGTGAAGTCGGCAGAGCCATTGAGAAGGAATGTCCGTTCGTCGGTCACAGAATCCAGTTTTCCCCGGCCGACGAAACCATTCAAGGAGCTACTGCAGCCTCAGATCTGTTTGCGCGAGCTTCGCGGCTCACGACTGGCCCTGAAGAACGCCGGCCCATTGAGATGAGCGAGAACGAGGTGAACGAGAACGATGCGGCGCTGATCATTTTCACGACGGGTTCTACTGGATCCCCCAAACCGGCTCTCCTGTCACACCGGAATATTACCTGCCAGAACATGTGCATCAGCCAGGCGTTCTTCGGTGGGGACTCAGGCATGAAGACGCTGGTAAATCTACCTCCGTCGCATGTTGGCTGCCAGACGGAGCTTCTGATGGGTACATTCTTTGGCGGCGGCACAGCAGTGATTCTGGGGAGCTTTGACCCGGCGCGCTCTCTCAAAGCGATTCAGGATTACAAGGTAGAGGTCGTGGGGCAGATTCCTGCCATGTTCGAATTCGAGTGGCGAGTCAAGACCTACGAAGCGTTTGATTTGTCCAGTCTCAAGTTTGTGGCCTACGGGGGCCAGCAGGTCTCGGAGCCGTTCGTCGTGAGAATGTCCACGATGGCCCCATGCGTCGGCACGGGCTTGGGATTGACCGAGGCAGCCGGGTTCTGCACGTATCAGTTACAGCCTCGGGAAACAGCGCGCCAATGCGCCGTCAGTTTGGGGTCGGCTATGCCCGTGTATCCCGTTTCGGTCCGCAGGGAGATGCGCATCGATGGCTTTGCCGGCGAGGAGTTGCCGGCGGGGGAGACCGGGCATATCTGCTTCCGCGGCCCGCAGACGTTTCTGGGATACCTTGACGACCCGGCGGCAACAGCCAAAACCATCTCCAAAGACGGCTTTCTTTACACCGGCGACCTCGGGTACAAGGGTGCGGACGGGCTCCATCTGTCAGGGCGGGCGAAGTGGGTGATCAAGCCGGCGGGATATCAAGTTTTTCCTGTTGACGTTGAGGCTCACATCTGCGCGCTCACCGACAAAGTGGCGTCCTGTGCGGTGGTTGGTGTCGAGCACGCGGTGCTCTCGGAGGCGATTGTGGCATTCGTCGAGAAGAAACCCGGCGTCGAGCTTCCTGTTCCCGTGTTGGAGAAACACGCGCGTGCGCTCGCTTCCTACATGCGCCCTCGACATTATGTACTACTGGAGGCTGGAGGGATGCCTCTCAACCGGGCCGCCAAAGCCGACTATGTTCGTTTGCTCGAGTTGGCTAAGAAGGAGATCGAGGTTCTGCGCGCAAAAGGCAAGTGGGACTCTAGGTGATAGTGCTCGCCGTCGCCTGTGACATAAGGATGGCTGCTCCTCCCGACTAATGGCACGGCATCGTCCAAGAAGCTTTCCCTTTAGACCTGCCAACCGAAATCAACTGAATCCGAATCGAGGCGAGAGAGTCCGGCTGCGTAAACGTTTCGACCGCTTCTTGAAATTCGCGCCTGGTAATGCGCCGGTTGATCTCGGAATAATCCTTCGTCCAGCAGTTGCTCGCTGCGAGGTTGTACCGGAGCAGCACCCACACGGTAATTGCGGTGGATAACGCATCCCTGTTGAGGGCGCGCATCATTCCTGCCCTTGGCCGACTACCCATTCGAGGATAGACGAAAGAAGGCAGGCTTGGCGCGTGCCATTGCGGAGCTGGCAGTGACTATTCGGTACCCGACCTCGTGAATCATGTGGTCCGTGTCAAGAGGCGAAGAGGAGGCCGAGTTACTGAGAGGCTGGTTTAGCCGTGTTCGAGGGATGAGGCGATTTTGAACCCACGAGACTGCAAGATGACTTTGGACGAATTTCGCCAATCGCTAACGGCGACAGGGCCGCCAGCCGGACTCACGCACGCACTCGCCCTGGCTGGCGGAGTTCGTCGGCGACTTCGCACAGACGCCTCAGAGCCTCACCCCGCGCCCGCGCACAAATGCCCGGTCGCCCACGCAATTTCGAGGTCCATCACACCAATCCAAAAGCCGATCCAAAGCCGCGTGCATCCTCTGCCGGTGCTCGCGCCTGCTGTCATCGCGCAGCAAATTGCGCAGCGCCTTAACCTCCGCGTCCCTAACTGGAGAATTCTCAACAAGTCCCTTCAGTTCGCGCACGTCCGCATCCATCACAGCGCCCGCGCGCTTTGCCTAATGTCTCAGTTCGAAAAGAACCTTCCGAAAACGGAGGGTCAGAACCTTCGTGACACCTACGGGACACCACAACCGGACACCGGTGCAACGCCGGGATTCGTGAACTGATGCACCCACAAGGGGTTAGGATGGAGCCGACGATCGGACTTGAACCGATGACCTGCCGATTACGAATCGGCTGCTCTACCAACTGAGCTACGTCGGCTTCTAGTTTACTTTCTTCAGTTTACCAGAGTGCTTGAGCCTTCCTGCTGTACAAGTGCTGTACATGCAATTTGAGCTTCAAGCCGTTTCATTGCGGCGGTGACGACGTCCG
>JASHPH010000236.1 GCA_030038255.1 Candidatus Sulfotelmatobacter sp. | reverse complement strand
CCTTCGTGGGAGCGTTCTGGTGGGTTTTCATTGGCGGTGCCGTCGGCCTCTGGTTCGGCGTGAAGCAGATCCGCAAGAACCCGAGGGGAAAATACTATTTCGACAAGGGGCTGTTGTATCTCCCCGTGATGGGATCGTTGCTGCGCAAGATCGCCGTGGGACGCTTTACGCGTACTCTCGGCACCTTGATCACCTCGGGCGTCCCAATTCTCGAAGGCCTGAGCATTACCGCGCGAACCTCGGGCAACGCCGTGCTGGAAGAGGCGCTGATGAAGGTGCGCAAGGCGATTGAGGAAGGCCGGACGATCGTCGATCCGCTGCGCGAATGCGGCGTGTTTCCCAACATGGTGACGCAGATGATCGGCGTGGGCGAAGCTACCGGCGCGATGGATTCCATGCTGCAGAAAATCGCCGACTTCTACGAGGAAGAAGTGGACGCCGCGACCAAGGACATGCTGGCCATGTTGGAGCCGGCCATCATCGGCATGCTGGGTATCACCATCGGCGGCATCGTCATTTCGCTGTACATGCCGCTGTTCGCCATGATCGCCAAGCTGTCGGGATAAAGCAGGTTTCAAAGTGGCAGGGTTTCAAAGTTTCAGGGAGTCATCCGCAAACTTTGAAACCTTGAAACTTCTGGAACTTTGAAACTTGGGCTTCTCATGCAATCCACGTTCGATGAGCGCAATTGGCTGGTCTGGCTGGTCAAGGTCCGGATCTTCATCCTGACCCTGCTGTTGGCCATCGAATTGGCGGTCGCAGAGTTCAGCCCGGGCCCGCTGCCCATGCGGCTGTTCTTGAGCACCATCCTGTTCTGGTACAGCCTTTCGCTGTTCTATGTCCTGCTGCTTTCCTTCTGGCAGGAGCACCGAATCCAGGCCTCGCTGCAGGTTGTAACGGACCTGGTCCTGGTCTCGCTCGTGATCCATGAAACCGGCGGCTGGGATAGCTCGCTGAACTTTCTCTACCCGCTGGTCATCATCGTTGCCAGCGTGCTCCTGCCGCGCATATGGGCAGGACTGGTCGCGGCTCTCGCGTTCATTCTTTACGGAACGGTGCTGGAGCTGAACTACTACGGCGTCGTTCCTTCCTACTGCAGCACGCATCCCGGGCTGAAGGCCCTGCAGGCGATCATTTTCGTCAATCTGTTTGCCTTCCTGGCTGTCGCCTATCTTGCCGGACTGCTCACCGCGAAGCTGCGGCAGGTGCGCGTCGAACTCAAGGACGCCAGCGGCGCGCTGAAGAATCTGCAGGCGCTGCATGAGAACATCATTCACTCCATCAGCAGCGGACTGATCACGACCGGCCTGGACGGGCGCATCACGCTGGTGAATGCCGCTGCACAGAAACTGCTTGGCCGTTCGGCCGACGAACTCGAAGGGGCGCCGGTGGATCACCTGTTTCTCGACCCGCTGCCGAGCGTGGAGTCGCCGCACACGCACGCCGAAGTCCGCTTCGAAACCAGCGCGAAGTTCCGTAAGACGTTCCGGGTGCGTGTTGCCGCCCTAACCGTGCCTGACGGCGTCGCGTTGGGATTCGTCTACGCTTTCGACGATCTCACCGAAATTCGCCGCCTGGAGCGCGAAGTGCGCACGCAGGACCGCCTCGCGGCTGTAGGACGGCTGGCCGCGGCCATCGCGCACGAAATCCGCAATCCGCTGACCTCGATCGCGGGCTCGGTCAGCATGCTCTCCGGTGTTCCGGAGATGAACGAGGAGCACCGCCGTTTGCTTGACATCGTTACCCGCGAATCGCAGCGGCTGAACAGCATCATCACCGACTTTCTCGCGTACTCCCGCACCAAGCAGTATCGCTTCGACAAGGTGAATCTGGTGCAGCTGGTCGAAGACACGCTGACGCTCATGGATCATCGCATGGAGGCGGAGAAGACCGGCATCACCATCCAGCGCCGCTTTAATGTGGCAGACGCCACGACGCTCGCCGACGGCGACAAGATCAAGCAGGTGTTCTGGAATCTCTGTGAAAATGCGGTCCGCGCCATGAAAGACGGCGGACGGCTGACGGTCGGCATTGAGTCCCTGGGCGAAGACTGGCAGGTGTCTTTCACCGATACCGGCACGGGCATGACGCCGCAGCAGATCGAAAAAATCTTCGAGCCCTTCCAGTCGAACTTCGAAGGCGGCACAGGCCTCGGTCTAGCGCTCGTCTATCAGATCGTGCAGGCGCATGAAGGCAAGATTTGGGCGCGATCGAAGCCCGGGCAGGGCACAACGTTTATTCTCCGGCTGCACCGCTTGGAGACGGAGCGCCCAGTGTCCACGCCGCAGGCCACAGCCTCCAGAGCTGTTCCGGCCGAGGCGTTGCATGCGCCCGCGGCCACGGCCGCCGCCGCAGGGAGGAGCGATGGCTAACATCCTGGTCTGCGACGACGAACGCTCCATCTGCGAAATGCTCGACATCTCCCTGCGCCGCGATGGCCATCGCGTGGAGACCGTGCAGTCGGGGCAGGCGGCGAAGAGCAAGATCGATGCTGCCCTGTACGACGTGATCATTACCGACATCAAGATGCCGAAAATCGACGGCATCGAAGTGTTGCGCCACGCGCACCAGGTTTCGCCTGACTCGGCCGTCATCCTCATCACCGCGGTCGAGGACTACGAAGCTGCCGTCGAGGCCGTGAAGGCCGGCGGTGCCACCGACTACATTCGCAAGAGCCCCGGCCTGGTCGACGAGATACGGCTGGCCATCAAGCGAGCCTTGGAAAAGCTCGTTCTCAGCCGGCAGAACTTCGCCCTGCGCCGCGACGCGGCCGCGCGCAACTCGCTCGACAACATCATCGGCTCCAGTCCGGCGATGGAGAAGCTGAAGCAGACGGTTCGCACCGTAGCCTCGACCGCCAGCACGGTTCTGATCCACGGCGAGAGCGGCACCGGCAAGGAACTCGTCGCGCGCGCCGTGCATGTGTGCTCGCCTCGGGCTACTGAAGCATTTGTGTCAGTGAACTGTGGAGCCTTCCCCGAGACTCTGCTCGAAAGCGAACTCTTCGGCTACCTGAAAGGCGCGTTCACGGGCGCGAACCAGAACAAGCGCGGACTGTTCGAAGTGGCCGACGGCGGCACCATCTTTCTGGACGAAATCAGCGAAATGACACTGGCCATGCAAGTCAAGCTTCTCCGCGTGCTGCAGGAGCGCACGGTGCGTCCGGTCGGATCGACCAGCGAAATCTCCATTGACGTGCGCGTCATCGCCGCCACCAACCGCGAGCTCGACAAGGCCGTCGCCGAAAACCTCTTCCGCGAGGACCTTTACTACCGCCTGAACGTGATTCCCATTCTCGTGCAGCCGCTGCGCGAGCGCCCGGAAGACATTCCGCTGCTGGTGAACCACTTTCTGAAGAAATACGCGGCCGCGGCCGGGCGCAGCATTTTGCGCGTGCATGCGCCGTCGCTCGCCGCTCTCTGCGACTATGAGTGGCCGGGCAACGTCCGCCAGCTCGAAAACACCGTCGAGCGCGCCGTCGCTCTCGAAACCACCGACGAGTTGCACGTGGAATTGCCCGCCGAAAAGCCCAAAGCCCGCGCGGCTGCAGCCTCTGCCGGAGGAGGGACGCTTCCCGAAATCGGCGGAGAAATCACCCTCCCAGCCGGCATGGGAATGGAAAACTACGTGGCCGGCATCGAGCGCACGCTGCTGCAGAGCGCCCTGCAGCACTGCGGAGGCGTGCAGACCAAGGCCGCCGACCACCTCGGCATCTCCTACCGCTCCTTCCGGCATTTGATGAAGAAGTACGGGCTATAGCTATTAGCTATCGGATGTCAGCTCTGGTTGTCTTTCGTTAGCCGTGTTGTTTTGTGCTAACGCCAAGAACTTAAAAGTACAGGGAAGCCGCACCCAATGCACACCCCAAATAAGAGGCCGGCAAGCAGGACACAGGCCAATTGCAAGAGATACTGGGCTGTTCTGACATCGGCGTTCATCACTTCGCTAACGCGAAGAGGAGAGAAGCACCCACGCCGCAGGCGGCACACACGACCCCATACCGCTTAGGGCTGAAGTTCTGTGGTTTTCCTCGCCATGCCGCATACGCGATTGCGATCGCTAGTGCTGGCGCGACGACAAAGAGGATCAGCAGTTGCGTCGCGTCTGCGAGCCACAGGTAATCCGGATTCATGAGGAAAGAATATACGAGCCGAAACCGGGAATGAAAACGAAATTAGGCGGTAGCACTGGTTGACCCACGCTAACTTCGGTAACGCCAAGAGCCGATGACTGACAACCGAGGGCTAGCTCTTCTTCAACTGCTGCTTCCACCCCAGCACGCGCGCCTTGGCGCCCTCCGCTTCGGCTTCGGGGATCATCCCTTTCTTCTGATACAGCATCGACAAGCTGGTATGCGCCAGCACGTCGTCGGGATCGGTCTCGGCAATCCGCTTCGCCACAGCGATTGCCTCGTCGTAGTGTTCGAGATCCTGCAGCGCCCGCGCCAGCCCGTGCATGGCCTCGGTAAATGTCGGATCAGCCTCCAGCGACTCGCGGTATGCCGCGACCGCTTTTTCGAGATTGCCATCCGCCATCAGATCGAGCGCTGCGTAGTAGCGTTCTTCCGCGCGTTGGCGGGCGTCGGGCGAGGCCTTCTGGCGGGCGTTTTGGTCTGACATGCGGGAGAATCTCTGGCGGAAATCGCATTCTAGCACGGTACCTGTAGGGACAGCCGCCGTACTTAGCCTGCCCTTGAGCAACCCCGAGGAACGAGGGGGCGCCGAAGGGGCTGTCCGGTCGAGCGACGCCGATGGTGCATGCCACGAAGACACTATGGCCGTGAAGTCGACTGCATTATTATCTCGTCATGCGCCACACGCTCCGTTTTCTCTGGAACGCCACCAAGGGACACCGACTCGCGCCCTGGCGCAGTCCGTATCTGCTGTGGCGGATCGAGACTTACACCGGCGTGAAGATGACGCAGATCGGCTTTCTGGAATTCTGGGAATTCGTGTGGCGGGAGCGCCGCGAACTGTGGCGCTTTCTGAAGTGGACGGGTCAGATGGAGCGCTACGTCCATCCCAAGCCGAAAAGTCTCTAGAGGCCAGTACTCAGTACCCAGTACCTAGTGTCCAGTTGTCACTTATCCGCCCAGAGCCTGGAACGCAACTCTCGCAGGAAAGACAGGACGATTTTTTCCCTGCGAACCAAAATTGGGGATCAGAGATTGGAAACTGAGTACTGGGTACTGGCCACTGGGTACCGTTATGCCCCTTTTCCCGCTGCGGCAGCTTCGCCCAGCAGGATGCTCACTTCGCTGCCCTTGCCCGCGCCCGTGATTTGCGCCGCCGCGCCGCGGTTGGCGGCGATCTCCAGATACCCCATGCTGCCGAGGATGCCGAACACCTCGCCCGGCGCACCTTCGGAATAAGCTGAGCGGATCTGCGTAATCTCGCGGCTTCCTACAACGATCTTGAAACCGTCCGGCTTTTCCGCAAAGAGCGCGGGAATATCCGCGGGCGTGATGTTGGTAATCAGGTTACCGAAGCGGTCGACCTTCAGCACCACGCCGCGCATGCGGTTCTCACCGGCGGCTTTCGGTTTCGGCGCGGCGAACTTCACATAGTCTTCGACCTCTTCCCCGAATTTGTGCGAATCGACGAGCTTGGCGAGGTACGCCGCAACCGGCGCGAATACATCGCGCGCATGAAACGTCTGGCTCACCGGCTGCCGGAAATAGTGGTCAGCGGTGATGTGCCGCACGTGCACGCGTTCTTCTCGCGCGTACACCAGCGAAAGCACACCGTTGTCGGGCGCGACGAAGTAATAGCCGTCACTCGCCGCCAGAATCGGACGCCGTTCGCTGCCGACGCCCGGATCGACCACCACCACGTGTACCGTGCCGTTCGGGAAATACGAGTAGGCCTGCGAAATGGCCAGCGCACCGTCGAGCACGTCGAAAGCCTGCACGGCGTGCGTGATGTCGACAATCTCAGCTTCAGGCGCAATGTCGAGAATCACGCCCTTCATCGCGCCGACAAAGTGATCGTTGAGCCCAAAATCTGTAGTGAGAGTGATGATCGGACGATGCGACAACTTTTCCCTCGCTGGAAGACGGAATAGTCAGTACTGCGAGGTTAATTGGCGGTGAAGGCGCGAGTCAACGCACGTAGGTAACAGCGGACACGACGAAACTTCTTTTCGCCACGGATTCACGCGGATGAACACGGATCGGACTTTGTTATGTTTGACGGATCCGCGCTAATCCGGTTTAATCCACGGCGAACTGAATTTATTGAATGTGGATATCTCCCGAACCTGTCCTCACCGAGAGCACCGGCCCGCCGCCATGGACTTTGCCTTGGATGTGCTTGCGCACTTCGTTGACGCGCCCCTGAACCGTCATTTCGATTGGCGACTCGACCTCGATCGAACCTGAACTGGTCGCGATATCGGCGTCGAACGCGGAGCTACCCGGCAACCGTACGTGCACGTTCCCCGAGCCGGTGCGAATCTCCCACGCGCCGCTCTGCGTGCCTTCGGCCGTGATGTCGCCACTGCCGGCCTCGCCGCGGAAAGCGCCCTGAATGCCGCGCACCGTGATATTCCCCGAGCCCGTGTGCAGGTCAATGTCGCCGGGTCCGGTCTCTTCAATCTCGATGTCGCCACTGCCCGCTCCGCCCCGCACCGCGCCTGCAATCTGGCGCGCTCGCACGTTGCCCGATCCCGTTTGCAGCCGCACCTCGCCGGTCAGACTGTCGAGTTTCACATCTCCCGATCCCGTCTGCACATCCAGGTTGCCGTGGGTGCCTTCAATCACCTGATCTCCCGAGCCGCTGTGAGTGCGGAGGGTCGTGTCGGTGGGCACGGTGATGTCGTAGTCCACCGCGATGTCGTGCTGGTCGACGTAGTCAATGTGAATGCTGTTGCCGTCCTGTCGAATGGGAGGATTCTGCTCGATGGCGTGCACATCGGCTTCGCGCCGGCCCCCAAACCAGCGGTCGCCGACAAGAATCTTGCCGCGAATCACGACCGAGCCCGTCGAGCCCGCGCGCACCGTAATGTCGCCGGAATGGGTGAGCACTTCCAGGTCGACCGGCCCGCCCACCTGCAACGTCCGCTCAAAGGAGCCCTGCGGCGTTGAAGAAGCCATGGCAAATGTGCATGCGAGAACGACCAGCGCAGTCCCAGACCCCAGCCGGATGAAAACTGACGAAAAACTTTGATCGGTATTCATGGCGTAGCTCCAGGGATGGAATCGGAGATCCAAACCTTGCAGAATTGGAATCGAATCAGGTGTAGGGCCTCAGATGCTAGATCTACAAATCCGTGGCCCAACACCTGACAACTTAACCTTGAAACCTTGTCACCTTGCTGCTTTGAAACTTTGCCTTACTGCAGCACCACCTCATCGCCTTCCTTCAATCCGCTGAGCACTTCCGTTTTGGCGCCGTTGGAGATTCCAATGTTGACGGCGATCTTCTTTTTGCCCTCTTTTCCGTGCGGGTCGGGGATTTCGACCGAGGCTTTCTTATCTTTGTCGTACAACAGCGCGCCTTCCGGAATCTGGAGCACGTTCTTGTGTTCGTCCAGAATGATTTCCGCGTTGGCGGTCATCTCGGCCTTCAGCTCGCCGCCCGGGTTCTGGATCGAAACGCGCACTTCGAACGTCGTGACGTTGTCTTTTTCCACGCCCATGGGAGAAATCTTTGTCACTTTGCCTTCAAACGTCTTGTCCTTGAACGACTCGACCTTGATCCGCGCCCGCTGGCCGAGATACACCTTGCCGATGTCGCTCTCGTCGACCTTGCCCTTCACATAGACTTCGCTGGTGTCGCCGAGCGTCATGACCAGCGTGGCCGACGAACCCAGCACCAGGATCGAGCTGACCGCATCGCCGATTTCTACGTCGCGCGAGAGCACGATACCGTCGATGGGCGAAACGATGTCGGTATAGCTGAGCTGCTCTTCCAGCTGCTTCAGGTTGGCCTGATCCTGCGCCACGACCGCCTGCGCCTGCGCGATTTTTGCCTTCAGTACCGTGACCTGCGCTTTGGCGACGTTCTGCTTGTTCACCGCCATGGTGTAGTTCTTCTCGGCGTCGTCCAGGGCGGAGGCTGAAACGACCCCGTCTTTCGCCATGCCGACGGCACGGTCATAGGCGCGCTTCAACGGCGGCACATCCGGGCCCTCGGCGTCGACTTTGGCGCGCTCATAGTCGGCCTGAGAGCTCGACAGATTCGCTTCCGCGGCCTCGAGAGCAGCCTTCGACTGCGCGACCTGCGCTTCAATCTCAATCTTGTCGAGCTGAGCCAGCAGCTGGCCCTGCTTCACCTTGTCGCCGTAGTCCACGTAGAGCTTCTTCACAATGCCCGAAGCCTTCGATTTCACCTCGACTTTTGTGATCGGCGTGACCTTGCCCGTCGCCACCACGCTCTTGGCCAGATCGCCTCTTTCGACCTTGGCCAGCTTCGATGGGTCGATCTTAGTGCCGCCGCGCGTCGCCGCGATCACTCCACCCGCGATGAGCAGCACGATGATGCCGACCACGCTGCCCCAAATAATTAGTCTGCGACGCCGTTTCTTGTGATTGCCGTTACCGTTCACAAAAGCCTCCTCCGGAACCTGTCAGCTGGAGTTTCTTGGGTGACCCACGCGATTCTTCGCAAGGCTGGGTCGACATTGCACTGCCATTCTTATTTACGCGGTCAGACTTTGTTTTGTTCCGAGCTTTTTCGGACAATGAGCTTCAAGTGCTTTTTCGACGTAAGAACCGGAAAGCTCCGGGCGGGTTGTCTAAGTCCTCTGCCGCCTGCCAATTAGACCAGCGTCCTAGTAAAAGGATAGCGCATGGAGCATGTGAATTTTATGACCCTGCGCGGCGAAGCAGGCAATGGAACCGATTCACGCCCTGACCGTGATTCGGAGATCCCCCCGGTTGCTTGCCCTCGGCTGCTGCCCCTCTGGGTACTGGCAACTGGTTTCAAATGTTAGAATTAGGACCTCCATGCTCGCCTTTGTGCTGCTCCGGGTCTTCCTGATCCTGCTCCTGGTCGCAGCCAATGCGTTCTTTGCGGCCGCCGAATTTTCTCTGGTCAGCGTGCGCGATACGCGCATCCAGCAGCTCATCGAAGCCGGACGCGTCGGCGCCCGCGCGGTGCAGCGTCTGCACCAGCACCTGGACGAAGTCGTCAACGGTGTTCAACTCGGCATCACCATGGTCAGCCTGACGCTCGGCTGGATCGGCGAACCCATGGTCGCGGGCCTGGTCGGCAGCTTGCCGGTTGTGCAGAGGCTTCCACACGTCGCGATTTACGCCCACACGATTGCCATCGCTATCGCCTTCAGCCTGATCACGTACATGCACGTGATTCTGGGCGAGCTTGTACCCAAAACTCTTGCCCTGCAGCGCGCCGAGCAGATCGCGCTCGCGGTGGCCGCGCCGATGGAGGCTTTCCTCACACTCACCCGTCCGGTGCTTTTCTTCATGCGCCGTTCCGGCGGACTCGTGCTGCGCCTTTTCGGAGCTCAGCCAGGTCGCCGTGGTGTTGTTCATTCTCCTGACGAACTCAAGCTCATCGTCACCGCCAGCCGCCAGCTCGGCCAGATTCCGGAGTTTCAAGAGGAAATGATTCACGCGGCCATCGAACTCGACAACATCACTGTGCGCGAGGTGATGGTGGCCAGGCCGGATATCTTCTCGCTACCGTCAGACCTTCTGCTTGACGATGCGCTGTCCCGCGTCGTCGAAGGCCAGCACTCGCGCATCCCCGTCTACGATCCGCAGCGCGGCCCCGAGCACATCGTCGGCGTGCTGTACTACAAGGACCTGATGCGCTGGATGCGCCTGCGCCTCTCGAATCTCGGCCAGACGAGCTCCATTCGCATTTCGCGGATGCAGATCAGCCAGATCATGCACGATGTTCTCGTCGTCCCGGAGACGAAGGTGCTGGCAGAATTGCTGGCCGAATTCAAAGAGCGCCGCCGCCATCTCGCCGTAGTGGTTGATGAATTCGGCTCGACTGCCGGTGTCATTACCGTTGAGGACATCCTCGAACAGTTGGTCGGCAACATCGAAGACGAGTTCGACGTTTCGCCGACCGAGCCGGCGCTCGAAGACGAGTCGGTGATGGTGCTCGAAGGCTCGGTCAACATTCGCGACCTGGAAGCCGAATATGGCCTGACCTTGCCTCGTGATGCAGGCTTCGAAACGCTCGCCGGATTTATTCTGGCGCGGCTGCAGCGAATTCCGAAGCTGCGCGACCATTTCGAATTCGAAGGCCGCCGTTACACGGTGGAAGAAATGGACGGCCACCGCATCGCGCGGGTGAGAATTGAGAAGACGGCCAAAGTGGAGGGCGAAGCCGAAGTGGCGAAGCAGGGCGGGGACTGAAGTATGTCATCCTGAGCGGCGCATGAGGGCGAGCGACGCGAGCCGTCGTGCGTAGTCGAAGGATCCGTACCTGACTGGCGAGCCTTGGTGACAATAGGGATCCTTCGACTCCGCGAGCTCATGTGAGCTCGCTTCGCTCAGGATGACATGAACGGTGAACTGACAATCGGGAACTAACCACTGAGAACCCTAGCTCAACGCGTCCTATATACCTTGCCGGTGGTCTGGCTGGTTGTCTCGCTTGTCTTCCTGCTCATCCACCTCGTCCCCGGCGATCCCATCCAGCAGATTCTTGGCGAAGGCGCTCCGCCAGTCCAGATCGCTGAAACTCGCCACGCCTATGGCCTTGACGCCCCACTCGGCACGCAATACTTCCGCTATTGGAAGGGCGTCCTGCACGGCGATCTCGGACGCTCTTTCCGCTACAACCAGACCGTCGCGCAGCTGATCGCGCAGAGATATCCCTACACGCTGCGCCTCACGCTGGCGAGCCTGTTCGTTGCCATCGTTCTCTCCATCCCTGCTGGAGTTCACTCCGCCCGACGGCGCAACCGCTGGGAGGACCGACTGCTCTCCGTCGTGAGTCTCTTCGGCCTCTCGTTTCCCAACTTCGCGCTCGGTCCCATCCTGATCTTGCTTTTCGCCATCAAACTCGGCTGGCTGCCTGTGTCCGGGGCCGGATCGTTTGCCAATCTCGTGCTGCCTGCAATCACAATGGGCAGCGCGCTGGCGGCGATTCTCACGCGCATGGTGCGCACCTCCATGCTCGAAGAACTCAGCCAGGACTACATCCGCACCGCGCGCGCCAAAGGACTGCCTGAGCGCACCGTTGTCTACCGTCATGCCCTGCGCAACGCCATGATTCCCGTGCTCACCGTGCTCGGCCTGCAATTCGGCGCGCTGCTGGCAGGCGCCATCGTCACCGAAACGATCTTCGCCTGGCCCGGCATCGGCCGCCTGACGATCCAGGCGATCTCCAGCCGCGATTACTACCTGGTGCAGGGCTGCATCCTCGCCATCGGGCTGACGTATGTCGCAGTCAATTTCCTAACGGATGTGCTGTATTCAGTGGCGAATCCAAGGATCAGGCAGTAGACAGGTCAGCGAACGTCGAGCAGCTACTTCGCGTCTGAGTGGGGGACGCGGACAAAGGGCGTGGAGTTCTCTCCAACGCCCCTGACCGATGTGCAGCGTAACAATCAGAAACTATCGTCGCGCAGCTTGAACCGCCATATCGAGTTCGTGCTCGGCGGCGTGCAGATGCTCTTCCGCTCTCGCTCCGTGACCTTCCATGTCGTAGTGGTTAGCGGCGCGGGCACGGTCCATCTCATGAATGGCTTCGATCACGTGGCGGTGAACCGCGTCCAGATCGTGCCAATCACGAACCTCTGCCGACAGCGCAGCTCCGGCTACGAACGAGAGTGCAAGCGCACCAATGCTGAGAACTTTCTTCATGGTTTTTCCTCTCTGTGTGTTTGATTTTTATTACAGGTGCTGGAACCCGAAAGTGATTCTACATAGACAGAAAACGTATTCAGCGTTCCGATAGGACACTGTCCGAAAGTACAATCGACTTTCGATTTGCACGTAAGACGCTCTTTGTGCAGTTGACAGCCGCGTCTAAGATGGGAACACATGTCTACCGCGGAAGTTTCGTTGCAACGCGAGGCCGCTAATTCATTGTTGTTGCGGAGAATCGCGCGCAACACACGCCAGAATCCGCTCGCGGCGGCCGGCGTTGTGATGGTTGTGATCTTCTTGATCTTTGCCCTGTTCGCTCCGTGGATTGCGCCTCAGGATCCCGCCGCAATCAATCTTCCCGCGCGACTTAACTCTGTTTCGCAGGCGCACTGGTTCGGCACTGACGAGCTGGGCCGCGACATCCTCTCGCGCGTCATCTACGGTGCGCGCATTTCCATGCTGGTGGGAAGCTGTGTCGTGCTCACGTCGCTAGCTCTCGGGCTCGTGATTGGTTCCATCGCCGGCTATTACGGGGGGCCCATCGATCGCTTCGTCAATGTCGTGCTGATGAACGCGTTTCTATCGTTTCCCGGAATTCTTCTCGCAATCGCGTTTGTCGCCTTCCGGGGGCCAGGTATTTTCAATCTGGTGCTGGCGCTCTCGCTCGGCGGCTGGGTCGGCTACGCGCGCCTGGTGCGTGGGCAAGTTTTGGCCGCGCGCGAACGCGAATTTGTCGAAGCGGCGCGGGCACTAGGCGCAAGCGACTTGCGTATTATCGTGCGGCACATTCTGCCCAACATCATTCAGCCAGTGATCGTGCAGGCGGCGATCGGTATGGCGGGGGCGATTCTGGCGGAAGCCACCATGAGTTTTCTCGGCCTCGGAGTTCCGCCGCCGACGGCGAGCTGGGGAACGATGCTCAACGACGGCCGCGCGCATCTGTTCGACGCGCCGCATCTGGTGCTGTTCCCTGCATTGGCGGTGATGCTGGCGGTGCTGAGCTTCAACTTCATTGGAGACGCGTTGCGGGATTACTTGGACCCTCGGTCCCGGATCGAGGCTGGACTGTAGAGATCCTTCGCTGCGCTCAGGATTTCGGCTGCGGGCTCCCGCTCCCCACCCCATCGCACGAAAACCGCGTGCGCTGCGGGCCTCGGCTGCGTTCACGCCCGCAAAACGCCTCAATTTTATTGGTGATGCTTTGCGCGACTATCTGGATCCGCGGTCGCGAATCGAGGCGGGACTTTAGAAGATTTACTTTTGCCGAAATGCCTGTCCCTCGCGGCTTTCCGCCGCTAAGCTCTTACTCCTGCGACAGATAAAATCCCTGCAACATTTCTTGACAATCTGGGTTT
>JASHPH010000017.1 GCA_030038255.1 Candidatus Sulfotelmatobacter sp. | reverse complement strand
CCCAGAATCTTCCTACTCTTATCTCTATCCCGATGTATTCTCACCTCAGGGGACCTGTTGTACTCGCGCCGCCGTAGCGGAGCGAAGCCCTGCACCGCGCAGCGGAGCGCAGGCGGCGCCTCACCATCTGCTTCAACCTTCTGAAGCAGGGCGCTCTTTCATAATGCATTGACCCGGCAGCCACACGCTTCGCGAAGCCCATTCCCTTCGTCTAGCTCCCCCAACAACCTGTTACAGACTCCCACGCGGCCCGACTGTGCGGACGCTTGCGCACGCGCATGCGGGCTGAGGCTGAGCGGAGCGAGGGGTGCTCGTTGGCCGAAAATGGGGTGCCCTGAAAGTGTGCCTATGACCCTCTCCGTGATGTCAGTTCTGGTGTCAGTCGCAATTTCGATAGGTGCGTACTGGTGCGAGACGATGCGGGGAAGAAGTCTGCGAAAACAACAGGAGACAACCGCCTTTGCGTGACGCTGCGAGGGGCTGCTCTCTTGTGCGCTTAGCCCATAATGGATTAGAAATCCGATGTTCTATCCGTTTGAGCTACGGGCCCGTCCTCGGCCGGGCCTCAGTATCGCAGAGGCGTTCGACCGCAGCTAGGCTCTGCTGGCAGGCTTGAATCTGTGCACGAGCCCTATAGGCGGTTCCTGCAAACCGATCCTGCAAGTGAATTTCTACAGGCCCAGATAGGCACGCCGCACCTCGTCCATCAGCGCCACCTGCTTCGATTCGCCTTCGATGGGCACGCGGCCTTCGGCCAGCACATAGGTGTAATCGCTCACGGCCAGCGCGAGGTGCACATTCTGCTCGACCAGAATGATGGTGATTCCCTGCTCCTTGAGCTGTTTCAGCGTGAGGAAGAGCTGCTGCGCCAGTACGGGCGCAAGGCCGAGCGAAAGCTCGTCAATCATCAGGACGACTGGTTCCTGCATAAGCCCGCGGCCGAGGGCGACCATTTGCTGCTCGCCGCCCGAAAGTGTGGACGCTTTCTGTTTGCTTCGCTCTTTCAGACGCGGGAACGCCGCATAAACCCGGTCCAGATTTTCTTTCTGCCGCGGGCGGGCGCGGCGCGAATAAGCGCCCATTTCCAGATTTTCAACCACTGACATGTCGGGAAAGAGCTGCCGTCCTTCGGGCACCAGCACCATGCCGCGTCCCGCCTTGGCGTGAGGCGAAAGCTTGGTCACGTCCTCGCCATCGAGCAGGATCCGCCCACCCCACGGCCGCACCGTGCCCATGATCGTTCGCAGCGCGGTCGTCTTGCCCGCACCGTTGGCACCAATGATCGTGGTCAATTTCCCCGCACGCGCTTTTAGCGATAGGCCCCACAACACCTGCACTTCGCCGTAGCCGGACTCGATGTTCTGGATTTCGAGCGCCACGTCGCTCATGACGTCCCTCGCAGCTTGTCCACGATATCGGGGAAGCCCAGGTAGGCCTCGACCACGTCAGGATTTTTCACCACTTCGGCGGGAGGCGCTTCGGCAATCTTGTGGCCCAGATTGAGCACGAGGATGCGGTCGGACAAATTCATGATGGCCTGCATCACGTGCTCGATCATGAACACCGAGACGCCGCCGTCACGAATCTTGCGGATGAGATCGATCATCTGCGAGATCTCGGTGGGATTCAAACCAGCCAGCACCTCGTCAAGCAGAAGGAGTTTCGGTCTTGCTGCCAGCGCACGCGCGACTTCCAGTCGCTTCTTGAAAGCCAGCGTAAGAGAATGTGCGGGCGAGTTGGCACGCCCACCCATGCCCACTTGCTCCAGCACCTCAAGCGCAGTCGCGCGCGCCGCGCGCAGCGACTGGTATTCGCGCCCATAACATGCGCCCACAATTACGTTCTCCAGCACGCTCATGGCGTTCAGAGGACGTACAATCTGATGGGTTCGCGCCAATCCGAGATGAACCACCTGATCGGGCGAGCGGCCAGTGATGTTCTTGCCGGAAAAAATGATCGAACCGGCATCGGCTTTGTAGACACCGTTCACCAGATTAAACAGCGTGGTCTTGCCCGCCCCGTTCGGCCCGATCAGGCCGAGGATTTCTCCCTCCTGCAACGAGAAGCTCACGTCGCCGACGGCCTGTAATCCGCCGAAGCGTTTGCTGATGCCTTGCACTTCGAGCAGCGCCGTCATTCCACCACCTCGCGCGAGCGCGGAACGAGGCGGTACAGCCAGCCAATCAGCCCGCCCGGCGCCAGCCTCACTACCAGCAGCAGCAGCGCCCCGGCGATCACCAGATGAAATTCCGAAAGCCGTGGCGACGTGAGCAAATACGAGCGCAGTCGCTCGTACAAAGCGGCACCCAGCGCCGATCCGGCCACCGTGCCCTGACCTCCGAGCATCAGCATCACGATGCCCTCGAGCGAAAGCATGTATTCGAATGCAATCGAAGGATCGATCATGCCGTTCTTGAAAAACATGAGCGCGCCCGCCACCGCAGGCAGAAATGCCGACACGCTGTAGATGATCGCTTTGTACACCGTAGCATTCACACCGAGGACGATAGCGGCGTCTTCATCCTCGCGAATGGCGAACAGGCCGAGGCCGAACTTCGACCTTCGAACTCCCAGGCTCAGGACGAGCGACAGCGCCATAACGCCGATGATCAGGTAATACGTGGTCCAGAGCGCACGTCGCGCACCGCCCAGCGGCGCGTACGATTCAAACGAAACGTACATGCCCGTCGATCTACCCCAGGGCTCAAAGTTAGCGACGAAGGCCTGCACCGCGACCAGCACACCGATCGTGGCCAGCGCGAAATAGGCGCCGCGAAGCCGCAGAATGCCGAATCCGAACAAAAGCGCCAGCACACTCACGGTAACGCCGGCAGCCAACGCGGCCACGATCAGATTCCAGTTCAGCACCGTGGCCAGGTACAGCCCCACATATCCGCCGAGGCCGTAGAACACGATGTGGCCGAAGTTCACATAGCCGGTGTAGCCGATCATCAGGTTCAGATTGCTGGTCAGAATGATGGCCACAGCCACCAGAATCAGGTCCTCGCGCAGAGCCACATCATGGGTGCGCAGCGGAAGCCACACGAACAGCGCGGCCAGCACCAGGATCAGCCAGAGCAGTGGCCGGCGCAGGATCATGCCGTCGCCTTTCCGAAAATGCCACGCGGGAACACGATCAGCACCACCACGAACAGGCCGAATTCAATCAGCGGAATCCAGCTCACGGCGATGAATGGCGAAACCGCCCCCTCCAGCAGGCCAAGCAGCACACCTGCGATCAACGCTCCAAAAGGCTTGCCCAGCCCGGCGAGAACCGTCACCACAAAACTCTTCAGCTGGTAGCCGGCACCGGAAAGGATGGTGAAGGGAAACAGTGTCGAGACCAGCGCGCCCGAGGCCATCGCCAGCGCAATGCCAATCGCGAAGGCGACCATCAGTACGCGCGTCGAAGAGATTCCCATCAACTCGGCGGCGGCGCGATTGTCCGCGACTGCACGGATGGCTTTGCCCGCCCGCGTGCGATACAGAAAAAACTCCAGCAGCAGTGCGATCACCACCGCCGAAATCGCTGCCGCGATGTGGTTTCCTGTGAACGTGTATTCACCCACCGTGATGCCGGGCACGGTGAAGTTCACGTTGTAAGGGCTTGTGCTCCAGATTGCGGTGCCCAGCCCGATGACCACCATGTTCACGGCGAAAGTCGAGAGCAGGCTCATCAGCTGCGACCGCCCAACCACCCAGTTCACCGCCAGCCAGTAAATGACTGTGCCGAGAATCAACCCGGCGGCGATGAGTGGTAGCAACAATGTGTAGGCATTGAACGCCGTCGCGCTGAACAGCAGATACATGCCAAACATGCCGAGCGCGATCATGGATCCGTGGGTCAGGTTGATCACGTCCATGACGCCCCAGATCAGGCTCAGCCCCATCGCCGCCAGCCCATAGACCGAGCCGATCAGCAGACCGTCAATCATGGAGGCAAGAATGCCGGACACGATTCACCTCCTGCGCCCGCCCTCAGAGCAGGCTTGGCCCACATTATTCAATACAGACGAAAGTCTTTCAGTGGATCGGATACGTTAAATCGGCGCTCTTCCCCGCCAGCGGCCAGACCACCTGCTTCACGAGCGCGCCGGATTTGTCCTTTTGCCACTGCGCCAGAAAGATAGTGTGGCCTACTTGCAGCCCATGTTCGCTTGCCACCGTGGAGAATTTGGAGCGCCCGTAAAACGTTGTCAGGTCGGTCGAGTTCAATGCAGCCGCCACTTTCGCGGTGTCGATTCCGCCGGCCTGTTCGATGGCGTGCTGCAGAATGAGCCCGGAAGCATAGCCTCCGGCCGATTCATAGCTCGGAGGAGCGTTGTATTTCGCGGTGTAAGCTTTGCCGAAGTCGGCTCCCGAGGGGCCGTATTGCGCCTTGAACGTCGACTGCGGCTCCCACTGCGACGGCACAATCACGCCCACCGCCGCGTCGCCCAACTCCGACCATTGCGGGCTGTCGGGAGCCACGAGCAGTGTGACCATCTTGAGCGGAACTTTGTGGCCGTAAAGCTGACGCGCCAGCGTCGAGCCATCGGCGTAATGCCCGCCGCCCAAGAGCACCGTTGCCTTGGAGGCAATGACTTTGTCGATGATCGCGCTGAAGTCGGTGGTGTTGGGGGCATACGCTTCTGCGAAGACAACATTAAAGCCAAGTTGCTGGGCATACGCCTTCGCCGGAGTGACTACGGCGACGGAAAACGATGCGTCCTCATAAACAAAGGCCACCGTCGCCTTCGGATCCTTGGCCTGGAGCGCGTCGAGAGCAGCGGTGAGATATTGCGTGGCCGGCGCGAACATCTGAAACAGGTACTGATTGCCCAGCTTGTAAGTCTTCTCCTCCGCCGCGCCGGTGGTGAGCATGATCTTTTCATATTGCTCGGTCACGATCGCGGCCGTGGCCGTCAGGCTGGAAGAGTAGGGACTGAACAGAAAGTCGGCCTTGTCTTCCAGGATCATGCGCGTGTACAGCTGCTGCACGCGTTTGGAGTTCGATTCGTCGTCATAGCTCGTAAACTGGACCTTGTAGCTTTTGCCCCCGGCTTTGATCCCTCCGGCCGCGTTGACCGTATCGCGCCAGAGCTCGAAGCCGCGGTATTGCTCGAGAGAATCCACATTCAGGGCGCCGGTTCGCGACACCGTGAATCCGACGGTGATGGTTTGAGCTGAGCAGGTTGCAGCAAAGGATAACAGCAGCAGGAAGGCGATGAAGAATACGCGTTTCATGAAACACCTCGCCGTGGCGGCGTGAATCAGACGTCTTTACCTTGGGTCGAAAAAACCACCGGATTGTACACCCGTGTGGCAAGGGACTGCGTGACTGGCGTCACAGCGGGACACGTCGATTCGACGTAGGAGGTGGAGGACTGGGATGGTGGGCGCTATAGGATTCGAACTTGAGCCAGTTTGCGGGCGTAAGCGTAAGCGGGAGCCCGCAGGCGAAATCCCGAGCGCAGCGAGGGACCTACGCCAGCTGAAACAATCGGGAAAATGGTGGGCGCTATAGGATTCGAACCTATGACTTCCACCCTGTGAAAAATGAAGTCAATCAGCTAAACCCTTTTAGCTCCCTTGGTTTCCGCATCATCACACCCCAGGAAAACCCCGAAAATTGCTTAGTTTTGGTGACGAATTGGTGACGAGTTTGTCTTTGCCCAACCGGTCGCAGTCCATGCTCCGAACGGGGAGTGCGGCCGAGACGAATTGAGAGTGCTCGTCCCGCTCAGGTGTGAGACTCCAGGGTCAATGAGTCTAATGGCGATTTAACATCAATTGACATTCCTCGTTCTTCCAAGAGTGGCGAGATTGGGACTGAAGTCGAGGATCACCGGGGTAAACGCCGATGCCACATGTGAATTGGTTCGTGCAATCCCGACCGGAAAGAGAAAAAAGTGGTTTAGACGTTTGTCGTGACACTAGGGAGAGTGGTCTGGGTCGGTTCGATTCGAACCGACCCAGTACCGGTAAGTCAGAACACAGGCACGCCCGGAAGCACGGCGGTGCCTTCCTGCTGTACGGACTGCAGGGCGTAGGGATCGAGTCCCAGCACCTGGAGGATGGTGGGCGCGATCTGCATGGTTGTGACCGGGATGGTGACGGTGTTCGGGCGGAAGCCGGGGTTCGACAGCAGGATCATGACGTTGGTGTCGTCGTGGGCGAAGCCGCCATGCTCGGCGAGTTTCTTGGTGCTGCCAGAGTAGGTGACGCCAATGTGCGGCGTGACGAGTATATCTGGCGTGCGCGGATCACCGTTGGGAGGCAGGCCGGGCGCGTTGTAGAGCTGCGTGATTCCGGTCCCGTAGAAAATCTCGCCGATGCCGGCAATGTTATTAGTGGATGGCGATTGCGCCTGCAGCATTGTCACGACCTGATCGGCCGTGCAGCTGCCGTTGAGCCAAACCAGCGAGACGTCATCCTCGGTGGGGCCGATGCCGGTCGGGTTGAGCGGCGACTCGGGGTAGGGCAGGCAGCCGGCGTTGGCGGCGATCGTGGCTGGCGACGTGGTGATGGGATCACCCGCGAAAGTTGAGATGCCGAGGTAACGGGAGGAATCGATTGGACTCTGGCCGTGCTTGGCGGTGATTACGATCATGGTGGAGTTGAGCAGGTTGTTTTTCTTCAGAGCTGCGACCATCTCTCCGATAGAAAAATCCACGAATTGGATATTGGCGAGCAGCGCCGCGGTTGGCGTCCCCGTGGCGTCGAGATAGCCGCCGGTAACGGTGGGGTTGAGCGTTTTCTCGATGAGCTTCTGGCCGATGCTGACCGCTTGGAAATTCATTCCAAAAACTTCCGGCACAGGAGCTGGCGAAGTGCCGAGGTGCGTCAGGCCATTGATTTCATTCAGAATGGCGTTGACCTTCAACGTGTCATAGCACTGAATGTTCTGAAAGCTGCTGGTCCAGGTATCGGATGACGACACAGCCGACTGATCCGGAAGAGGATTGCAGCTGATGGGGCCAGCGCTCACGTTGGGAAGATTGACGGGAACGGAATTGATTTCAGGCGAGTAGTAGTCGTCAAGGTTGCTGCCGTTGCCGGGGCCCGCGACCGAGGAGTAGGAGGGATGCTTGTCGGACCAGGCGGTATATCCCCCCGCGGCGTGGACGACTCCGAAGATGGTGTTGGTGCGAACAAAATTCCAGGGAAAGACCGGGGCACAGCCTTTGGCCGGGTCGCGTACCAGGCGCTGCGGATCGATCGAGTTGATTCCGCCGTCGGTCAGGCTGGCGTTGGGCGCCCCGCCGTTGAGCAGACCCTGGTTGATGTCGATGCCTTCGTCGTACTCGGTGCTGGTTCCCGTCGGCTGGCCGTAGGGAGTGCATGGACCGCTCGCAAGACCGTCGCCGGTCGTGACCGCGGGCGCATCAAGCGAGCGGTCGTAGGCATCGTCATAAAATGCGCCGACGCTGCGAGGAGATCCGCCGGTGACGAGAGCCATTAATCCGGGGAAAGAATCGGAAGGTTCGGAAGTGTAGGCGTAGAGATAGTTGATGCCGGAAGGCCTGAGCGCGGCGAGATTGGGGCAATAGGGCGCGCCGTTGTTGGCGGTGCTGAGGCCATTAGCGCAGTTGATGAAGTCGAGGGCATGCATGCCATCAATGCTGATCAGCAGTACGTGCTGAATGCCGTTGTGATTCTGGTTGCTGCCGTTGTTCTGGCTGGCGCTGGTTGCCGCCGACAGGCGCAGGACCGGCATGAGGGTCAACATGAGAGTGGAAAGGAACAATCCGCTGGTGAAGCTCTTGCGCATAACTTCCTCCTAGATCAGACGAGCAGGATTTGCTGGCGAAATGGCTGGTGCGGGGAGACGAGCGTGGCGATGAGGCAAAGAACCTCAAAACGAGTGTAAACACGCGCAGGTTACGCGAAGATGAAATGAATGTGAATAATGGCGTAGAAATTCTGGCTTCAGGCTGTGGATCACCACGCGCCCATGGGAACCCGCATTTCACTCTTAACCCGTCGATAAGGTCAATGCATTATGAAAGAGCGCCCTGCTTCAGAAGGTTGAAGCAGATGGTGAGGCGCCGCCTGCGCTCCGCTGCGCGGTGCAGGGCTTCGCTCCGCTACGGCGGCGCGAGTACAACAGGTCCCCTGAGGTGAGAATACATCGGGATAGAGATTAAGAGTAGGAAGATTCTGGGAACCATGGCACCGTACCTTGAGGGAAAGACAAGTCGTAGACGCGAATGATCTTTCCCCCAAGGAGGCAACTCACATGAGTCGTGACATTAAGTATATCGGCATGGACGTGCACAAGGAAGCGATTGTAATCGCTGTGGTCAATGAGGGTGGCAAACTGGTGATGGAGTCCATCGTG
>JASHPH010000235.1 GCA_030038255.1 Candidatus Sulfotelmatobacter sp. | reverse complement strand
TCCAACATGGTCACGATATGGTCACGTTGGCCATATCGACACCCGCCGGCGGGACTTCAAATGTCGCCGCTCAGACTCACCTAAACGCAAGCGCATCAGCGAATTAAGCTGGTGCCGGGAGGGGGAATCGAACCCCCAAGGTACCAAGTACCGGCGGATTTTGAGTCCGCTGCGTCTGCCAGTTCCGCCATCCCGGCTTGGGGAAAGCTACCTAAGGGTCAGTATCGCACACGCGCCTGAGGGCCGCCAATGCGCGATGGGATCTGCCGCGCCGGTTGGGAGCAGCGCCCGTGGTATTATGGCGGCTCCCGTAATCCGCGTCCAGGCCAGAACGCTTGTGGTCGGCGAGCCATGGTTGGCGAGATTTTCAAGCAGGAGGATCAAATGCGAAGAGCAAGCTTAATTGGACTCGTGCTGCTATGGCCGATGACTTTCTTTGCTGCTGAGAAGGTTCAGCCACTCAACATCAAGCCTGGTCGTTGGGAAACAACCATGACCACCACCACTAAAGGTGAAATGCCGCTCCCCGCTGATGCTCTGTCCAAGATGACTCCAGAGCAGCGCGCCCAGATCGAAGCGACGATGAAGGCCAACTCCGGCGAGAAGACCAGGACCTATACCTACAAGAGCTGCGTGACCAAGGAAGATCTGGAGAAGGGGATGGCACTCGGGCAGGATGAGGACAAGAAATGCACCCACACTGTCCTCACTTCGACCGACAGCAGAATCGAGGTACGGGTGGCGTGCACCCAGGAGGGAATGAGCCTCGGTGGCACCTTGCACGTCGAGGCACTCAGTCCTGTAAGCGTCAAGGGGGCATCGCAGATGAGCGGAAGCGGCGGCGGCAACACGATGAACGTGAAATCAAGTTTCACTTCCAAGTGGATCGGAGCAGTTTGCAACAAAACCGAAGACGAAACCGAATAAGTCAGCCGGCCAAATCCCTGAACCCACCGCGGCCTGAGGAAGAGAGGAAGTGTTTGGAGCAAAGGGCCGTCGGCCAACATTCCCTGCAACCTCTGACCCAGGAGAACCCCCAAACACCTTCCGAAGAGTATCCACAGCCGCCTGCGGCCGCTGCGTAGGCGCTCCCTAGCTATTTGAGCGTTGAGCCCGCTTTATTCAAGTTGGTGTTCACATCGCGCGTGCGGGGCCTCGCGCTGAGCCTCCAGCTTGCGAACCCCCGAAAGTAACGCCCGCCCTGTTTTTTTCTTGACATCCAGAGCGATGTCCGTAAGATATAAAAATATTTATTCACTGTAGTAAATATTTATTCATCATGAATAAAACCCTGCGCCAGCGTGCGGTTCTGGACGTCCTGAAACACGGCTCCATCGCCAGTCAGGAGGACCTTCAGCGGGTCCTTCGCCGGCGTGGGTTTAAAGTGGGACAGGCCACTCTTTCGCGCGACATTCGCGATCTGAATCTCAGTAAGACTTCTCACGGTTACTCGCTCCCCCAGGGAGAAACCTCAGCCGGGCTGGCGTTGCCTCCGGTATCGCGCCTGGTGCGGGAGTTCGTCCTCGATGTTCGCTCTGCGCAGAATCAGCTCGTCATCAAAACGATCGTCGGCAGCGCGCAGCCCGTCGCCGCGGCCCTCGACGAAGCGGACTGGAGTGAAGTCGTGGGCACGATTGCCGGCGACGACACCATTCTGATCGTTTGTCCGGACAAGGATGAAGCTCGCAGGCTGGCGAACCGGATCGAGCAGATGCTGTCGTAACGAGAATGACAGCCAAACTCAAAACCGCGGTGCTGGGCGCGACCGGATATTCCGGCCTGGAATTGACGCGGATTCTTCTGCGCCATCCGCGGCTGGAAAAACCGATGCTGCTGCGTCGGCCCGCGGACAACGCTACAGCTGCGGATCTGGCCGATGTGTTTCCGGTACTTTCGGGGAACGGAGGCTATCCGCTGCACCCGCTTGCGTGGCCGTCGCTAAAAGAGCAGGGAGTGCAGCTGCTTTTTCTGGCAACACCGCACGAGACTTCGCGCTCGATCGTTCCTGAAGCGATGGCGCAAGGCCTGCGCGTGATCGACCTGAGCGGGGCGTGGAGACTGAAGCAGGCCGAGCACCGCGCGATCTACAACTTTCAGGACGCCAATGCTGTCAGGGCGGCGGAAATCACGGAGAAGGCCGTCTACGGACTTCCCGAGTTGAATGCCGACCGCGTGGCTAACGCGGCCCTGGTCGCGAATCCCGGGTGCTACGCGACTTCGGTCATTCTGGCCCTGGCGCCGCTGCTCAAAGCCGGAATTGTCGCCCGCAAGCGCGGCATCGTTTCAGATTCGAAATCCGGCGTGTCAGGAGCGGGGAAAGAACCCACCGCGAAAACTCATTTTGTTTCGGTGGCCGACAATCTTTCTGCCTATTCATTGTTCAATCACCGACATGTCGGCGAAATGGTCGAGCAACTGGACTTGACCGAGCAGGAATTGATCTTCACGCCGCATTTGCTACCGATTCCGCGGGGGATTCTCTCGACGATCTACGTGCACCTGAATCGGAAGATGACGCCGACGGAACTGGATTCCTGCCTGCGGACTTCTTATTCGGGCAAACGCTGGGTGCGCGTTTTCCAGACTCCCAAATTGCCGCAGGTGAATTTTTCTCTGCACACGAACTACTGCGACCTGGGGTTTTGCCTGGCCGACGACGGCGAGCGACTGGTGCTGATTTCGTGCCTGGACAATTTGCTCAAGGGTGCGGCGGGGCAGGCAGTGCAAAACATGAATCTGATGTACGGCTGGGCGGAGGACGAAGGCTTGCAATGACAATCGTGGTCAAAATCGGAGGAGTGGCGCTGGAAGACGCGGCAACACTGCGCAAATGCGCTCGCGCCATTGCCGACCTGGCGCAGGACGGTCACCGCGTCGCTTTGGTGCACGGCGGAGGCAGCGCGCTCACGCGGATGCTGAAGAAATTCGGAAAACAAAGCGAATTTGTCGGCGGGCTTCGCATCACCGATGCGGAAACTCGCGATGTCGCGCTGATGGTGCTGGGCGGAATGGTTAATAAAAAGATGGTGGCGGCGATTCAGGCAGCCGGTATGCCTGCGGTCGGATTCTGCGGCGGCGACGGCATGACGTTTCGCGCCCGCAAGAAGCTGGTGCGCGGCAACGATCTCGGTTTCGTGGGCGAAATCTGCTTCGCCGAACCGTGCTGGATTGAAGCGCTCTGGCAGCAGGGAGGGATTCCCGTGCTCGCTTCGCTGGCTTTGGGATCTGACGGTGAATACTACAACGTGAACGCCGATGAGATGGCAGCCGCGTGCGCCGCAGCGTGCCACGCGAATGCTCTGATTTTTCTGACGGACGTCCCAGGTGTGAAAGACGCAGCCGGCGCAGTGATTCCCTGGCTGAGCATGAAGCAAGCTGATGATCTCGTCGCCGAAGCGGTGGTCAGTGGCGGGATGTTGCCGAAACTCCGCGCCTGCAAACAGGCGCTGCAGCAGGGTGTGGGCCGCGTGCGAATTCTGCCCGCCAGCGATGCGGACGCGCTGCCCCAGTTCTTCCTGACGAAGATTCCTTGCGGCACCGAGGTGATCTGCGCATGAGTCAGACAGGGGCGGCCCGCAAACAAGACAAGGTTCAGAAAGAGGAAGCTACGTTGAACACTCCATTGCAAAACAGAACGGTCATCACTCCGGACACTTTTCCGGGCGTGTTCTGGTGTCCTGACTTAATTTCCACACGCGATCTCGGGCCGCAGGGCGTTGAGGCAGTGCTGCATCTGGCGGACCTGATGAAGTCGCGGCCTTCGGTCTTCCAGCGGGCGCTGGCCGGCAAACAGATGGTCATGTTCTTCGAGAAGCCGTCGCTGCGCACGCGGCTCACCTTTGAGGTGGGGATGGCGAGTCTTGGCGGAACGAGCATGTTCGTCGATCAAACCCAGAGCCGGCTCGACGCCCGCGAATCCCTGAGCGACATTGCTCACAATCTCGAGCGATGGGTCGACGTCATCGTGCTGCGCACGTTCGTACAGGAAACGATCGATGGCATGGCGCACCATGCCTCGGTGCCGGTGATTAACGCGCTCAGCGATCTGGAGCATCCCTGCCAGGCGCTGGCCGACTACTTCACGCTTACCGAGCGATTCGGCGATCTCAGAAACATCACGCTTGCCTACGTCGGCGACGGCAACAACATGGCACATTCGCTGCTGCTCACCTGTGCCTGCACGGGGTCGTCGATCCGCATCGCGACGCCCAAGGGCTACGAGCCGAAGACCAGGATCGTTGCGGATGCGCGCAAGATCGCGAAGCAGACCGGCGCTCAAATCGAATTTCTCACGGAACCTCATGCCGCGGTCGCAGGCGTCGATGCCGTCTACACCGACGCCTGGGCCAGCATGGGGCAAGAAAGTGAAGCGGAGAAGCGCGCTGCGATTTTCAAGCCGTATCAGGTGAATGCGGAACTCATGGCGCAAGCGGCGCCCGACGCGGCGTTCATGCATTGCCTGCCGGCGCATCGCGGGCAGGAAGTCACCGACGATGTGATTGATTCCGAAAACTCTCTTGTTTTCGAGCAGGCGGAAAATCGCCTGCACGTGCAAAAAGCCATTCTCTATCTATTGCTGGGCGGCGCGGTGCGCCTGCCCGTAAGGAGCGCCCATGCCTGAAAAAATCGTTCTTGCCTACTCCGGAGGACTCGACACCTCGATCATCATTCCTTGGTTGAAGGAGAACTACTCCTACGACGTGATCGCCATGGTCGGCGACGTTGGCCAGGGTGACGACATTGAAGCCGTCGTCGAAAAAGCTTATGCGACGGGCGCGAGCAAGGTTGTCGTCGAAGATCTCCGCGAAGAGTTTCTGACTGGCTATGTTTTCCCTGCGCTGAAAGCCGGCGCCGTCTACGAGCATAAGTACCTGCTCGGGACTTCGCTGGCGCGTCCTGTGATCGCGAAGCATCAGGTAGAAGTAGCGCTGCGCGAGGGAGCGACGGCGGTCGCGCACGGGTGCACGGGCAAAGGAAATGATCAGGTGAGGTTCGAGCTGACCTACCAGGCGCTCGCACCCGAGTTGAAAATCATTGCGCCGTGGCGTGAGTGGTCTTTGAAATCGCGCGAGGACTGCCTCGATTACGCCGAGCAGCATGGCATTCCGGTGAGTGCGAGCCGCACGAAGATTCACAGCCGCGACCGTAACTTGTGGCACATCAGCCACGAGGGTGGCGAACTGGAAGATGCCGCTAATGCGCCGCTGGCTACAACGTGGCAGCTCACCAAATCGCCGCAGGATGCACCGGATAAAGAAGAGCAGGTGACAATCGGCTTCGAGCGCGGCGTTCCCGTTTCCGTAAACGGAATGACGCTCGATCCTGTTTCGCTCGTCGAATTGTTGAACGAGATCGGCGCGCGCAACGCGGTCGGCCGAGTCGATCTGGTTGAAAACCGATTCGTTGGCATCAAGTCGCGCGGATGCTATGAAACTCCTGGCGGCACTCTTCTGATCGTCGCGCATCGTGAACTGGAAGCGCTGTGCCTGGAGCGCGAAGTCGCCCATTTCAAGCAGCAGATCGGCTTGAAGTACGCCGAGATGGTTTATTTCGGCTTGTGGTTCACCCCGCTGCGCGAGGCACTCGATGCCTTTGTCGAGAGCACGCAGAAAGAAATGACCGGTAGCGTGACTTTGTCTCTCTACAAAGGAAATGTCTCCATTGTGAGCCGCGAATCGGAGTACTCGCTCTACCGTACAGACCTTTCGTCGTTCACCATGGGCGACAGCTACGACCAGAAGGACGCTGCCGGTTTCATTCGTATTCTCGGTCTGCCGTCGCGCTCGCGTGCCCGCTCGCGCATGGAGGTCGTCTGATGAAGATGTGGTCGGGAAGGTTCCGGCAGCCGCTGGATCCTGAATTCGAGCACTGGCAGCGGTCGTTTGATTTCGATCGCCGCCTGCTGCGCTACGAACTCGCGGCCAGCGGCGCACATGCCCGGGCCTTGAAGGACGCCGGAGTCTTGTCGGCCGACGAACTCATCAGCATCCTGCAGGGCCTCGAGCAGATTGGCGATCGTGCCGCGTCGGAGCCAGCGTTTCTTGACGATGGCGAAGCGGAAGATGTTCATCACTTTGTGGAGAAGCAACTGGCCGTGTTGATTGGCGACGCCGGTTACAAGCTGCACAGCGGCCGCAGCCGCAACGAACAGATTGCCACTGACTTGCGTTTGTTCGTACGCGCCACGATTGATCATTTGCGGCACGATCTTGCCGAGCTGTGCGGTGCGGTGATCGATCGCGCCGAGCAAACCGGCGACGCCGCCATGCCCGCGTACACTCACTTGCAGAAGGCTGAGCCGGTTCTGATTGCTCACTGGCTGCTGGCGTATGTCGAAATGTTTTGGCGAGATGCGGATCGGCTCGCCGACTGCCGCAAGCGGCTGAATCTCTGCCCGCTGGGTTCAGGTGCAGTCGCCGGCGCAACTCTCGCTCTCGACCGCGGCTTCATAGCCGAGACCCTCGGTTTCGATGGCCCGACGGCAAACAGCATCGATGCCACCAGCGACCGCGACTTCGTATTGGAATTCGCCAATGTCCTATCGCTTCTGGCGCTGCATCTGAGCCGGTGGGCGGAAGAGATGATTCTTTTTTCGTCGCAGGAATATGGATTCCTCGGACTACCGGAAGCTTATTCGACTGGCAGTAGTGCGATGCCGCAGAAGAAAAATCCTGATCTTCTCGAGCTTGTGCGCGGTAAGTGCGGCCGAATTCTCGGCAATGCCACCGCCCTCATGGTCACCGTGAAAGGCTTGCCCCTGGCTTACAACAAGGATCTTCAGGAGACGCAGGAGCCGCTCTTCGATTCAGCAACAACGCTGCTGCAAATGTTGCCGCTGGTGACAGGCTGGATGAAGTCTGTGGAGTTTCATCTGGAGCGCATGAACCAGGCGGCGCAATCCGGATTCATGAATGCCTGGGCAGCCGCGACGTATCTGGTCCAGCGTGGAGTGCCTTCGCGCCTTGCGCATGAACGGATCGGCAAGGCGGTTCAGATTTGTCTGGAAAGAAATTGTGAGTTGCAGGACCTCCCTTTGCACGAATTGCAGTCTCTCAGCCCAGCTTTCTCTCAGGACTTTTACGAGTCATTGAAGCTGGCTTCAGTGCTGGCGATGCACGACGTTCCGGGCGGCACCGCTCCGGCGCGTGTACGCCACGCAACCAGTGCTGCCCGCAAGAGAATCGAGTCACTTCGCGAGGAGGTCCATGCCCACGAAGCCCATGCGCACGCGTAAAGCCATTCTTCCCGATGCAGAGCAGATTCACGAACTGATCTCAGCGTATTCCGGCGACGGCACTCTGCTGCCGCGCACGCTCGCCGAGATATGCGAGAACGTCCGCGACTTTGTCGTGCTCGAAGATGATGGTCGCGTCATCGGCTGTGGTGCGCTGCACCTCTATGGCACGCACCTCGCGGAAATCCGCTCCATCACGGTAGCGCCATGGGCGCAGGGCCGCGGCGGCGGTAGCCGCCTGGTAAAGGCCCTGATGGCTGAGGCGAGGCGGCATCGCGTGGATTGCATTTGCCTTTTCACGCGCAAGCCGGATTTCTTCGCGGCGCAGGGGTTCTCCGTTGCGCAGCGTGAAGATATCCCGGACAAAATCTACAAAGACTGCCACGCCTGCCCGCGGTATCACTGCTGCGACGAAGTAGCGATGGTGCGCGGAGATCTTCCGAAGTTCGCGATTCTGCCGGAACCCGCGAATTGGCTGGTGAAGCTGCAGGGGTGGTCGAACGTCGGGAATCAGACGGGCTCGAGCTAGTCTCTGTCGTAAACAGCGACGAATCTCACGAAATTCTCTGTGGATCAGGTTGTTTGATGTCACCCGGCGCTCGGAAGCTCTCGACTCGCGCCGGAAATACCGGCGGGCGCGCCGAATCTACATTCCAGTCGAAGAGAAATTTCGTCGCGGCTCCGCATACGCGTCCCTGACAAGGCCCCATACCGCACCGGGTGTGCAACTTCGCAGATCTCCACGACGTGTGCGGACATAAGCGTGCGTACGTGACGTCCTCACACCGGCACACGATGGTTTCTGGTTCTGCCAGCGTTCGCAACTCTGGTCGTAACTGAAAAGCTCGGTCCAGCGAGCGTGCGAATCGACGAAATCTTTCCCGCTTCCCGAACAGTGACCTTGCTTCAGCAGGGTGTCCTGCCGCGGCCAGGCCGGCGATCTGTCCCTCGACCAGCGACAATTCGACCCCACCAATCCCGGTCGGTTCTCCGGCGCAGAAAACACCAGCCACACTTGTCTCTTGAAAATCGTTGATCTGCACACAGCCGTTCCTGATCTCGCACCCCAGCAGCATCGGCAGTTCAGTGTTGGGGACAAGATGAAACCCGCACGCCAAATAATCGCAATCGACTGTTTCAGTCTCTCCGTCCCTCGTGATGGTTGCTGCCTCCAGCGTTTTGTCGCCGTGAGCCTCCGCGACCCAACTGCTGGTCAGAAGCTTAACGCCGCTGATTTCCTGCTCGAGTTGCAATCCCTGCCAAATTTTCGCCGGCTGGGTCAGGAGTGACGCGCTGAAGCGAAGGAGACTGAGCCACGATGCCTGTTCGCAGATCTTGAGAACTTCAGCGCCATGCGCCTTCAGATACGCAGCGACTGCGAGCAGCAGCGGCCCCGTTCCCGCAACGACAATCCGTTTGCCGCGAATGGGAAGTCCGCCTTTCACCATGGCTTGCAGGCCGCCGACTCCCATCACGTTGGGCAGCGTCCATCCGGGAAAGGGGAGAAATCTCTCCCGTGCCCCGGTTGCGAGCACGAGCTTTTCGTAATGCAGATCGCTGAGATTGTCAGAACTCTCAGCGAGCAGAGTGCCTGGCTCCGGCTGATCGAACACGTGCATTCCGCTGAGCACCGTGACTTGCCTGGCTTCCAGACGGTCGGCCCAGCTTCTTACGTCCTCCGCAATTTCTTCGCCGGCAGCCTTTCTCCAGATCTGTCCGCCCATTGCGGCATTGTCATCGACAATTCCCGCGCGCGCGCCGCACTCGGCGGCGCGAACTGCTGCCGCCATGCCTGCCGGCCCTGTGCCGACAACCAGAACGTCGAATCGGTTTGTCACACTGCTATTCACTCGTCCTCACGTCCATGCCCTCTTGGCAAATCGCCTGGCAGCTGCGGCAATGCGGCTGTCCGTTGATCGCAACGCGGCACTCAAAGCAGATCCCCATTCCACACAAGGGCCCGCGCGGTTCTCCGCTGGCAGACTTTCGGCACGCTTGCCCGGCGAGCGTGACTGCCACGGCCACGGTCGCGCCTGAAGGCACCACAACGCGCGTCCCGTTCACCGTCAATGCAATTTCGTTATGCATTAGCGGGCTCCTTCAGCGTTTGCGACGACGTCATCCGCAACGGCAAGTACGGCTCGATTGGTATCTCCGGAACTGCTCCCGTGATCTGATCGGCAAGAATCCGCGCCGTACCCAGCGAAGTAGTTATTCCCAATCCCTCGTGCCCAGTCGCGAGCCACAGCGACCGATCGGACGGCCACGGGCCAATCAGCGGCAGCTTGTCAGGCGTCGCGGCGCGGAAACCGGTCCAGCAGCGGATCGCCGATATCCGGCCCAGGGCGGGCATGTACTCTTCCGCCCGTCGCAACATGCGGGCCAGAATTTCGTGGTCGACTTCCTTGTGTTCCGCACCATATTGTCGGGACGAACCAATCAGAATCTGCCCGGTGCGGCGTGGCTGGACATTGAACGCAACCGAGTCACTCGTCAGCGAGTGAGCGCTCTTCAGATACCCGAGTTCGACCAGTTGATGCCGCAGGAATCCAGCGTAACGGTCTGTGATGACGAGATGCCCTTTCCGTTTCCTGATCTGGACCCCTGGAGTCAGATCCGCTGCGGAAGCCCCCGCTGCGTTCACGATGATCTGAGCTCGTATCTGAACTCCGTCCGCCAACCGAACGCAACCGCCTCCAACTTCGGTTACGCTGCAACCCAAATGCAGCTTCGCTCCGGTTTGCAGCGCGCGATCCATCAGGAACCGCGCGGCACATGGCGGATACAGCACGGCGTCTTCCAGCACGCGGAGACCGCCAGCCAGCCCATCGCGCAGGTTCGGCTCGAAGCGTTTCAACGCCTGCGCATCGAGTTCTTCGACTGGAACTCCGCGCTGGGTGTAGTAATCCCGCTTGCGACGGACTTCTACCATTTCTTCTTCATCGGCGGCGACCCAGATTGTGCCTGTCTGTTCGTACTCCACGTCATCCGCCAACTCAGGGCGAAGTTTCTGCCAAAGCTGCTGCGAATATCGTGTCAGCGCAAACTGGGCCTCACTGTCGTCCATAACGACGATGTGGCCCATGCCTGCCGCTGTCGCGCCTCCGCCGATACATTCCCGGTCCACGACCGCGACCGACAGGCCGCGGCGCGAGAGTTCGTCCGCGCACGCCGCGCCGACAATTCCGGCGCCCACAATAATGACGTCGTACATCATGTTCACGATCGAATGCCCATGCAGAATGGATCCCGCGGATCGAGCACCAGCTCGCCTTCGCCGTTGATGAACGCAGAGCCTCTAATGCTGGGATACACCTGGCCTTCGCGCACGACGATGCTGCCTTCGAATACGCTGCCGACGATGCTCTCCTGCCGCCAAACCTGTCCTTCGCGAATTTTTCCATCGGCATACAGGCAGGCCAGCTTCGCACTCGTGCCGGTGCCGCACGGAGAACGGTCATAGGCCTTCCCCGGACAGAGCACAAAATTCTTGCTGTCGGCCGCAGAGCTCGATGGCGGCCCGAACAGCTCGATATGGTCAATCTCCTGTTTTCCGGCACCCGTGATTCCGTGCTTCCCGAGCGCTTGGCGAATTGCCCAGGTGAAATTCGTCAGCTCTTCGATGTTGGCGAGCGACAAATCCATACCGTGATCGCGCACGAGAAAAAACCAGTTACCGCCCCAGGCGATGTCTCCACGGATCTTGCCGTAGCCACCAACATCCACTTCCACGTTCGCCGCCAGGCGATAGCTGGCAACATTGTTCACTGTGACTTCGCCGCTCTCGTGCAAGACTGCGCTGACGATTCCAACCGGCGTCTCGATCCGAAGCGTTCCAGGCTCGATGCGTTGCATGTACCGCAGAGTCGCGACCAGGCCGATCGTCCCATGCCCGCACATGCCGAGGTAACCGACATTATTAAAGAAGATGACGCCGGCGGCGCAGGAGGGATCGGAAGGCTCACAGAGCAGCGCTCCGACCATAACGTCGGAACCTCGCGGTTCATTTACGACAGCCGAGCGGAAATTGTCATGCTCGCTCCGGAAGCGCTGCAACCGCTCCGCCAGCGGCCCTCTCCCAAGATCGGGCCCACCGCTGATGACGACCCGCGTCGGCTCGCCTCCAGTATGCGAGTCGATCACTCGAACTCTCCGCTGCTCGTCGGTCATTTCCCTTCCGTCTTCTCCCTTCCTTCTTTCATGCCCGACTGAGACACTACCGAACCAATCCGCCGAATTCAATCCCCACGGATTCTCGCTCTCAACAGATTTTCAATCTCTGTACACAATGAACTACACTGCTCAGTTGCGAAATCTCCTGTGAAGTCTTACCGAGGTTTATTCATGAAAGCAATCGTAAAGAGCCGGGACGCTCGCGGCCTGTGGCTGGAAGACGTTCCTGAGCCGGAGTTTGGAATCAACGATGTGAAAGTCCGCGTGCTCTTCACCGGCATCTGCGGCACCGATCTTCACATTCATGAGTGGGACGAGTGGGCCAAGTCCACGATTCCCGTCCCGATGGTGATCGGCCACGAGTTCGTGGGCGAAATCGTGGCGGTAGGAGCGAATGTGTCCGACTTCCGCCCGGGCGAACTGGTGAGCGGCGAAGGCCATGTGATCTGTGGCCGCTGCCGCAACTGCCTCGCCGGCCGGCGCCATCTCTGCGCCCACACCAAGGGAGTTGGCGTCAATCGGCCCGGCGCCTTTGCCGAGTACATCGTGCTCCCCATGTCGAACATTTGGCGGCATGATCCTAAAATCAATAAAGAAGTCGCGGCGATCTTTGATCCTTTCGGCAATGCCGTGCACACTGCGCTTTCTTTTCCCGTGTTCGGAGAAGATGTGCTCGTTACCGGCGCCGGCCCCATCGGAATTATGGCAGCGGCCGTAGCACGGCATGCCGGCGCGCGTTACGTCGTGATCACCGACGTCAACCCCTACCGGTTGGCGCTGGCGGAGAAAATGGGCGTGACCATGGCGGTGAATTCCAAGACCACCCGGCTCAAAGACGTACAAAAGCAACTGGGCATGCAGGAGGGGTTCGACGTTGGCCTCGAGATGTCAGGCCACGCGGCAGCGTTTCGCGAGATGCTGGACAACATGTGCCACGGCGGCAAGATCGCCATGCTCGGCATTCCGGCAGGCGAGATGGCCATCGACTGGCATCAAGTGATCTTCAGCATGCTGACGATCAAGGGCATCTATGGGCGCGAAATGTACGAAACCTGGTACAAGATGACGATCATGCTGGAGTGCGGCCTCGACATCTCGCCGGTGATCACGCACCGCCTGTCCTACCGCGATTTCGAAGCCGGTCTCGAGGCCATGCGGTCGGCAAATTGCGGGAAGGTCATTCTCGACTGGCGCGACGCGCATTAAATCTTCCGCCGGCCTTCGTTCACTCGGCCAGGTCTGAGGCTATTCGTAGCGCAAACTCTCGATGGGATCGAGTTGCGCAGCGCGGATAGCGGGTAGCATCCCACTCAGGATACCGACAACGCTGAGAATGATCGACGCCACGATCAGGCTGGCGACGTTAATGTGCAGGTGGATGTCGCCCGCCTGCAGATTGTCGCCAAAAGCACTCATCAGTGGCAACGCTCCCACGCCCCATGAAATCAGGTAGGCGATGCCAACGCCGGCCGCTCCTCCCACGAAGGTAATGACCAGCGCTTCGGCAAGAAACTGAAACAGGATGTAGCGCTTCTGGGCGCCCAGTGCCTTTTCCACGCCAATCTCGCGTGTGCGCTGTTGCACTGAAACCAGCATGATGTTCATCAGGCCAATGCCGCCGATTCCGAGCGTGAGCGCACCAATAAAAGCGAGCAGCACCTTCAGGGCCGTGGTCACAGCGGCAAACTCGTCAAAGTCCTGCTTGAAATCTGCGATGAACACGGCCCGGCGATCATCTGGCCGAAAGCTATGATGCCCGGCGAGCACGCTGCGCACCACGCGCGCGATCTGCTGATGATCTTCTCCCTCATAGTCCATGAACATTCCGGAAATGTACTGCGTGTCGTAAAGGTCGCCCATGCTGCTGAAAGGGATCACCACCATGGTGTTGTCGTTGTCATCGCCGCTCTGTACTTTGTGCTGGTAAACGCCAACCACCTGAAACGTCACGCCATTGATACGGATGTTCTGCCCGAGAGCCGGCTCGCCCGAAAACAGCCGCCGCTTGGCTTCATCGCCAATCACGGCCACGCGGGCATGCTGCAGTTGATCATCCTCGCTCAGTCCCCTGCCGCTGGCCACATCGAAGGCTCGTATGCGCTCGTAGACCGGGTACACGCCGGTCAGGAACAGGTTGGTGAAGGTCCGGGTGTCGTGTTGAATCGTCGCTCCCTGTTTGTCGAAGATCGGAGTCACGCCCTTGATCATGGGGACCTCGTTGCGAACGTAGTCCACATCGGCAATTTTCAGGCGGATTTGTGTTCCGGCCTTCGCCCCGCCCACCTGCAACGATGTGCGGCCGGGAAAGGCTCCGATGACATCGGTTCCCCACGAGCTGAAGAGAATGGTGATCGCGCGCTCGAATCCCGAACCGAAGGCGAGCAGAATTACTACCGTGGCAATGCCCCAGGCCATGCCGAGCATGGTCAGAGCTGTGCGGCGGCGGTTGTGCCGCATCGCGCTGTACGCTTCTATCAGCAGATCTCGTGTCATGACCTACTCCTGGCGCAATGCTTCAACCGGTTCAAGCATGGCCGCCTTGCGCGCCGGGTAAAGACCGGCGGTAATGCCAGCGATCGCCAATGCAAGCACCGCACTAATGGCCGATACCGGCACGATTCTCGGCGTGTCGAACCCCTGGGGCAGTTGCACTCCCTTCAGCAGATGAATCACAAGCATCGCGCCGCCGACTCCGAGCGCGCCGCTGATGAGCGTGAGGAATGCGCCCTCCAGAAAAAACTGAAACATGATGTTGCGGTGAGTCGCGCCCAAAGCTTTGCGCAGGCCGATCTCGTTGGTGCGCTCTGACACCGCGACCAGCATGATATTCACGATGCCGATCGCGCCCAGCGCCAGCGTCACCAGCCCCACTCCACCGAGGAACCAGTCCATGGCGGTGAAAATCTTGCCCATAGTCTTCTGGTTCTTCACGGTGTCCCATTCTTCCCAAATGTCTGCCCCGTTCGGGTCGAAACCGCCGTGATTGCGCGCCACGATGCGGTGCAGTTCAGCCTTGGCGAGTTCGTTTTCCTCAAAGCTGCGCGGCGTGTAGTTAATAAACGAAACCGCGTTGCCGTCTTTCGAGTTGTCACCAGTCAGCGGAAACAGCTCGCGCATGGTGTTGAACGGCACGAAAATGCGGACATTGGTCGCGTTCTGCTCTTCCCGGCCGATCATGGAGAGAACGCCGATTACTTCAAAACGGATGTCATTGAGCAGGATGGTTTCACCTACGGCAGGTCGGCCAGGAAACATATTGCGCGTCATCTCGCGCCCGAGCACGCACACGCGCCGACGCTGGTTATCGTCGTCATCATTGATCCAGCGGCCCACCTGCAGCGGAATCGTTCGCACATGGCTGTAAATTGCGGGCACGCCTGAGACCTGACCGTTGGTGCTGGTGTAATCGCTGACGGCGCGGATGTCGTCGCGCGCAATTAACGGCGAAACGTTCATGGCGAGTGTGGATTCGTTCTTGATCGCCAGATAGTCGTCATAGGTGAGGTTGAACCACTTCATGGAGTTGAAGCTGCCCTCCACCTGTGGAGCACGGCCGCCGAAGAAGAAAATGATGTTCTTGCCGAATGATTCGAGTTCCTTGCGATTTCCGTTGCGGAAGCCTTCCCCCACGCCGGCCAGCAGAAGCAGCGAGCCTACGCCCCAGGCGATTCCGAACATGGTGAGAAACGAACGCAGTTTATGGGCCCAAAGTGTTCGCAGGGTCTGCGCGAAAATGTCCACCAGCATGCGCATGCTTCACCTCGGGCCAGTAGGGGGCGCAAGAACAACGAAAGCTAAACGACCAGCCTTGGGCCGCCACAATATTCGACTGCCGGGAGGGTGAGCGGTTAGCACAAATCTGAGAAAAAGTCAGTGATGTCGGCCCGTTTGGGAAGGTACCCGTCCCCAACAGCTTGTTCTTGTTTTGGTTCAGCGGCGTGTGCTAGCCTTGCCCGGTTCCAAGGTCGGCGGAGCCGCGATTGGCGCGCTTTCGTGCGGCTCATCTGGCGGCCATCCTTTTGCGCCAAACGTCAGGGTATCGAGCGATTTAGCCAGTTCGCTTCTCGAGGTGATGCATGGCCGTTACCGCAAGTCCCACCACTTCCCCTGCGAAACCTGCCGCAACGCCTGAGCGCGGAGGACCGATTCCCACCGTCCTGATGGCGCTGGTCGCCATCGCCATCGTGGTCTTTGCCTGGACTGGCGCTCCGCCCACCGCACCATGGGCACAGAGTTACGATCCGCTCGGTCATTGGCTGCTTTCGACGATTTGCGCCGCGCTGCCTGTGATTGTGCTGCTGGGCACGCTCGCCCTGTTTCGCATGAAGGCCCACTATTCCGCGTTTCTGGGACTGGTTACCGCGCTCCTGGTGGCGTGCGGGCTGTTTCATATGCCAGTCAAGATGGCCAGCGTTACGGCCATCTACGGCGCGTGTTACGGATTGTTCCCGATCGGCTGGATCATTCTGAACGTCATCTTTCTGTATCGCATGACGTGCGCGACCGGGCGGTTCAAAGTGCTGCAGGAGAGCATGACCGGCATCACTCAGGACACGCGGCTGCAACTGCTGCTGATCGCCTTCTCGTTTGGCGCGTTTTTCGAAGGCGCGTCCGGATTCGGCACGCCCGTAGCTGTGACTGCAGCGTTGCTGATTGGACTCGGCTTCAAGCCGCTGCAGGCCTCAGGACTGTCACTGATTGCCAACACCGCGCCGGTGGCGTATGGCGCGCTGGGTACGCCGATCATCGCCCTCGCAGCGGTCACGGGTTACAGCGAAATCACCCTCGGCGCACAAGTTGGCCGTATCCTGCCGTTCTTCTCTGTGCTGGTACCATTCTGGCTGGTGTGGGCGTATTGCGGTTTTAAGGGAATGAAGGAAATCTGGCCGCCGATTGCGGTCGCGGGCGTTACGTTTGCGATCCCGCAGTTCCTGGTTTCGAACTATCACGGCCCGTGGCTGACCGACATCATCGCCGCCCTCACTTCGATGGCCTGCCTGATCCTCTTTCTGAAGATCTGGCAGCCCAAGCAGGTTTGGGGACACGAAGGCCAGCAGGATGAGCGTGCGGCGCGCGGCTCGCACGGATATAGCCGCAGCGAGGTGGTCCGCGCGTGGCTGCCCTGGCTTGTCCTTAGTGTGACAGTCTTCTGCTGGGGAACGATGACCGGCAAAAAGATCATGAATACCCCGGAAAAAGTTTTCCCGTCGATGAATTCCTGGTCGCCGCTGCCGAGCAAGATCACGAATCCGCAAATCCCTGTGAGCGGCCTGAACAAGATGGTGCAGCGCGTTCCTCCAGTGGTAGCCAAGCCGGCCGCGGAAGGCGCAGTGTTCGGCCTGAACTGGGTCTCCGCCACGGGCTCGGGAATTCTGTTCGCAGCCATTATTTCGGGCTTCATCATGGGCCTGTCGCTGCCGAAGATGGTGACGATGTGGTGGCAGACCTTGTGGCACGTGCGCTTCTCGCTGATGACGATCGCAGCCATGCTGTCGCTCGGCATTCTCACGCGCTACTCGGGCCTGGATGCCACCATGGGCCTGGCCTTCGCCCGCACCGGGCATTTTTATCCCTTCTTCGGCACGCTTCTCGGATGGTTGGGTGTGGCGCTTACCGGCTCAGACACTTCGTCGAACGTGCTGTTCGGCAGCCTGCAGAAAATTTCAGCGCAGCAGATTGGAATCTCTCCGCAGCTGATGGCGGCGGCGAACAGCTCAGGCGGCGTGATGGGCAAAATGATCGATGCGCAAAGCATCGTGGTCGCCAGCACGGCCACGGAGTGGTACGGGCACGAGGGCGATATCCTGCGCTACGTGTTCTGGCACAGCATTGCGCTCGCGTGTCTGGTGGGCATTCTCGTTTTTCTGCAGGCGTACGTGCCACCGTTCAAGCATCTGGTTGTTCAGTGATTTTTGTTTACTGACGTGCGGGTTGTCCGGGTTATCCCACCAGGAAGAGCGTGCAGCTGCGCGCGCCGTGCGCTCCGATGACGAGCGCCTGTTCTATGTCGGCCGTCTTCGATGGCCCGGAGATAAATACGCCGAAGCCAAGGCCTTGGAAGCGGATTCGATCGTATGCCTGATGCATGGTGTGAACGACTTCGCTCGCTGGCACAACCAGCACAAGGTGCTGTGTCACCACAAAGACTGCACGCTGCGGGCCGAGTGCGCTGCCCGGAACCCACACGGCACCATTTTCGGCGACACCAAACTCGCCGGCAATGATGGCAACGTCCAAGCCTTCAAGCTCGTGCGGATCTTTCAGCGCATTGAGATCAAAATTGGATTTGCCGACGCCCGCAACCAGCGAAGCGATCTTGCGTGCTTGCGCGTAGGCTTCGATCTTCTCCAGCTCCGGATTGACTTCCTCGCGGTTCGCGATACGAACAAATTTTCCGCCCACCGAAGTGAACGCTTCCGCAAACTGCTTCTCAGGATCGGGGTAAACAATGGCTGCTGGAGGCTCGGGCAAAAGCGACATGGCCGGGGCATTGCGGCGCAAAGTGGCGAGCATCGAGTCGCGGCTGCTCACTTCGGCTCCTTCTGATTTAGTTCTTGGGCAATAAGCTCGCGTGCGCTCTGGCGCGGCATCGGAGGGAATTCCCGCTGGCGCCCCCACGGATTCCACGGGCTGTACACCAGCGCCCGAGGCATTCGTGGCAGGGTCCGGCGCATGAGCCCGCCCCCAAGCCGGTAGGCCCAGGTCCGGGCAAGAACATAGCTCATACCTGCCATCGCCAGCCGTTTTACCAGCGGCACTTGCTTGCTCCGCACGAGCTCGCCACGAAATGCGTACAGTTCGTGATGCAGGTCAATCTTGACCGGGCAGACGTCCGAGCACGACCCGCACAGGGTCGAAGCAAACGGCAGGCTGGCAAAATTTTTCGGATCGCGCAGCGGCGCCAGGATCGACCCGATCGGACCCGGAACCGTGTACCCATAGCTGTAGCCGCCGGACCGCCGGAACACCGGACAGGTGTTCATGCAGGCGCCGCAACGAATGCACGAAAGCGATCGCCGGAATGTTTCTTGGCCCAGGATGGTGCTCCGACCGTTGTCCACGATGACAATGTGCAGTTCGCCGCTGCGCATCGGGCCGTGGAAGTGCGTGGTGTAACTGGTTACAGGTTGGCCGGTCGCGCTGCGGGCGAGCAGACGAAGGAAGACAGCCAGATCCTTGCTCCTCGGCACGAGCTTCTCGAAACCCATGCAGGCGATGTGCACCGGAGGCAGACTCGTACCCATGTCGGCGTTGCCTTCATTCGTGCACACGACAAAGCCCCCGGTCTCGGCGACCGCAAAATTTACTCCGGTCAGGCCCGCCTGCGCCGCCATGAACTTTTGTCGCAAGTGTCCGCGCGCGGCCTCGGTCAGATGCTTCGGGTCGGAAACGCCCGCCTGAGTTCCCAGCTCTTTGTGGAACAGCGCGCCGATATCTTCTTTCTTTAAGTGAATCGCCGGCAGCACGATATGGCTCGGTGGCTCGTGGCGAAGCTGCACGATGCGCTCGCCCAGGTCCGTATCCGTCACTTCGATGCCGCGCGCTTCGAGATAAGGATTGAGGTGACATTCCTCGGTCAGCATCGACTTCGACTTCACCAGTTGCGTGATGCCACGATCGGCGAGAATCTTGTGCACGATCGCGTTGTGCTCCGCCGCATCGCGCGCCCAGTGGACCTGGATGCCGTTTTTCGTCGCGTTGCGCTCAAATTCTTCCAGGTAATCGGCGATCCGTGACAGCGTGTGCGCCTTGATGGCCGAAGCCGTCTGCCGCAACGTCTCCCACTCGGGAATGCTCTCTGCCTGGCGGTCGCGCTTCAGCCGCACGAACCACAGCGCCTGGTCGTGCCAGTGCGCCCGCTCTTCATCGGCGGCGAATGGCGCGGCTTTTTCGGCGTGTCCAATCATGATTTACGAAAGCTTGGCCTGCTCCAGAATCTCGGCCACATGCATCACGCGCAGCGATTTTTTCTCGCGGCGGATCAATCCCTCGAGGTGCATCAGGCACGACGTGTCGAAGCCGGTAACAATCTCCGCTCCCGCGCGCTCGTGGTCGGCGATGCGGTCGCGGCCCATCAGACAAGAAATCGCTTCTTCGTTCACGGCAAACGTGCCGCCGAATCCACAACACTCGTCCGGACGCGTCAGCTCGACGATTTCAATGCCTCGCAGCTGGCCGAGCAGGAATCGCACTTTGTTGAACGGTTTCACCATCAACTCAGACGAGCGCGCCAGCCGCAACTCTCTCAGGCCATGGCAGCTCATGTGAAGGCCTACCCTGCGGGGAAAGTTGCCTTCAATCTTGCTGACCCGCGCGACATCGACCAGATACTCGCAGAGTTCGAACGTATTCGTGCGCAGGTGGTCGAAGCCTTCGCGCCCGCTCAGCCACTGCGCGTAATGGTTGCGGACCATCGAGACGCAACTGCCGGAGGGCGCGACCACGTGATCGTATCGGCCGAAGATGCGAAGAAACTTTTCCGCGAGCGGCCGCGTGTATTCCGCGCAGCCCGAGTTGGCCATCGGCTGGCCGCAGCACGTCTGCTCCTCAGGAAACTCGATGTCGACGCCAAGCCGCCGCAGCAACCGCCAGGTCGCCAGTCCCACTTGCGGATAAAACTGATCAATGTAGCAAGGGATGAAGAGACCTACTTTGGGCATGACGCTCCCGTCAGCGTCAGGCAGAACGAGCCCAGTCGTCCGCCGAGGCTAACAGGGAAATATACAGGGATTCACCAAAGGACGGTCAAAAATCAGCCTGCGTGCGCCGCTTGGCGGATGCGGCGCACGAGGCCTGTGACTGGGGGAAGCTATCAGTTCAGCTTGGCAAATTCAGCCTGGGCTTGCTTCAGGATGGGGATGTTGGAATCGGCGTCTTTCCACAGAGAGAAAAATTCTTTATAGGCGGCGAGAGCGCGGACGCGGGCGGCATCGGCGTCAGCGCCCTGCGATGTTCTGGCTTGCAAAGCATTGGCGCGAGCCACGCCCAGATGCGCCAGAGCTCCGGTCCAGCAATTCCAGACGATGCCGTTGTGGTCGATGATCTTCTGAAATTCGTTGGCCGACGCGCTGGCCTGGCCTGCAGCGAGGTAAGCTTCACCGCGAACGTAAATGTCGTAGAGGCACGACAGATTGTTCACGAACGTGATCTGCCCCAACTCAATGCTGGATGCCGCTTGCAGGGCACTGACAGCCGCCTGCGGTTGCGCCGATCCCAGCGCGAGCTGCGCGTGGACCGCTGGCAGCCAGAGCGATTGCATTTGCGTGTCCAGCGGATAACGCGAATTCAAGTCCTTCGCCAATGACTCAGCCCGCGCCGTTTCGCCTGACATGGCGAGGGCCAGCGCGGCTTCGCTGTTCACGCCCTGGCTGCTGGGAGCCAGCGTTAATCCTTCCGCGGCGTTCTCGCGTGCTTCGTCGCGATTGCCGACAGCTGCTTCATAAAGAGCCGAATTCTCCAGCCACACGCCCGCATTTTCTTTGCTGTCGGCGCGAATGGCGGATTCAACCGCGCGCTTTACCAGTTCTCTCGCGTTATGCAGGCGCCCGTGGTAGGCCTCGCTGTCGGCGCCGAATGCCAGCCCATAGTTTTCCTCGGGCTTGCCGTCGAACCAATGCAATTGTTCCGCCATCGCTGCAGAGTCCGAGGCATGGAACGCGAGAATATACACCGCCAGGCGCGTTTGGTAGTCGTCCAACTTTTTCGCTTGCGCCTGGCTTATTGTTTTGCGAGCGTCATTGAATCGCTGCAATGCGATGTACGAGTCAGCGAGATTGTCGTACGGTGCCACGTTGTCGGAATTCAACTGCATTTCCTCCAGCGACATTTCCGTCGACTTCTCATACTGGCCCTGCTCGGCATAGACGACGCCAAGATTCAGATGCGCACCTTGACTTCGTGGGTAACTTTCAATCTCCTCCTGATAGGCCTGTGCCGCTTTGCCCAGCTCTCCTGTGACGTTCAAATAATACGTGGCGGTGATCGCCAGCTTTTCGCGCTCGCTGGCGTGATCGCGCAATTCGAAAGCCTTAGTGAGGTATTCACTGGCGCGTCCTGTTTGGGCGAGGGTGAAGTATTCGCCGCCCACCGCCATGTACCCCATGGCAAAGTTGGGATCGAGCTGAATCGCGCGTTGATGATAGGGCAAAGCCGCGACGGGCCCTTGCTCGCGATCGGCTTTCTGTCCAAGGCTATAAGCCTTTAGAGCTTCCAGCGACGAGGTCGTGGCTTGTTCCAGTGGAACGTCAAACCGCTGCACAGTGGCCAGCGACTCACCCAACTCGGCGCGCAGTTTGGAAACGGCATTGCCGAGAACATCCAGAACTCGCTCCTTGGAGAGCGAGGTGACCTGCTCCTGCGCCAGCACGTCGCCATTCTGACAATTCACCGCCTTCAATCCCAAAACGTACTCGCTCCCCAGACTTCCGATCGAGCCGGCGATGTAGGCTTTGCTTCCCGCGCGCAGGCACACTTCGCGCGCCAGCTCCGGAGTCAGCCTGGTTCCTGATGCGCGCGTCATTCGCTGCAGCGTCTCCGCTACCGCGTTCTCGGAAAGCACGTTCAGGAATGGCGATTGGTTCAGGGCAACGCTGAGTCCGGTTTTGAGTGTGTCGTCGAAAACAGGATCATTCGTGCTGTTGGAAAAATCCGCCAGCACGACCGTGTCCCGGCTGGTCAGCGACTGTTTGCGATGCGAGCGAACGTAGATCACCCCGGCCGCCACGACCGCCAGCAGCACTGCAGCCACGGCATAGTAAAGCTTCCCGATCCCTCGGCGGGCCGTGGTTCGCTCCGCATGATCGGCCGCCGCGACGGCAGCTGTGACGTGCGACTCGGTGTCGCGCTTGAGCCGCTGTAAATCTGCGCGCATCTCGGCCGCACTCTGGTA
>JASHPH010000234.1 GCA_030038255.1 Candidatus Sulfotelmatobacter sp. | reverse complement strand
CCGCTGAGCGTCAGAGAAGTGGAATCCCGAATAATCAAACCGCCTGCATTGTGGGGGAAAGATACCGGCGCGTTTTGGCAAAGGTTCAGGCCCGAGATCGAGGTCGGCCCTTCGCTCTTTTCCAACAGGAACCCGCTGACATTGCCCACGCCGGTCACGGAACTCATATTGACGTTCGCGTTATCGGTGTCAAAATGCACCGGAAACGTCTGATTATAAATAGCTTGCAGGTTGGTGAAAGTTCCATCGTGGTCCAGCATGAAATGAAAACCGGCCGCATCCCAACTGTAAAAGGCGCCCTGCGCGCCGCGCCAGTTATTGTAATTAGCGACGTCGGACTGCCAACTCCCGTACTTCACCTGATAGCTCGTCATGCCGGCCTGGCCATTGTGGTTCGCCGTACTGTTTTTCACAGTGAAGTATTGCGGCGTGGTCATTCCCAGGCCGCTGGCGTTGTTCCACTGGAACGTGTCGGTGTCGACCAGCACGTTGGTAGCGTTGTTCTCAATGTAAACTGCGGAGTACATGCGGCACGAATTCGCATACTGGAAGTTCAGGCCGCGCAACACAATGTAAGACTGCCTGATATCGGTAAACAGAGTGGGACGGGTCGCCACTTCCACCGTCGCCGTGTTCATATTGGTCCCGGCAGGGGGCCAAACGTAGAGCGTGCCATTGGCTTCGTCGGGGAAGAACGTTCCGGGTTCCATAGAAGCCAGAGAAAGCACCTCGGTCAGGGGTGTCCCGTTTACGATCACCATTTCCTGGCGGAGAACAATTTCCTGCTGAGCAGGGCCTGTCGGAGATCCCGCGCACTCGCCCCACTGGTAAGGCCACGACTTGGTGTAGATGCTGGAATTGCCGCTATATTCCGTCCAGCCCGTCCATACATCGGCGCCTGAGATGGTCACCGTCCCGTTAGTGGCGGCGCTGAAGGTGATCGGCAGAGAGGTCGTTCTGAAGTTCTTACCGATCGTCACCGACTCCCGATAGGTTCCCGGCTCGATGATGATCTTCGTTCCGATGCTGTTGTAGTTGTTGGTTTCTGCCATGCTGGCGGCAGCGCCGATGGTTTGCAGCGGCTGGCTCTGGGTTCCGGGATTGCTGTCGGAACCGGTGCTCCCATTCACGTAGATGGTAGCGGTTTCCAGGTTTTCATTGACGTTGGCTTGGCACCACGAAAGTACCGGTAGAAGAATAGAGAGAAGAATGCAGAATCTTTGCAGTCTGTGGGGGGCAGACATTGTGTACCTCGCGAATAAGTTGTGGCGACCACTGGCTGGTGCGCCGCCACACCCCGTCCGCTTCCTGCGTTCGGAGGCGTCAGGGTTAGGTGAACGATACCGGCGTTCACCTTTCGCGAACAGATGCCGGTAGGGCATCCAAAAGGCCAATATTGGTCCATGGACGATCGTTTCGTTGGTACGACGAACCGGTCTTCTGCAGGTACAGTGCTGTCCATCACCATAAGCGAACTTGAGAGTAGGACTTCAGGGGATGTCCTTCTGGTGCACCTTCTGCGGTGCAGAAAATAGTCTATTGTGCCGCGTTTAGCGGTGGAAGCCACTTGTCTGCTTCCAGCTTCTGCACCATGGCCTCCGCGGCAACCTCGTGTCCTAGCGGGGAGTAGTGATGATCGCAGCTCAAGGAAAAGTAAGGTGGCTGCAAATGATGGGTATCGCGGTAATTCTGAAAATACGGAGTTAGAGATTCCAGCGGGACCCCGCTTTGCTTGGCAATTTCAGCAAGCCTCTTGTTATAGACGTTAGGGTTGAAAGTGGAGGGAATCTTGCCTTCCTCTTTTGGGAAGTATGTGCTCCAGTTCAGATCGGTTTCGTAGAGCTGAGGAGGCGCCAGGATCACCAGTTTTCCACCATCGCCTTCCACATCCTTCTTGTATCGTTTCAAGACCTTTTCGCTGACCTGCCAGGCGCGGTCCCACTCAGGCGTCGACTGATCGGAATAGACCTGCCAGGCCAAATAAACCCCGTCCCAGGTATAAGGCGTGTAATTCACATATCGCGCCCAACTCCGTTCGACGTAATAGGTCAGCAGAGAATGCTCTTCCAGATAGGAGCGCAGGCCATTGAAGTACCGGGTCGGCACCGGCTGCAAAACCAGATCGCCATTGGGACCCAGGTTGTAATAAGGGCAATACCAGGTATGGATTCCGTAACACTTGGGCTGCAACGTGGAGGAATTATTCATCACATCGTTGGCCACGAACGCAAGGATGACGAGATCAGGATGGAATTGCCGTATCTGCTCGCTATACATCAAGTATTCCTGCGTGGTTCCTATGCCCTCCACGCCGAAATTCAGCACCGTGACGTTCTTGTAGCCTTTTTCCTGCAGCAGTTTTTCCATGCGGATGTTCATGACCTCATCCGCCTTGACCTGGGGACCTTCCACCAGCGAATCCCCAACCAGGGCGATGCGAAACTCCCCGGGTGCTTTCGCCAATGTGCGCTCGCGGTCGCGCATGCCCCATCGGTTGACGTGGATCTGCCCCTGAAAGCAACCCCGCTCATGGGTCACGTTCTTGTTGGGGATGAGCGCTATGCCCAGGACCGGATCGTAGCGGCGGAAGGGAGAACTCCGGTACGACTTTGAAAATAGAGCAAAGACACGCAGGGTCACTTCGCCCAAAACCAGCAGCATGACGATGGCGAGAAGGAAGCTGGCTATCACGAACACGAACTTCTTCCGGCCGCTGATCGGGGCGGTTTCAACCGGGCTAAGCATTTCAACGGTGCTCAATGTCTGTTCCTCAGAATGTATGCCGCAGAGCGGAATCTTCCCTGCTCGTCACTACCGCGCTCTGCTTTGTTTGGAGACAACCAACTGCTCGATCGTTTCCACGCTCTGCAGGTTGTCGTAATTGATTTCCTCGTCTCCGATGCGAACCCCGAATCTTTCTTCGAGAAACGAGACCAGACGGAAAATGCTGAGAGAATCAATCACGCCGTTTTCCGTCAAAGACTCCTGGTCGGTAAAAGACGACACTCCCTTGGTGTCCGCAATTTCCTGGATGAACTCGCGCAGCTGACTCTTGATCGTATCGGATTGTTCGACAGCCACCTTTCAAAGCCTCCTCGCTTTAAAAATCTATGGAGAAATTCTTACAGGCCGTGCAGGCCGGAAATAATTGACTTCTGAACTTCGCTGGTGCCGGAATAGATCCGGCCGGAAATTGCATCCCGCAATTCACGCTCGATCTGGCAATCGGTAATCGAAGGGCCAAAGATCTGCACAGCGTCAAGGCAAGTCTGCAGGCACGCCTCGGCCACGTAAGCCTTGCAGATCGCCGCCTCGCGCAGCGGATGTTTGCCCTGGCTCTTCAGCCATGCCGCCTGGTAAAGCACCAACCGCGCGGTTTCCAGACGGATTTCCATCTCTGCGATCTTGGCTGAGAACGACGCATACTCGCGGCTCGATTTCTTGCGCTCCAGCGTGTGCCGCACGCAGCTCTCGAGCAGTCGCTGCATGGTCCCAAGCTGGCTGGCGAGAATGCAGATGCGCTCCCACTCCATGGATGCCGTAAAGATGGCCACGCCCGCGCCTTTCTTGCCGAGCAGATTCTCGACCGGCACTTCGCAGTCGACGAACGCCAGTTCCGCCATGGGCGACGTGCGCAGGCCGCACTTGTGCAGCTTGCGGCTGATGTTGAACCCGGGCGTACCTTTGTCGACGATGAATCCCGTAATGCCGCGTGGCCCTTTATCAGGCTCCAGATTGGCGAATACGATCACCACGTCGGCAATCGGCGCGTTCGTGACGAACGTCTTCGAACCGTTGATCACGTAGCGGTCGCCTTTGCGTTCGGCCCGCGAGCGCAGGCTGAAAGCGTCTGACCCGGCGCCGGGCTCTGTCATGGCGTGGATGCCGACGAATTCCCCACTCACCAGCTTCGGCAGATAGCGTCTTTTCTGGTCCTCGTTTCCGAACATCAGAAAGGGGATCTCGGCGCTCCACATATGGGCGTTAATCGAAAAGATCAGCCCATTATCGCGGCTGGCATAGCCGAGCGCCTCGAGCGCGCATGCAGTGGTGAGAATGTCCTCGCCGCGGCCGCCATATTCCTTTGGAATCGGGAGGCCGTGGATTCCGAACTGGGCGCACTTTCTCCAGCCGTCCCAGGAGAATTCTTCCCGGGCGTCCTGCTCGAACAGGTCATGCGCCAGTTCGGCGCGTGCGAACTGGATGACCGAACGTCGCAACGCAAGCTGTTCTTTTGTCCAGGAAAACTCCACGATCGCCTTTTGATCTCAGATGTGCCGACGCATGATGCATCGGCCGACCAGATCCGCACAGGAATTCGCACTTGTATTTCATGCCGGAACTTCGAGACCGGCCAGGTGGATACGAGCGGAAATTGCGTCACGCAGTTCGCGTTCGATCTGGTATTCCGTCATGTAGCCGTAGCCGCCGTGAATCTGGATCGCATCCAGACAGCTCTGCACGCAGGAATCGCCGAGATACGTTTTCGCCATGGCGGCTTCGCGGCTCGAGTCCTCTCCCCGGCTCTTCAGCCAGGCGGCTTTATAGAGCAGCAGGCGGCTGCTTTCGAGACGCACTTCCATGTCGGTAATCTTCCGCGCGATCGCGGCAAACTTTCCGATCGGTTGCCCGAACTGCTTGCGCTCGCGCGAATACTCGAGCGAAGTCTCCCCCAGACGCTGCATGGTGCCGATATAGCTGGCCAGCCCGCAAATCGACTCCCATTCCATCGACGTTTTCAGAATCTCGCCGCCCTGCCATTCGCTGCCGAGCAGGTTCTCGAGCGGCACTTCGCAATCCGCGAGCGACAATTCCGCCGTGGGCGAGGTCCGCAGCCCCATCTTGCGCAGTCTGCGGGTCACCGTAAGGCCGGGAGTTCCCTTCTCCACGAGAAATGCCGAGGTTCCTCTTGCACCGGAAGGAGCTGTTAAATCCGCAAGCACGACGATCAGTTCGGCATCGGCCGCTTGCGTGACAAAAGTCTTCGAACCGGTCAGGACAAATCCGGTGCTGGAGCGGCGGGCACGAGTCTGAAAAACATCCCCACCACCCAACTCCGCCGCTGCCATCACACCCAGCCACTCCCCGCTGGCCAGCTTCGGCAGATATCGTCTTTTCTGTGCTTCGCTGCCGAACGACAGAACGGGGATCTCAGACCCCCACATGTGTGCGTTGAGCGAGAACAAGAGTCCGTTGTCGCGGCAACCGTATCCCAGCGCCTCCAACGCACCAACCGTCGTCAGAGCGTCACTGCCGCTTCCTCCGAACTCTGCCGGAACCGGCAATCCCTGAATTCCGAACCGGCCGCACTTGCGCCAGCCGTTCCAGAAGAATTCCTGTTCACGGTCCCGCAGAATTACGTCGTCCTGCAGTTCTTCGCGGGCAAAGCGGGCAACTTCCTTGCGGAAGGCTGTTTGTTCGTCACTCCAGGAAAAATCCACGATTCGCTGCCTCACTTCAGAACAGGAGTATTGGAGTTGTGATTCGTCGGCACGGGGCTGGCCGCTTGAGTCGGCACCGGGCTCGGCGCAGTTGTTTTCGGTGCCGTGGCGGTCTGTGCAGCGTTGCCCGCTCTCCAGGGAAACCGGCGCGGACGGCCGCCCCTCAGCTTGATTCGAGCGGGTACGCCCATGATCGTCGTGTTGTCGGCCACATCCGTGAGCACCACACTGTTGGCGACGATCACCACGTTGTTCCCGATCTTGACATCTCCGATCACCTTGCAACCCGCGCCGAAATAAACGTTGTCCCCGACGGTACGCACGCCCGAACCGATCAGCACGCCCGACTGGAGCGTGCAATTGGCGCCGATTTTCACCGGCGCGACGTTGATGCCGTAAGGAGTGTGAATGACCAGGCCGGGCCCGATGTCAGCGTCTGGCGAAATAAAGATGCCCGTGAAGATCTGGACCATGCGCTGCAGGATCAATGCCGGAATCAACAGCAGCGGACGAATCACCGGCGTGCGGAGGTTGGTCACCCAATGAGAGTAGCGGTAGCAAACGACGGCCGGGGTTTCCAGCCGCAGCAGCACCCGCCACATTCCGCGTTCGAGAGTTCGGTGGCCCAGGGCAGCGTGAAAATCGGCGCGTAGATTATCGAACATTCAGTGACCCGCTATCCTTAACGTTTCCGCTCATTATTCACACACTTATCCTTCACACACTCAGGACGACGGGCGAGGTCTTGGCGACAGTACGATTGAGCACCTGCGCTGCGCTCCATTTCGTGAGCAGGAAATTATCAATGAATACAGCGTCGATGCCGGAGCAAAAGTAGGTTCGCAAGGCATCTTTCGGCCGCACAACTGGACGTTCCCCCGGCAGATTGAACGATGTGTTCAGTAGAAGCGGTGCCGGATTCTGTTCGCCAAAACGCTGCAACAACTCCCAGAAGACGGGGTTCGCGCGCTTCTCCACTACGTGCAGTCGCACCATGCCGCCCGGCAACTGCAGCGCCGCCGGCAGAACATCACAGCCCGGCTTGACCAATGCCAGAGAATTCATCATGCGGCACAGCGGCGACGCCTCGAAATACTTGCTGCATTCTTCTTCCGGAACCGCGACGGCAAATGGGCGGAACGATTCACGGTGCTTCACGAAGTCATTCAGGTTCTCAATCACGTAAGGCGCCCAGGGCGAGGCGAGTATACTCCGATTTCCCAGCGTCCGCTGCCCGAACTCCGTTACTCCCTGAAACCAGCCGACAATCTTGCCCGCTTGCAAGATATGCGCCGCAATTTCCACCTTGCGACCAGTCGTGTTGTGGACCGCGTAGCGGGCTTTGGAATTGTCGAGCACATCCTTGACTTCAGTGCGCGCATAGGACGGTCCCCAGTACACCGAATTGATTTCTGGCCCCCGCGGCTGGTTCATCTGCTCATGCCATACCCAGGCGGCTGCTCCCAGCGCACATCCCGCACCACCCGGAGCGGGAGGAACATAAATGTTGCCCGCGCCGAACTCGCGCTCCAGATGCGCCACCAGGAGAGTGTTGTGGAACAGTCCACCTCCCAGGCAGATTTTCGTAGCTCCGGTTTCTTCCAGCAGATGCGCCACCAGGTCCCTGACGACCTCTGTAAGTGCGGCCTGAAGACTCGCAGCCAATGTGCGCTTCTCATCGAGCGTCAAAGGAGTTCCCTGGCCCCCGATCCCCATGCGTTCACAGAAGAACGTTGACGGTCCAAAATTCCCCGTGAGCTCGCGATGATAGTAACGCAGGTCCAGGTGCGGAAAGGGACTGCCCGGTCGGCGCAACATCTTCAGGAATTCCTGCTTTAACGTTGGTTCGCCTTCCATGCTGAGCCATTGCGTCTTGTGCTCCTCTCGATGCGGAACGAATCCCAGCAGATCGGTCACTCGCGAGTAAACCCAGCCCAGTGAATGCGCGAAGGAAAGGCTCTTTCGGATCCGGATGCGATTTCCTTCCCCAACTGCGACCACTCCGGCTCGGCCATCTCCTTCACCGTCGAGTGTGAGAATTACGGCGCGATCGAAACCAGATAGGAAAAACGCGCTGCTGGCGTGGCACAGGTGATGATCCACGGTAATCACCTTGGTCGCAGACGTCGCAAACCTGCGCTTAAGGTCGCGCACGCGGGCCCACTCCCAGCTGAGCCGCTCCAGTTCTTTTGCTTCCTGATAAGCGGTCGCGATGGGCGACGCAGACATCCGGGCTCGGGAAAACGCGCGCCGTGCCCAGCCGCGCAGCGGGTCCGCGGCGATGGCGATGACGTCCGGGCTGCTGGCGAACTTCTGCATTCGATCCAGACAGAATTGGATCGCCGCTTCCGGCACAGACCGGCTTGCGGCGGGTTCCAGCTTCTGATTCTCGATCGCAGCCTCGATCACGCCGTCGCGGAGGAGCGCCGCCGCGGAATCATTCTTGAATGATGAAACGCCTAAGATTAGCATCCGAGTCCCCTGCGGCCACCCATTAGGAATCCCATCTCATTCCTTGACCGAAACACCCACCAGAGTTTCTTTCGAGGCCACTGCATCCGGTCGACGCGCTCTCGTAGCACGGTATTTTCTCAGCAGCGACAGCGGAGCGAAGCAATAGACGCACGCCACGGCCTGATCGAACATGCGCAACGCGCGATACAGAAGGCGATCCAGAAATTGCTCCAAGGCAAACCCTGCCGAGCTGCCGCCTGTCCCACCTTGCTCCCCGGAAAACGCCATGTAGCGCTGGATCTTGCGCAGTGCGCGATCGGGGAGCACCTCTTCGTTCTCTTTCTTGTCCGCCCTGATCTCTTCGCTCTTCACCATTTCGTGATGAGCGCCTTCGTAAATCGCGGAGCGATCTGCATGCCGAAGGT
>JASHPH010000233.1 GCA_030038255.1 Candidatus Sulfotelmatobacter sp. | reverse complement strand
GGACTCGGGCAAAACGGAGAAGATTACCACCGGCGTGATGGCCGCCTGGTCGCCCGATGGATCTGCTTTAATGTACGTTCGCCGCGGCGAGGATGGGGGTGGCGGGCTCTTTCTAACCCGTTTTAGCGCAGACACTAACTCCATTTCCTACCTTCCGGGAGACCTCGACCAGCCGGCTCTGTCGCCCGACGGGCGATGGGTCGCCTACGTGACTTATCTCAAAGACGCCATCGAGCTCTGGGCCTTCGATCTGCAGACGAAGCAGTCGCGCCAGCTCACTTTCGGCGGCGCCGTGAACGTAGAGCCGCGATTTTCCCCCGACGGCAAGCGCCTCGCCTTCGTTTCGACTTCGTATAACGCGCGTTTCCACATTTTTGTCGGTGATTTCAGCGGCGGGGAACTTACCAACGTGCGGCGTCTGACCGGTGAAACCCGCAGCGGCCTCCCCCGTTTTTACTACAGCGAGTTCGATCACGAGATCAGTCCTGCCTGGTCCCCCGACGGCGCAGACTTGATTTTCGTTTCCAACCGCGGCCACATCTACGGCACCGGCGGACTCTGGCGGATGCGCGCCGAGCCCGGAGCCGAGGCGCGTGAGATCCACTATGAGGAAACTGCGTGGAAGGCCCGGCCTGACTTCTCACCCGACGGTAAACGCATCGTGTACGCATCTTATCTTGGCAGCCAATGGCATCAGCTCTGGACTGTTCCCTCTGACGGCGGCGATCCGTTCCCGCTGTCATATGGCGATTACGACAACACGAACCCGCGCTGGTCACCAGACGGCAAGCGGATCGCATTCATTTCGAACCGTGCTGGCAATACCTCCCTTTGGACGCAGGAAGTTCTGGGCGGAGCGCAGCGCCAAATCATCGCCAGAGAGAAGCGCTACCTGAAGCCGACGGGACACCTGAACATCACGGTTCTCGATCCATCCGGAAAACCTACGCCGGCGCGCATCTCCGTGACCGGCGAGGACGGCCGTGCCTACGCTCCCGACGATGCCTGGATGCATGCGGAAGATAATTTCGTCCGCGCCGAGCGCCCATTCGAATCCCACTACTTTCACAGCGCCGGACACGCGGAGCTAACAGTTCCCTTAGGCCGCGTTGAAGTCGAAGTTATGAAAGGATTCGAATATCAGATCGCCCGCGAAACCGTTGTCTCGAGCCTGCAAACGCAACTCGTCGTTCATCTCAAGCCGCTGCAGATTCCGCCAGAGGCGAACTCGGAATGGCTCAGCGCCGATCTGCACGTTCACATGAATTATGGCGGCGCGTATCGCAACACTCCGGCGAACCTTGTCGCGCAACAAGCCGCCGAGAACCTCTTTCTCGTCGAAAACCTGGTCGTCAACAAAGAGCAGCGCATTCCCGACATTGGCTACTTCCGCACCACGCCCGATCCGGCTTCAACCGCCGGCCACCGGCTCCTTCACGGACAAGAGTTTCACACTCCCTACTGGGGACACCTGGGATTGCTACACCTCACGCAGAACTTTCTCTTGCCCGACTATGCTTCGTACGGCAACACTTCCGCGGCAAGCCTCTTCCCCACCAATGCGGATGTCGCCGACCTCGCGCACCGGCAGCAGGGTCTTGTGGGCTATGTCCATCCCTTCGACATTGATGTGGACCCGGTCCACGACCCCACCCTGACCCACGGGCAGCCGCTCGACGAGGCCCTCGAACTACCGGTCGATGTCGCCTTGCACAAAGTCGATTACATCGAGGTTCTTGGGTTCAGCGATCACCACATGACGGCATCGGTTTGGTATCGTCTGCTCAATTGTGGCTTCCGCCTGCCGACCGGCGCCGGCTCCGACACGATGGCCAACTACGCATCCCTGCGCGGCCCTGTAGGGTTAGTGCGAGTCTACGCTAGCCTTCCGAAAGGCGCGCCCGGCGAGGCTTCTGGCCTCGGCACTCAACCCGTTGAGAAATGGCTCGACTCGCTCAAGCACGGACGTACGTTCGCCACCAACGGACCGCTGCTCGGATTCACGCTTGGCGGCAAAGCGATCGGCGATGAAGTGAACCTTCCTGCGGGTGAAACCCAGGTGCATTTCAAGGCCTGGCTGCGTTCCATTGTCCCGCTCGATCACCTGGAAGTGGTTTGCAATGGACGTGTTGTCCGCGATCTGAAGCTGAGCGCTGACCGCCAATCTGCCGACGCAGAGGGTACGCTTCCGATTTCGCAAACCGGATGGTGCGTGCTGCGCGCCTCCAGCGACAAGCCAGAGCATCCCATATTCGACGACTACATATATGCTACGACCAGCCCGATCTATATCAACGTGGCAGGGTCAACTCCAAGGCCGACGGAAGACGCTGCATTTTTCGTGGCCTGGATTGACCGGCTCACCGAAGCAGCCAAGGCGAACCACAACTGGAACACTGACGCCGAGAGAGCGAGCGTGTTCGAGACTTTGGATCAGGCGCGGCAGTTTTACATCAACCTGCAAAAGTAGCGTCGTTGATCACTATGCCCACACGGCCGCGTTCAGCACAACGAACATCCGGTCACGGCATCGGCACAGTCGGCAGCGCCAGCGCTTTTTGCCGAAGCTGCTCAAACAAAATGGTGCTCAGGTAGCGCTCACCAAACGAAGGAATAATAGTCACAATCAGCTTGCCTGCGTTCTCGGGCCGTGACGCCACCTTCAGCGCCGCGACTACCGCCGCTCCAGATGAAATGCCGACCAGCAGCCCTTCCTCGAGCGGCAACCGGCGCGCCATGTTGATGGCTTCGTCGTTGGTCACGGTGATGACCTCGTCGATGAAATCCGTGCGCAGGATGCTCGGCACAAATCCGGCGCCGATCCCCTGAATCTTGTGCGGCGCCGGTTTTCCGCCCGAAAGCACAGGGCTCTCTGCCGGTTCGACGGCGATGGCTTTGAATGACGGTTTCCTCGGTTTGATGTACTGGCAGACTCCGGTTAGCGTGCCGCCAGTGCCAATGCCCGAGACCAGGAAGTCGACTCGACCATCCGTGTCATTCCAGATTTCCGGTCCAGTCGTTTCCACGTGGATCTTCGGATTCGCAGGATTATCAAACTGCTGCAACATGTAGCCGTTGGGAGTGTTGGCTAGCAACTCTTCGGCCTTCGCAACCGCACCTTTCATCCCCCGCGGACCGGGAGTCAGCACGATTTCCGCGCCAAAAGCCAGCAGCAAGACACGCCGCTCCAGGCTCATCGTCTCCGGCATCGTCAGGATTAGTTTGTAGCCTCGCACTGCTGCCACAAACGCCAGTGCGATCCCAGTGTTGCCGCTGGTCGGCTCAATGAGCACAGTTTTCCCAGGCTCTATTCTGCCCGCGCGTTCGGCCTCGAGAATCATACTCACGCCGATGCGATCTTTCACGCTGGCCAGCGGATTCTGGCTTTCCAGTTTGCTCACCACTTCAGCAACGCACCCCTGCGTCACTCGATTCAGCCGGACCAGCGGGGTCCCGCCGATCAGCTCCGTAACGTCGTTCGCAATTTTCGTTGTCAATTTCTCCTCCGCAATGTCGCGAGTCCAATTCACAACTCCGTAACCAGATGCTCTTTCGCAGGGTCAGCGCGTTTTTCCACTACCCATTTCTCGTCAACAATTGCCTGTCCAATTCTTTGCATCTATGATGCCAGAACTTTTCACGCAGACTTAATGGTTTGGGTGACACGTTATGAACGGCGTGCGATTATTGTGCTATGTCTCGCTATATCTAATGTGGTCTCGCTGCCGGTTCGATAGACACCGCTTATGGAAAGATACAGGAAGCTAGGTCACGAGCCCGCTGTCCCACCGATTACAACCCTTCTGACCGTCGCCTGGACGGGGAGCTGGGGCCTCGGGTTGGTGCTGGCAGGCTGCGTCTTGGCCACAGCCCAGAATGTGGTTTTGACCGGCGCGCTCGCGGGACGAGTAACAGACCAGAGCGGAGCCGCGGTGGCGAGGGCGTCTGTGGTGCTGCGGAATCTCGGCACCGGGGTGCAACAGTCTGTCACGACCAACCACACAGGACTCTACAGGTTTCAGGCGCTCATCCCGGGCGCTTATTCCGTTACAGCCAGCTTGCAGGGGTTTCGCGATGTCGAGGCCTTGGTCAGAGTGCAGGTCGGAAACACGAGCCTCCAGGACATCAAACTGCAGGTCGGGGCTGGCGACGAAGCAGTCCGAGTCGTTGGGACAGCGCCGCTGCTTCGCCCTACTGAGTCTTCAGCCAGCACGGTGCTGGATCGGTCGCTGATCGACGATTTGCCGCTCAACGGACGAAAATACACCAACCTGATGACCCTGACGCCGAATACGAGCTATGACGGCGACACGGGCCTGGTGAGCATCGCTGGACAACAAGGCGGAGAAGACTCCGGTTATGCCAACGGCAATGGAAGCAGCGCGTTTACCGTGGATGGAACCAACGCGACCAACAATTATTTCGCCGACATCGTTGGACGCTATCGCATTCCTTATTTGTACGGAGAGGATTCGATCCAGGAATTTCAGGTTGCGGTCAGCCCTTATTCGGCGATCTACGGTGGCGGCGCAGGATTCGTCAATGCAGTAACGCAGTCGGGCAGCAATGCGTCTACCGCGACCGCTCAATCGCCTGACAACCTGTCAGAACGTATTCAGAAAATCACCAGCCGGCCGGAATTCGCCCACGCGCATTTCGGAATCGAGTTCTACTCGCTCGACAGCGGAAAAGTCGTGTATGCGCTCAACTCCGACAAGTTGATGGTGCCCGGCTCAACGACCAAACTCCTGACGCAAGGAACAATCCTCGAATTGCTGGGAGGCGACTACCGTTTCCACACTCGCGTCTACCGCACCGGCCCAATCAACAAACATGGCAAGCTCGATGGCGACCTTGTGCTCGTGGCGAGCGGAGATCCGAATCTTTCCGGCCGCATTCAACCCGACGGCACGCTGGCCTATGAGAACGAGGATCACTCCTACGGCGGGCGCGACAGCAAGGGCCTCGGCGATCCTCTGCTTGTTATCCGGGAAATCGCCGACCAGATTGCAGGCAAAGGCATCAAGCGGATCAACGGCAGGGTGCTGGCGGACGCCAGTCTCTTTCCGGAGGGCGAGCGCGAACTTGGGACGAACGTCGTCATCTCGCCGATCGTCGTGAACGACAATGTGATCGACGTGATCGCGACAGGCGGAGCGAAAAAGGGCGATCCCGTCACCCTGCAGATCTCGCCGAAAACGTCGTATCTCCAGATCATCAATCAAGCCACCACCGCGGAGTCCGGATCCAAGCCGAATCTCAACTTCACCGACGAGAAAGTCGATGCGACGGGAACGCGCAGCGTAACCCTCACCGGCACGCTGGCGGCGGGCAGCAACTCCGGCATGATGCCGTATGCAGTGCCTGAGCCCAGCCAGTTTGCAGTCACCTTGCTGACCGAGGCGCTGCGCGCAAAGGGAATTGACGTCTCGCCACGCCGTGCAGCCCCTGCCGCGAATTTCAAAGAGCTCGCTGCCAGGTACACTCCCGAGAACATGGTCGCCGAGCACGTCTCGCCTCCTCTGAAGGAGGAAGTAAAAATCACTCTGAAAGTCAGCCAGAATCTCCACGCCAGCATGGCGCCATTTCTCGTAGGCGCACTCGTTGCGCATAAGGATAAAGACATCAGCCAGGCCGGATTTGATCAGGAGCACGAATTTCTCAAGAAAGCCGGCCTCGACCTCACAGGAGCGAGCCAGAGCGACGGCGCGGGCGGAAACGCATTTTTCACCGCCGACTTCATGGTGCACTACCTGACTTTCATGACGAGCCAGATGGACTTTAACGACTTCCACCGCGGACTGCCGATTCTCGGCCAGGACGGTACGCTATTCAAGATCCAGGTGAACTCGCCTGCGGCCGGGCACGTGCAGGCGAAGACCGGCACTTATGTTATTTACGACGCCCTTAACAAAAAGCTGATGGTGACCGGCAAGGGCCTTGCCGGCTACGTGCAAACCAGAAGCGGTCAACATCTGGCATTCGCGGCCTACGTCAACATGGTCGAAGTCCCCATGGACGACCCCGACGCAGTTCAAAAGATTGCTGGAGAGGCCCTGGGCGAAATCGCGGCCGCTGCCTACGAGGTGAATTAACAGGTGACGCGAACTAAGCCGGGTTATCTGTGGCCGTGACCACCGCGTCGAGATTGAACTGGCTCAGCGCGGCGTCAATCTCGTTTACCCCAAAGCTCTGGTCTGCAGCGAGCGCCTGGTTGTAAGTCATGTTGCCGAAGGACGGTTGCGAATCGTCGGGTCCGGTCGGCGTGGTGGCAATCAGGTCCCAGATGTCCTGGTTGAAATAGGGCATCTCGACATCGGCATGCGCGTTGTTAAACGCGATGGCGTCGTTCAAGGTCTTGCCCGCCATCGGAACGCCAACGCGCGTGGCGAAGTAGCAGCGGCGCAGAATATCAAGCGACTCGTCCGGTTCCTCAGCCAAGGGCCAAGCCCGATGCTAACTGCGACGGCTTAGTCATAGCCCGGCAAAGAAGTTCTCGCACAACTGCGGTCCCCGCAAAGGCAGAAAAGATCTTGCCCGCGCGACTTTTTCAACAGCCACAGGATTTTTCAACATTTGAGGCCAAAGGCCCCAGGGGTGTGAAGTTTAGCGACACTAGGAACAATCACCCTGAGCCTTTGGGGGCCACGCATTGAGGGATCGGCGTAGCAAGACGATCTGCCCAACGTGGTAACTGTTGTGGGCGACCGTCTGACCAAGGACAGCTTCGACCGAGTTGGCTTCTTGATCGCCGGCGGACATTGATGTCTCCGGCGGTCTGTTCGGCACCGCAGCACTAGACTGTGCGAGCCGCACTAGTGCCTGCAATCTCTCCGAAAATAGCAATACTTCGTTATGCCACTCTGTCTTACTCACTGGCTTCGATTCCGCGGGCCAGCTGGCTGCTCCACTGAATGCGAGGGCCACCTCGTGGCCGTCGATCCTTGCCAGTTCGTAATCCATCCAATAATTCAAGTGTTTCAGAATCTGCCAAACAGTGTGGGGAAACCCGCTGACAGTGGAACCAGCCAGTTCGATCGACAAATCGTGAACACAGGCGAGCGGGCTGACATGCGCACCCTTGCCATAAAGCAGCTCAATCAACGGGTTCTCAGACATAATCATCCCCCTTTACTGGCACTCTGGTTGCCGTGTCTTGCAAGAACAGGCCAGCTTGGTGAGTGTAATCGAGACTACACCCACCATCTGCAGATGCCCTTCTCGCGGTAGAACAAGCGCCTACAATGACTACGTGCAGAACTTGTATCCGAAACAGCCCGGTGATTTTGCGCGGTGGCTTGCCCAAAACTTTGACCGGGTGACAGAGGTCTGGCTAGTCTTTTACAAGAAAAACTCAGGGAGGCAGACGATTGCTTATAAGAACGCTCTACAAGAGGCCTTGTGCTATGGCTGGATCGACAGCCGCGTGAAAAGTATGGATGTCGAGAAGTTCAAGGTGCGATTCACACCGCGGAAGCCGGGAAGTCCTTGGAGCCAGCGCAATCTCAAGCTCGCCCAAGTGCTGCTCCTGAGCGGGAGAATGACCGAGGCTGGAATAGCCGTACTGCCTTTCCGGCTGCGGCGCAGGGCCGAGCGTCTTACGCAATAATGCACCGTCTTCCGGTTCAATGCATCACCGGCGCAGCAACAGTCAATTGATGCAATCAGGCGTGGCTGTTGAAAAAGGAACCAAAGGAGTAATTTCGACGAATTTGAGCGGTCGCGCCAAACGAAGATTCAACAACTTACAGACCAAATTCTTGGCCGAAAACCCGTCGAAAGAGTTTTTCAACACCCACAGGCGTTAGCTCAAAAACTCCTGCTACCATCTCCCGGCAAGCTTCAGGCATGCGCCGATAGCGAGTGCGCCGAGGATGATGCCGGCAGTGAAATGCAGAACCCGCTTGAACCATCCATGCGAGTACATCGGTGGAGCGCCAGTGAGACTCCCTCTAAAAAATACGTAGGATGCCCACCCACTCGCGAGGACGGCAATCAGCAAAGCGAGCACCTGAGGCGCTTTCATCTCGTAGTTGATGTTAACAGGGATTTTTCAGCAACTGACAGATTGCTTCCGGATTGCCGTCATTCATGCCCGAACAATTGGACCGATTTGAGGCCGGCAGCGGCGCTCGCTGTGACTTGGGTCACTGCAAGCGAGCAGCCCCGGGCCTTAAATAGGCATATATTTCAGGCCGCAGCAGGGAGCAGCCTATGCGCGCCCCGCCATCCTGCGAGGAAGTTACTTCGAATTTGAGCTGGGACGTGGCCCAAAAGGAATTGGGTTATCGGCCGGGTGATCCGATCAACATCGGGTGGATGTGCAGCGACCGCATCTGCCAACTTGGCCTGTCTAACAAGTTGGCTCTGCTGTGGGAAGACTATCAGGGCAACAAGAACCAATTCACCTACGACGACATTCGAATTCTCTCCAACACCATTGCTCAGTTCCTGGCCGACCTGGGTATTCAGCCGGGAGAGCGAGTCTGCCTGTTCCTCGACCGTGTGCCTGAGCTCTATATCGGGTTTCTTGGAATTCTGAAAACGGGAGCGGTTGCGCAGCCGCTGTTCTCTGCGTTCGGCGATGAATCATTGCTGGTCCGGCTCGCTGATGCAGGAACTTGCGCCATCCTTACGCAAAAGAAACATCTGCACAAAGTCCGCAAGATCCGCGACGCACTGCCCAACCTTCGACACGTGATCGTCGTGGACGCGGACCCATCCTCCTTGAAGGATCACGAAACTCCTTTAGCAATGGAGCGAGCTCCGCGGGTTGAACATTTCCCGGTTTATCCGACAATGGCCGAGTCTCCTTCAGTGCTGCACTATACCTCCGGGACAACTGGTCAGCCGAAGGGCGCTCAACATGTCCACTATTCGATCATCGCCCAGTACCTCACCGCAAAATGGGTACTCGATCTGCAGCCCGACGACATTTACTGGTGCAATGCCGATCCCGGCTGGGTCACGGGCACGTCGTACGGCATTATCGGCCCGTGGTCAAACGGCATTACGCAGGTGGTGCTCGATTCCGGGTTCAACGCGGAAAAATGGTACGAGTTCATCGAACAGTACCGTGTGACGGTCTGGTATTCGGCGCCGACGGCGATCCGGCTTCTCATGAAGGAAGGATCGGAAGTCCCTCGGAAGCATGATTTGTCGAGCCTGCGCCATCTGGCTAGCGTCGGCGAACCTTTAAACCCCGAGGCCGTCCTATGGTCGCAAGAAGTATTTAGAAGGCCATTTCACGATACTTTCTGGCAGACCGAGACCGGCTGCATCGTCATCACCAACCTGCCGGGGAGGACGATCAAGCCCGGATCCATGGGCAAGCCATTTCCGGGAATCACTGCCACCGTGCTCGATCCGAAGACTTACCAGCCAGTGAACCGGGCGGGCGCGGCCGGCTTGATTGCGCTGCGGCCCGGCTGGCCGTCACAAATTCGCGGCTATTGGAACAATCCCAAGGGATTCGAAGCGAAATTCAAGAATGGATGGTATCTGTGTGGCGACCGCGCCTCAATCGATCGCGATGGCTACTTCTGGTTCATGGGGCGAGACGACGACGTCATCAACACTGGCGGACACCTGGTCGGTCCATTTGAAGTTGAGTCAGCTCTGCTCGAATGCCCTGCCGTAGCCGAATCCGCTGCCGTTGCCAAACCGGACCCCGTCAATATGGAAGTCGTGAAAGCTTTCGTCACCCTGAAACGAGGCTTCCAGCCATCCGATGATCTTGAACTGGACATTATGAACCATATTCGCAAGCGGTTGTCGCCGCTGGCTATGCCCCAGGAAATCGAGTTTGTGAATTCCCTGCCCAAGACGCGCAGCGGCAAGATCGTGCGTCGCATCCTGCGCTGCAAGGAGTTCAACGAGCCTGTGGGAGATCTTTCCACGATTATGGAAGATTGAGAGCGGATTATGGACGAAATTACCAAGGTAGTACGTGAGTACATCATCCGGGAGTACGTGCAGGAGGGAGACGAGCGGGAAATCACGGAAACCACGCCGCTGATCTCCAGCGGTCTTGTGGATTCTTTCTCCATGGTGTCTCTGCTGCGATTCCTGGAAAAGAAGTACGCGATTCACATTCCCGACTCCGCCGCTACACCCGAAGCCTTCGACTCGGTCGAACGCATTGTGGCCCTGGTGCGAAGGTTCCAAAAAGCTGAGGTCGGCAGCGTCTAAGAAGTGCCCGGCGCTGCCAGGGCGCGATGCGGGCTTGGGCACGGATTCGAATCTCTCATTACGCGAGGCCTCTTATGTCCTTCTCAAACGTAGTCCGCCAAGGCTATTTGAATGAGATTGAGGGAATCAAAGCTGCGGGACTGTTCAAGGAAGAGCGGTACATACACTCGCCGCAGTCGGCGGAAATTGAAGTGGAATTCCCGGTCGGCTCTGCCATCCGCAGGTGCATCAACATTTGTTCCAACAACTATCTCGGACTGTCGAGCCATCCGGATGTAGTCGCCGCCGCGCATGCCGGCCTCGAGGGGCGCGGCTACGGAATGTCCTCGGTGCGTTTCATTTGCGGCACGCAGGACATTCACCGGGAACTGGAGAAGCGGCTGAGTGATTTCCTAGGCACCGAGGACACTCTACTCTTCCCATCCTGCATGGACGCCAACGCCGGTTTCTTCGAGGCCTGCTTGAACGAACAGGACGTGATGATCGCCGACCGGCTCGTTCACGCCTCCATCGTGGACGGTATGCGCCTTTGCAAGGCGATGCAAGATACGTACAAACATTCTGACATGGGACACCTGGAGGAGAAGTTGCAAGAACATCAGGATAAGCGCTTCCGCATGGTGATCACCGACGGAGTGTTTTCCATGGACGGCGATACCGCCAAGCTGGCTGAAATTGTTGCCTTGGCGGAGAAGTACAACGCCATGGTGTTCGTGGATGACTCGCACGCCACCGGGTTTATTGGCAAAACCGGACGCGGGACGCACGAACACTGCGGCGTGTTTGGCAAGATCGATGTGATCACCACGACGCTGGGAAAAGCTCTGGGCGGCGCTTCCGGCGGCTGCGTCAGCGGACGCCGTGAGTTGGTGGAGATGTGCCGCCAGCGGGCGCGGCCTTATCTATTTTCCAATGCCGTGGCGCCAGTAATCGTGGCGGGAGCTCTGAAGGTGCTGGATTTGATTAGCACCACAACCGAGCGGCGCGACAAGCTGGAATGGAACGCCAGGTACTGGCGTGGACTGCTCAAGCAGGCGGGCTTCGACCTCAAGGAAGGTGATACCCCGATTGTTCCGGTCATGCTCTACGACGCCAAGCTGGCGCAGGACTTTGCCCGCGACCTGTTTGATGAAGGTGTGTACGCCGTTGGGTTCTTTTTCCCCGTTGTGCCGAAAGGGCAGGCACGCATTCGCACCCAGCTTTCCGCCGCTCACGAGAAGCATCACCTGGATTCCGCCATTGAGGCCTTTCGCAAGGTCGGCCAGAAACACGGGATCCTGGGCTTGGGGAAGAAGGAACTTCTCGCCCGGTGCGCGGCTTAGCTGATCACTCACGCCGGCGCGGCAGTGCATTCGTGCACCAGTACGCCCCGCGAATGACTGCCGCGAGAAGGGAGGCGACATGCTCTGCGCAGAACTTGAAAAGCTCGAAGGGGAATTCGATGACATTATCAATGCGCTTGAAAATCCGACTTTGACGGAGCAGGAGAAAAAGGACTTACGGGCAGCCTACGACCGGATGAGTAAGGCGATCAACGACCATCACAAGTTTGGCCACAATGGAAAACCCTGTTTCGAGGAGTAGAGGGTGAGAGCGTGATTCGAGTCACGGACACATGAAGCACACCGACCCAGAATAAGTTGGCGGCACCGGACACACGCCGGGTTTCGTCCTGCAAGAACTTCGTGCATCGGTGTTCAGATGTCCGGCCCTTCGCAAAGGCGGATGTGTTGCATCTCCCACGACCCACGAAGTTGCGGACTATCTCGCAGGTCGTATTCTTTCTGCTTTTTCTTTTTCTTTTACTGCACAGCGAGTTTCGTGGCTCCTTGACCGCATCCAGCACAGAAATCCGTCTGCCATATCCCGTTTCGCTCTTCCTTCAGCTCGACCCTCTTGTCGCGCTGTCAAATGCTTTGGCTAGTCGTGCGCTCTACCGTGGCCTGCTTTGGAGCCTGGTGGTCCTGATTCCCACCATATTTCTGGGGCGTTTCTTTTGCGGATGGATCTGCCCTCTCGGTTCGATTCATCACTTCTTCAGTAGCTGGAAATCTGAACGCAAGCGCGGCAAGCAGCTGATCGAATCGAATCGTTACAAGCGTTGGCAGACGACCAAGTATTACCTGCTGGTCGCTTGTCTGATTGCCGCTCTGTTTGGCACGGGAATCGTCGGGTGGCTCGACCCGTTTTCATTCCTGGTGCGATCGGTTGGGTTGTCGATCCTGCCTGCGACCGACTATGGCTTACGGGCTTTCCTCGGATTGCTGGAGCACAGCCGCCATGCATTTGTGCAGACTCTCGGCAGCGCGCTGCACTTCATCCTGGGCTTGCTTCTTCTCAGCTTCAAGCAACCGTACTTCCGCCTCGGAATATGGTTCGGCATCATTTTCATTTTTGTCATTGCACTGAATCTCCGCATCACCCGCTTCTGGTGCCGCGCACTTTGTCCTTTGGGTGCGCTGCTTGGAATCGTTTCGCGATGGTCGGTCCTCGGCCTAGTAAAGCATGCGGAGCATTGCAATGATTGCAATCGCTGCCTTCTGCGTTGTCAGGGTGGCGACGACCCGATCGGCGGCGTGCCGTGGCATCAGCCCGAGTGCCATCTATGCCTCAATTGCATCGACGAGTGCCCGGAACACGGTCTGCGATTTGCGTGGTTCCCTGCCCAGAAAGTTGTGGGCACAAACGTACAGCGCCGGAAGGTTATCGTCGGCCTGGCTGCCGGTGCCGCTCTGGTTCCGCTCGCGCGCAGCACTCCCGGTTTTGCCGTCGAACGTAACGAACGCTTGCTGCGTCCTCCGGGAGCGCTTGACGAAGAGTTCTTTCTGTCGCGGTGCATTCGTTGCGGCCAGTGTATGAAGGTGTGCCCGAACAATGCCCTGCATCCGGCAATCTCTGAGGCCGGGATCGAGGGCCTATGGACCCCGGTCCTGGTGCCGCGCATCGGCTACTGCGAGACCAGCTGTGTGTTGTGCTCGCAGGTTTGCCCAACGGGCGCGATTTGGGAGATCACCGCCAAAGAAAAGGCCTGGTCGGTGGACGTGGGCCACGCGGACAAGCCTGTCCGTCTCGGAACTGCATTTTATGATCGCGGCCGCTGTCTGCCGTGGGCGATGGCAACCGAGTGCATCGTCTGTGAAGAATGGTGCCCGACGTCGCCGAAGGCAATCTATCTTCGTCCAG
>JASHPH010000232.1 GCA_030038255.1 Candidatus Sulfotelmatobacter sp. | reverse complement strand
CCGTCTTGACCAACCGACCGGGAACGCCGTGGCGGTCGCCGAAGCAATTGAGAAAGCCGGCGGCTGCGTGGTCGGATCATAAGCTGTGCGGATGGCACGATTTCCGACACACCCTGACAACTGAGCTTCGACGCGAGGGCACGCACCCGAAAGTGGTCTCCGATTTGCTCCGTCACAAGAAGGTGAACTTGGCCATGGACATGTACGACTGCAGCAGCCTGCAAGATTTCGAGCAAGGCCTTGGTCAGGTCGTGGGCAGCCAGTTGTTACCCAGTTGTGACCCAAAGGCGAGTGTCCAGTGAGAATTTCTCAATTTTCTGGGGGTTTTGGTGAGTCCACCAGGATTTGAACCTGGAACCAACAGATTGTTCATCGGCGTCTAAAAAACATTGATTTCAGCGACTTCCGAACGCCGATTTTGGTCACAAGTGGGCAAATTTGGGCGCAGTGTTGTACCGGGAGCGGCCGTAGGGATCGCTCGGTTGGTAGATCATGACCGCCGCGGAGGGTGTATCAAGCCTGGCTGGAAAGGCGAAAGGAACTCCGAAGGCTAGGGGTTGTATGGTAGGCACACAAGGTACCCCGAGGCCGTGACAGTCTTCGGACATTCGACATCCATTTGATAGTTAATTGCCGAACTATCCGCAAATTGACGAATCGTGCACGATCAAAAGACCGGAGAGTCACCATTACCCGGCTCATTCATGCGGCCTGCCTGAGCTGCGGACAAGGTCGAGGAAGTCACTGTCCGCAATACTACTTCACGACTTGCGCTGCTCGGGGGCGTTGGATGAGTGTAGTGGCGCGTTATCGCCAATCATCGCGTTCTATCAAATCAACAAATAGCCTCGAAGAAAAAGGTCGGTGCAGAGAGCAAATGCTTAATACCGATCTCACCCCGCTAGTTCATATCGCTCGATGAATCTAAGAGGGAGGTTGACCGTGACCGAGCTCGCCGCTGCACAGCTTGACGATGCTCGTTCGACTGGGAACTCCAGCTTTGCGCAGAATGTGGTGCACGTGATTCTTAACCGTCTGCTCAGAAAGGTTCAGTCGAAGAGCGATTTCCTTGTTTGTGAGCCGCTCGCGCAACAGCTCCACCATTTGCTCCTCGCGTCGGCTCAGCCCGAGGCCTGCTCCCCAAGAGGTTGTTACGGACATGGGTCGCTGCTGCGCCACGCACCGGAACAGAGCCATGCCTAGAGGGGGCGGACAAACTGCTTCGCCCGCGGCAACTGCCCGAATGGTAGCTGCAACTTCCAACGCGGAAGCGTCTTTCAGCACGTAACCGACGACTCCTGAGCGCACGGCCTTCAAGAAGGTGCTTTCGTCGGGATCCATGTCTATCATGACAACTCGCAGATTTCGAATCGCCGCCTGAAGAGATGAGATCAGGGTCGAGTTGGAGAAGGTGAGTCCGTTGGAATCCAGCAGGATGATCTGGGGGTGGACCACTGCGACCTCCTCGTTGATAGCTGGGGTATAACCGCTCGCCCCCACGACGCGGACCTCATGCTTTTTGCTGAGAAGGCGAATAAGAGCTTCCCGCAGCAAACGATTTTCGGCAAGGAGGAAAATCTCAATTAGCTTCGACATCATCCACCTACAAACGACGAACGTGGAGTATCGGCGTGCCCCCTCTCACACCGGGTGCTGGGTTTTCGTTAGGCTGGGAAGAACAAATAGGGTTTTGAAAGAAACGGCGGTTGTAGTTCCGAGTGCACCTCCTGCTTTTTGGCTTGAACGGATTAAACCACAATGCTTGTAAAAAGTTGCAAAAACAATTCCATCCTGTCACACGGGCCTTCTCACGTCGAAACTACGTCGAAGCAGGAGAGTGCCTGCGCGGTCACAAGTGATCTGACCCCGGCTTGGGTGGAAAACCGCTATCTGTTGCACGTTTTGACACAAAGGTTGGAGGCAAATAGGGCAAAGCCGACTGTAAGCATACCGTAAGGTCCGTAGGTGGGGAACGAAAAAACAAATTTCTCGGAGTAAAAGATTTCATCCTTTCCGTGGAAACCTGGACAAGCTGACCCGATACTAAGCATCCCGAAGATCCTTGTGAACGGACAAAGCCTGGCTGAACCAGTACGGAACCAGTACTCATGCGCCACATTGTCGGTACCCCCAGAGGTCAAGTGGGCCAGTACGAGAGTGGCGAAAAAGGGACCCTTTGCAACTGGCTCCGTTTTGAACCTTGCCGAACCCAGCATTTCGCCATATCTTACGCGAACGCCGAAGCGTCAATGGGAGCACTATGAAACGCATCCGCGTCCTTGTCGCCAACAAACCTCGCTTGATGCGCGAACTCATAGTGTCCACTATTGCCGATCAGCCTGACATTGAGCTCGTCGGTGAGGTCGCGAGCGGAGAGGATCTTACCGAAGCGGTTGAACAGGCTCGGCCCGACGTACTCATCCTGGCAATGGACGAGCGCGACAAGTATCGCGTTCAGTGTGGATTCCTGCTGGGGCGCTATCCAAATATGAGGATTCTTGCGCTCGCTCCGGAGCAGAATCGCGCACTGTTCTACTGGGCAATCGTCGACATTAGAAGCAAGTCGCTGGAAAGTTCCGAAGCGGGAATTTTGAATGCTGTGCGGCAGCGGCCCCCTTTGGTAGGGTTGGCCCAGGTTTAGCCGCCGACTATACAAGATTGGCTCTATGCAATTGTAAATAAATCGTTTAGCTCACTTAACCCCTGTAAGTGAGGGGGCGAAGCTACGGCCAGGCACCTCAGGGTAGTTAGATGCTCTCGTCAATCGAAGCCACGGCTGGAACTCAGAATGCGACCCGGTTCCCGCAGCTAGGATCCTGGTACGCCCTCTACACTTGCCCGCGCCATGAGAAACGGGTGGCGGAGCAAATCGAGCGACGCAGCTTCTCGTGCTTTCTGCCCCTTTACCGGTCGATGCGTCGGTGGAAGGATCGCCGAAAGGAACTCGAGTTGGCGTTGTTTCCAGGTTATGTATTCGTTCACATGGTACCGGAAGACAGGCTACAAATTCTGCAGGTTCCCGGCGCAGTCCGATTGGTTTCGTTCAACGGAAAACCGGCAGCGTTGCCGGAAGAAGAGATTCAAGCTCTGCGAAACCGTTTGTCCGGCACAACCAGAGTCGAACCCCACCCTTATATGCGCAAGGGACGGCGAGTCCATGTGCGCAGCGGCCCCATGCAAGGACTGGAAGGCATCATCGTACGAAGGAAGGATTCCTGCCGGGTAGTTTTCTCCATCGATCTGATCATGCGCTCAGTCGCCGTCGAAGTGGACGAGTCCGACCTGGAAGCCGCCTGAGCCTAGTCATCCCTTTGTGAGGTAGCCATGCTCCGTTTCCCCATAGTCAGCTGCAAACGCATCAGTCCGGCCGCAGCAATACTGGTGCTCTGTCCATTTCTGCTTGCGCAGAACAGCGAGCGAGCTCGTTCTCCACAAAGCGAATCGCAATTGCAAGCGAATCGTACGCCCGAGTTGTCCGACCTTGCGAAAGAGAATCTGAGTCGCGTGGCAGCCTCATCGCCGGAAATAAAGGCGGTTCTGGTCAGAGACCCGGGGCTTCTTGTGGAGCTAAAGCGCTGGGTGGCGAAAGAAGCCACTGACAACGGGCAGGTAGTACGAGACTCTAGCCTTTCGGACCAGGCCATTTTCGATCGCCTCGATCAGGATGTGGCATTTCGTTCCGTCGCGACCCTCTTGTTGCAACGATACGGCTATCTGACGCCGCAACCGAATCCGGAATCAAGCTTCGCAAAAGAGGAAGATCTCGTATTGAAAGAGCGTGCGCGGCGACTGGTGCAAATTGAGGCACAGGAAGACAGCGAAGCGCTGCAGCAGAAAAAGAACGAGCAACAGCAAGGGGAACTCGCACGCACAAGCGGCTGCAACTCAGAACAGGCAGACCAGGACGACAACTGCGAAAGGTCTCGCGCACCGGCCCGCGGGTTCAATCAGCAACCTCAAAATCAGCCGTTGCCCTACGAGGGACCGGTCCCGAACACAAATCCGCAATACATACCGGATATGCCTCCATCCCTCATCACGCCTCGAGTTATGACGACCGACTTGTCAAACGATGGAACAGGCCAGAGCGGACTGTCGTCTTCGGCGGGGCTGCTGGAGATGGCTTCTGGTTCGTCAAGGCTGGGAAGCAGTGGCAACGGCGATGCTCTATTCGGCTCCCAGCTTGGCTCTCCGATTAGCTCTCAGGGGATGTCGCCCTCGATGTTGAGCGACATGCTTGCCGCCCGAAGCAACACTTCCGGCAACGACATGCTTGCGACAGGCGGAGCTTCCGCGAGCAGCGTTAACTCCGGCCGATCCGTGCGATCAAGCTGGAATCGGCCGCGATTCAGGGAACGCCAGGAAGATGCCTCTCCGGTGAAGATGGTCCGCCCTGCCAACCCCTACGCCGACGTTCCATCCTTGTATGACATGTACGTACAGGCTTCAGCGAAGCAGCGCCCGGTGGAGCGCTTCGGCCTCGATATTTTCCGCAACAGCGACAACGACCTTGATGTGATTCCTATGGACCTGCCGGTCGGCCCGGACTACGTGGTTGGAACCGGCGATAGTCTGTCGATCGATCTGTGGGGAAGCGTGTCTCAAAGATTTGTGCGACTGGTCGACCGCGAAGGCCGAATCGCCTTACCAGAGACCAGTCCGCTTTTGGTGACGGGCAAGAGCCTTGCCGAAGTGCAGTTGGAGGTTCAGCACGCCCTGCGATCCGCATTTCGCGATGTCTCGGCCGATGTCTCGGTCTCACGCCTGCGAACCGTTCGGGTCTACGTCGTGGGAGAAGTTGCAGAACCTGGGGCCTACGATATCAGCTCACTCTCCACTCCACTCAACGCATTGTTCGTCGCGGGTGGCGTCAAAGCACAGGGATCCTTGCGCTCGCTGAAACACTTCCGCGGTAAGCAGCTAATCGAGGAAGTTGACGCTTATGATCTGCTGCTGCACGGCATCCGCTCCGATCTGAAGCGGCTGGAAAACGGCGACACATTACTGATCCCGCCGATCGGCCCGCAGGCGACGGTGGAGGGAATGGTGCGGCGTGCCGCGGTCTATGAACTGCTCGATGAACATTCGCTCGCCGAGGTTTTGGAGCTGGCGGGGGGAATCTTGCCCACGGCTGCGCTTCGTCACATTGAGGTGCAGCGGCTTGAGGCCCATGAAAAGCGGACCATGCTGACGCTGGATCTTACGCCCACCACCAATACCGATGAACTCAATAAACAATTGGACGCCTTCAAGATACAAGACGGCGATCAAGTGCACATTTTCCCGATTGCGTCGTACAACGAAGACGCTATCTACCTTGAAGGACATGTACTCCGCCCAGGCCGCTACTCGTACAAGGACGGCATGAAGGTAACGGACCTGATCTCGTCTTACAACGACTTGCTGCCCGAACCTGCACCGCACTATGCGGAAATCATCCGGCTGAACGCACCCGATTTCCGTCCCACGGTCGAGAGCTTCGATATCTCCACTGCACTCGCGAACCCAGCCACGGCACCTGCGCTGAAGGCTTTGGACACTGTCCGCATTTTCAGCCGTTATGATTTCGAGCCACCACCGGAAGTTTGGGTCGGCGGTGAGGTGCATAAACCGGGATCGTATCGGACTTCGGGTCAGGCGCATCTGCGCGACGCCGTTTACCTGGCGGGAGGAATTACTCCAGATGCATCGCTGGATTCCGCTCAATTGTTTCGCACGCAGGCGGACGGAACGATGAAGATCCTCAGCGTTGACTTGCAGGAGGCCCTGGCTGGCAACCCGGCGGACAACATTGTCCTGCAGCCCCGCGATCGCCTGTTGATTCATCGCACGTTGGCCAAAGTCGACGCCACTACGGTTGACATCAAAGGCGAAGTGGCCAAGCCGGGGCGCTATCCACTAACCACGAATATGCGAGTCGATGACCTGGTGCGGGTTGCTGGCGGACTGAAGCGAAGCGCGTTTGCAGACAGCGCTGATTTGACTCGCTTCGCGGCCGGCAACGGCTCCAACGAGCGGCTCGAAGTGAAACTTTCGGCTGCCCTCGCTGGCGATGTGAATGAGAACGTGCCGCTGCGCAATGGCGACGTTCTAGCGATCCGGCAAATACCGCAGTGGAATGATCTGGGATCGTCGGTCACGGTAAAGGGTGAAGTGCAGAACCCTGCCTCGTACGGGATTGAGCCAGGAGAGCGCCTAAGTTCGGTGCTGAAGCGCTGCAACGGATTCACGCCTGAAGCTTATCCCTACGGTGCCGTGCTGCTCCGTCAGGAAGTGCGAGACTTGGAGATGAAGTCCCACCTGGA
>JASHPH010000231.1 GCA_030038255.1 Candidatus Sulfotelmatobacter sp. | reverse complement strand
AAGAGTCTGGAAACGCAACTGCACGAAGCCTTGGAAGCCAACAAGCAACTCCGAGAGGAAAATTACCAACTCCGATTGAACACAGCGCGTGTGTTGCGCGAATCAATGCTTGAACGGTCAGGATTGTCGAAGGAAGCGAAAACCAGGCTGCGAAAAGCCTTTGACAAAACCACAAACATTCACGGCCTCAAAGAGGCCATACGAGTTGAGATGCGAGGCGCACAATGACTGACCCAAGAGAGCAGAAGTTGTTAGAGAACATTGCAAAACTGAAAAAGCGGGCGAAGGATCAACCGTGGTTGATGGTTGATGTCAGAGAACTGCAAAACCGGTTGCGGTTGGTCAAGCTTGAACTCAGCAGGAAAGAAGAGGCAAGCAAATGAGCGATACCCCCATTGCAACCTTCAGTGGTGACCCCGGCAGAAGTTTGTGTTCCGAGATTCAACAACTCCGCGAGCAACAACAACAGCTTTGCACGGCTCTGAGGATGTTGGTTGATGTGATTCGAGAAAAAGTAGGGGAAGGGCAGACGACTAGTCACCAGCAAGAAAATCAACCACCGGCATCGGCTGTTGGTTCCTGAGACCATTCACCAGGCCGCGCATTCTCTCATGGTGTGCAGGCCTGTCGGCTTTCTTCCGCACTGCTCGCAGTCTCGCGCGATGGGTCTATTGTGTAAATGGCACCGAAGTCCAACGAAGAAACGGAGTACCTATACGTTTGTATGTACAATTCCAAGCTGCTAACGCTATAACCTATTTCCCTTTCGGTTAATTTTTTGGTGTTTGTATACCACTTTAGTATCAGTGTGAATTTGCACCGCTCTTCATTGATCGAAACATTTCTCTCGTAGCCCAACCGAGAAACACAAGGGAGCACAGTATCTTGACGGCGGGCTTCAAACCACCGATGCCACGGGTTGCAAGCACGAAAACAATCAACAATGTTAGGAACAAGCAGACAAAGATACCTGCGACGAAGGCCGTCAAGAAGAACCACTTCTTCATGGCTTTCTTATCCCTCGTTTGCTAACAGACATCAACGTCGGTAAAACTACCAAATCTCTAACCAACTTCCGTTGCATCATGTGTTGCATATTTCCCAACTTTCAGTGCAATTTCGGTGCAACGGCCTCTCGTAAGCCCTTTCCTTTCAAGCACCTGAAATCATCCCCAGAATCCGAAGACTGATGCTCTATCCAGTTGAGCTACGGGGCCGCACTCTGGATCGAAACGCTAGCCAATCTCTGCTGATTTTACACTTACGATTTCTCCTCGGCGTAAAGTATGCTGACGACCGATAAACCATCAGGAAAGACAAGCCATGAGGAAATCAGCGTGAGTGCCGCGGTCACCGCTGTGCCAAAGATGTATTCTCGAGCAGCCTCGCGCAACCGCGCTTCGCGCAAATCCTCCCGCCGCGATACCGCTCGCCTGGCAGTCGGTCGCCACCGAGAATCGTGGACTGGCCTTGCGCTCTCCACCCTCTCCGGATTCCTGTGGTTCCTCAGCTGTACGCCGTTCGACCTGTCTGCTTTGTCATGGATCGCCATGGTGCCTTTATTCCTTGTTCTTGACCGCGCACGCACACGCAAGGCCGCGTCGCTGCTCTCCTGGTGGACTGGCACGGTGGCCATTGGCGGCGGATATTACTGGATGATCGAACTGCTGCGCCGCTTCGCCGACCTGTCGCTGCCCGTAGCCTTGCTCTTGTATCTGGTGTTCTCGGCTTACCAGGGAAGCGTGTTCCTTTTGTTCGGCTGGATCGTTCGCACCATCCGCCGCCGCACGCCTCTCCCCATGATCCTGTTGGCGCCGCTTGCCGGCTCGACTGCCGAACTGGTGATTCCTTTGTTGTTTCCCTCCCATATGGCCATCGTGCAGGCGTGGCACCCGATGCTCATTCAAATCGCCGACCTGACCGGCCCGATCGGCGTGAGCGCATTGCTACTCGTCGTTAACGGCGCAATTTACGACGTACTGGTGCAACTCCGGGAGAAGCAACAGCAACGTTGGAAGCTGCTGGCCCCGGCGGTCGCAGCCGCTGCCCTCGTCGTCGCCGCGCTCACTTACGGCCATTTCCGTATGCAGCATTTCGACGCCCTGTCTGTGGCCGCTCCCAAGCTTATGGTCGGCGTCGTGCAACCGAATGTTCCCTACAATGAGAAGGGTCTAGATCATCCCGAGAAAGCCCCCGGGCAACTCAAGGACCTGCAAGACCAATCCCGCGAGCTCGAGAAGTCCGGCGCCCAGCTGATCGTGTGGAGCGAGACGGCTTATCCCTATTCGCTCACCCGCGACTTCCACGCAGATTTTCCCGAGTCGGACAGCCGCCGAATGCTCCGTGGCTTCAGCACTCCGACGGTCGTTGGCGCGCTGACTCGCGGTGACTCGACTCTGTACAACTCAGCATTCCTCCTCGGCCGCGACGGCCAGGTCAGTGGCCGCTACGACAAGATGCGGCTGCTCGCGTTTGGCGAGACCATCCCCGGTGTGGAGCATTTCCCCTGGCTTCGCGGAATGGTCCCCGAAGGATTCGGCAACTTCACACCCGGCAAAGACGTCACAGTGCTGCCGCTCCAGACTGCGGACGGCGCTGCCTGGCGCGTCGGAGCCATCATCTGCTACGAAGATATTCTTCCTGGCCTTCTGCGCCGCATGAGCAAGCTGCATCCTCATCTTTTCGTGAACCTGACGAACGACAGCTGGTATGGGGCGCGCGCCGAACCGTATCAGCACTTGGCCCTGGCCGTTTTCGGCAGCATCGAGCAGCGCACCGGTATGGTGCGAGCCGTGAATTCCGGCATCTCCGCGTTCATTGACGCGAACGGGAGATTGGTCCAGCAGACCGAACCGATCGACCCTGCCGTCACTCCCCGGCCAGCAGAATCAAGCCTGGCCGCTGTGCCCATGCTCGAAGCTGGCCATACTGTCTTTGCGAAGGTAGGCGAACTGTTTGCCCGACTCTGCGGGCTGTGCACGGTCGTTCTGCTTCTGCGGGCTATTTATACGCGCTATCCGGCGTCGCCGTATGACTGATGACTGAAGATTTCGGATGGACGCAGGCCTGAGGAACTGAGTCGGGGGCTCGGGACCGAGGGTACGAGAGGTGCGTAGTGTCCTAACAGTGCGTTGCTGAACTGAAGGAAGGAAAAAGCCCACCCGCGCCCAAACAACGGATGAGCTTTTCAGGAGATTTAACCGCGCATGAAAAAGAAACTTGCGAACAGTTTAACCCTATGAGCAGGGTTGACTTCCAGTCAATAGCATTTTAGGGCTAAGCCTGCGCTGCTGTTAATGAAAAAGGCCCCGAACAACGATTCGGGACCAAAGTTTCATGGAGGCAAATATGAAAGTCTTATCGTGACTATGTTCCCAATGTCCGCTTGCGCTGTCTATGACTGGAATCACGATCCCAAGAATGCGTTGCTAACACGCTCCGCGATCTTGCCTAGCCATCCAGCCCTTCCCGGGCGGATTGATGAGCTAGGTACGTACTCATCGTGCAGGCGAACACGGGGGCAGGCGCATCGTCAGGAACGACGGGATTGGGGTGGGAGACGGGAATCGAACCCGCAACAACCGGAGCCACAGTCCGGTGCTCTGCCAGTTGAGCTACTCCCACCGCAACCTACTGATTATAGCAACTTGCAGCGAGGCTGGATCGAAGACAGGAGGGCACATCGGAAGTTTCAGCCAGAACGTGTGTCAGGAAGAAATCTGAGGACTGACTGCCAAACCCAGCCCGTTCTACACGCGCCCCACGCCCACGTACTCAAATCCCAGGGCGCGCAGGCGGCCGGAATCCAGCAGATTCTTCGTGTCCACAATTACGGGAGTCTTGAGCAGGTGCTTGATGCGGTCAAAGTCCAGCGCGCGAAATTCCGGCCATCCCGTGCCCACGACCAGCGCGTCGGAGCCCTCGGCCGCCGCATAAGCCGAGTCGCAATACCGCACCGATCCGTTCAGGCGAGTCTTGGCCTCAGGGATCGCGACGGGGTCATACGCTCGCACTTTCGCACCCTTCGAAACCAGTGTTTCGGCCAGCCGGATCGAGGACGACCCTGCAACCGAATTCGTGTTCGGCTTGAACGACAAGCCTAGAATTCCGACTTCCTTGTTCTCGACTGAGTTCAGCGCATGCGCAATCTTTTCCACCAGCCGGTCAGCCAGCGTGTGGTTGACATCGCGCGCGGCGCTCAATACTTTCAGCGACACGCCATGCGATTGCGCCAACTCCACCAGCGAATCCATGTCCGACTCGGCGAACACGCCGCCCATGCCGGCTCCCGGCTGCAGGCAACGCGGAGCGATCTTCTTATCCAGGCCCAGGGCCAGCGCCAGATTCACAGCATCGGCGTTCACGCGCTCGCACAGCGCCGCTACTTCGTTGATGAATGAAATCTTCGTGGCCACGAACGCCGTCGCCGCCTCGCGCACCAGCTCTGCCGTGGCCTGATTGGTCACAATGACGGGCACGCCGCGCATGACGAGGGGATGAAAAATCTGCTTCAGAACCTGCACCGCTTCGTTCGAGGTGGATCCCAGAATCAGCCTGTCTGGCCAGTTGAAATCCTCGACGGCGCAGCCATCGGTGAAGAACATAGGTTGCGAAACGATTGTCGCTTGCAGGCCAATATCTTTCACGCTTTTTTCCAGTGCATTGGCAGTGCCGACGGGCACGGGAGTCACGACAGTCAGGATCGGAGGTCTGGTCGCCAGCCGCGCAATGCGGAGGGCCACATCGTTCAGATGTTCCGCCTTGTCTTCGGCGAGAAAGATCACCTGCGTCTTGCGGGCAAACGATTCAATGTCGGTCGAGTAAGCTAGGCGCCCGGCGCGCACGTTGCGCCGGATGATTTCTTTCAGATTTTTTTCGAAGAAGGGAATATTGCCCTGCGCCATCTCGACCATGCGCGAGCGGTCGGGATGGCAGCACGAAACGGGAGTGCCAAAGTCCGCCAGGCAGGCCGAAATCACTGTTCCCAGATACCCCGAACCGTAAACTCCGATCTGCATGCGCTCTCCCGATTCGGCCGAAAACCCGCGTCCTGAGTGGCGTTTGGCGCCGATTACCGGATGCTTGCCCTACTCTTTATCTACTGCCACGGCACGGGCTTTTCAACGCACGGGAGGGAAATGTACCTAGGGCCATGCACGGCCAGCCGCAGTAACGTGGATTTACATTACGGAAGCGTGTAGCGGAAAGGGCAGTCCAGCCGATATTTCTTTACTGCGAAAAATCCCTAGCGCGAAGCTCTTAGCGCGAAACCAGGCTCCGGCCGAGCGGAATGGGGGCCAGATCGATCCAGCAATTTTGTGCGTCTTCGCGGACAAAGGTCAGTCTTTCCAGCAGGATGCGTCGGCTTCCGGTGTAGCGTCCCCAGCGCTCGCGGGCGATCCGGAAGGCGTTCTGCGCCGCATCCTCCCTGCTCATCTTCACAATGGTCAGGTGCGGGATATAAGGCCACTCTTCATGAAACGCCAACGCCTCCGTGTTCAGCCGGCTGTGCAGTTGGCACATGCGCGAGGCCGCCCCATCCACCCGGATGTACACGGTCGGGGTAACCGGAACGAACGTTTCCACCCCGCCCAAGTTCACCTCAAACGGGTCCTCTTCGCCGCAGATTCGCTCCAGCGCCTGCAATGCCGCGCTTTCCGTCCCTTGTAACGGGCGCGGGGGAAGGATGGTCAGGTGCGCCGCGAGATGGGGCAGGTCGGGATGCAATTCGCGCCGGAGGTTCTCCACGAACTCGCCTGCCGCACTCTTCACGTAAGCCACCAGCGCGTAACGCGGCATCTGCATAACTGATGAAAAATTATACGCCCGACGGAAGTCCGGGGCACCAAGCTGTGCACGGAGCTTCGCCGAGTTCGAGGGTCATCGGGTTGAAGGCGTGCCGACGAAACCTTCCGCGGGACTCATTCAACGCAGTTTCAGCGCGGAATGATCGCGCCAGGCGCTCATTTATAATCAATCCGTCGGGGCGTAGCGCAGCCTGGTAGCGCACCTGCCTTGGGCGCAGGGGGTCGTAGGTTCAAATCCTATCGCCCCGACCAATCAATCTTCTCGATCAGGCGTGGGCTCCTTCGACTTCGCTCAGGATTTCGCCAGCGGGCTGCCGCTTCGCTCACGCCCGCTAGTCGGCTCAACTTGGGCGCAGGGGGTCGTTGGTTCAAATCCAATCGCCCCGACCAATAACTTGTTCTGCACCAATGGAT
>JASHPH010000230.1 GCA_030038255.1 Candidatus Sulfotelmatobacter sp. | reverse complement strand
TTACTTTGAGCCAGGGCGGCCCAGTCTTGGCGGGTGCGGACGACTAGAGACAAAGTTTCGCCTAAGCACCAGATGCGTTGTCCTACGAGTTATACAGCCGCTCCATCGCGCCCTTCACCTGATTCGACACCGCCTCCAGATCCCGCCCCGTCAGCCCCGCCGTCGAAATCGGCTCGCCCACCCGCATTTCCAGCGGCCGGCACTTGATGTGGTACGTGTCCATGGGCAGGAGTTCGTAGGTTCCCACCAGCGCGATGGGCACGATGTCCACCTGCGCCTTGATCGCGAGAAAGAACGCTCCGGGCAGAAAGGGCCTGATTTCGCCATCGGGCGTGCGCCCGCCCTCGGGAAAAATCACCAGCGGCAGGCCGTCCTTCAGCCCTTTCAAAGCCTGCCGGATGCTGCCGATCGACCGCGACGGATTCTGCTGATCGATGCAGATCTGCCCCGACCGCTTCAAATGCCAGCCGATCACCGGATACGCCAGCAGTTCCTTCTTGAAGGCAATGCGGAACTGAAACGGCAGGTTGACATACAACACGGGAATATCGAGCGCCGAAGCGTGATTTACCGCATAGACGTGCGGCTTCGAGGTATCGATCTTGTCGAGGCCGATCACCTTCAACGGCGAGAAGATCGTTTTCATGATCAGCCACGACCAGCCTCGCGCGAACCAATGCATGAGCCGGCCGTCGCGATCGAAGAAGCCCGCAATCAGGCCTAGCGGCCCCATAACCAGCGTGTACAGCCAGATCAGCGGATCGAGAATGAAGTACGACCGCAGCCGGCTGGGCCAGCCGTATTTCCGCCCATCCTCGGCGGCACGACTTCGAGATCTCGCGGCACGCACCGCCTCTGGCGCGCCCGTCTCCATTTGCTCGACTGATGAATTCACTTCCTGCACGACTTTTCTATTTTAGGGACATCTGCGAGGAAAACAAACGCTGCACCTCTGTTTCAAATCCCCAGAACACGCATCGCTTCCCCGACCAGGTAAATCGAGCCGGTCACGACGATCACAGCTCCGGCCATTGCTCCGTTCCTAGCACGCTCCAGCGCCGATGCCGCGTCGGGCACCGGTTCGATCTCGGCTCCCGTGCGCGCTCCCGCCTGCTGAATCTCCTCCGGCGACGCCGCGCGTGGATTTTCCGGGCGCGTAGTAATCACGCGCTCAGCCAGCGGAAACAGAATCTCCGCCATCTCCGAGATTGCCTTGTCGCGCATGGCGCCGAAAACAAAAATCAGCGGGCGGTCGTCATAGCGCTCTGAAAGGGCCGCACGCAGCGCCCACGCGCCCGCCGGATTATGCGCCACATCGAGAATCGTCTCCGGCCAGCCCCCGCGCGCTGCCAGAACTTGAAACCGTCCCGGCCAGCGCGTTTCGCGAATGCCGCGTTCAATTGTCTCTGGAATAATGCCAGCGAATCCTTTCTTGCTCAATTGTTCGGCCGCAGCCATTGCCAGCGCTACATTCCGCAATTGATGCCGCCCCACCAGCGGCGATTCCACCATGATCTGCTTTCCCATCACCCGCAGCGGATAGCGTTGCAAAGGTTTCTCCGCGTGCTGTGTCTGGGTACTGGGTACTAGGTACTGGGTGCTCCCCGGCGACACCGGCGGCACATACGGTACGGCGTTCACGCCCTCGGCGCCCAGATCGAGAATCGTATTGCCGATCACGTCGTTCGCTTCCGGCTGCTGCGGCAACGTCACCACCACGCCGCCCGGCCGGATGATTCCTGCCTTCTCGCGCGCAATCTCGCCGACCGTGTTGCCGAGAAACTTCTGGTGATCGAGCGAAATATCGGTAATCACGCTGACCAGCGGTTCGACCACATTGGTCGCGTCCAGCCGCCCGCCCATCCCCACTTCAAGCACGGCGATCTCCACGCGCTCGCGCACAAAATGCGCAAACGCGATCGCCGTCATCATCTCGAAAAAGCTGGGATGCCAAGGCAACTCAAGTCGGGCGACCAGCTGCCCGGCGATCCGATCGACTTCGCCATGCAGTCGGGCAAAGTCGTCGTCGGAAATCTCCTGTCCATTGATCCGGATGCGCTCGTTGATCCGCAGCAGATGCGGCGAGGTGTACAGCGCCGTCTTCAGCCCCGAAGCCCGCAGAATCGATGCCAGAGTTGCCGCCGTCGAGCCTTTCCCATTCGTCCCGGCAATCAGCGCACTAGGGAAGTCCCGCTCGGGATGCTTCATCGCAGCGAGCAGCACGCGCATGTGCGCCAGGTCGAACTTGTGCGAGGGCGTCTGGGCCAGTTCGTGCCCCAGCGCAAACAGGCTCGCCACGGCGGTTTCGTAAGACATAGGCAATCAGCACTCAGCAGTCGGCATTCAGCCAGATCACTAGATTATCAGCGTGCGGGAGCGATGGGGATGCAACGCCCAGGAATCAGCATTACGCGAAAGCTTGGGAGGATGAACCCTCTCGCGGATCTGGCTAAATGATTGACTCAGAGATTTCCCGCGGGCCCCGTTACCTTAGGTCACGTTACTAAAGTGTGGCATGGACTTTTTTTAAAAAGGGCAGGAGAGCCACCGTAAGCGCAGAGAGAGCAGCCAGCAACTGAGACACAGCTGTGGCGGTTTTCAGGGTCTCGGTGATGAGCAAATCTGAGGGCACGTGCTTTCGCCCTTTTTAACTCATCGCCGGGTAACCACGCCAGATTACGAAAGTTTGTCTTTTGGCGGGACTGCTCAATGCTGACGACTGTCTACGCCGCCATAAAATCCAGCGCGCGCGCGATGTACGGCTTGAGCTGTTTGCGCGGAACGACGGCATCCAGCATGCCGTGCTGCAGAAGGAACTCGCTGCGCTGAAATCCCGCCGGTAATTTCTGCCGGATGGTCTGCTCGATCACCCGCGGCCCGGCAAAGCCGATCAGCACGCCCGGCTCAGCAATGTTCAAATCGCCCAGCATGGCAAACGACGCCGTCACGCCTCCCGTCGTTGGATCGGTCAGCAGAGAAATATAGGGAACCCGCGCCTGGTCCAGCCGCGCCAGCGCCGCCGAAATCTTCGCCAGCTGCATCAGGCTGACTACGCCTTCCATCATCCGCGCCCCGCCCGACGCCGACACAATAATGAGCGGTGTCTTCGTATCCGCCGCGCGCTCTACCGCCCGCGTAATGGCCTCGCCCACCACGGCGCCCATGCTGCCGCCGATGAACGCATACTCCATCACGCTCGCGATCACGGGGCGCCCCTCGAGTTTGCCCTGAGCGTTGATGACCGCATCCTTCAGTCCAGTCTCTTGCTGCGCCTGCTTCAGCCGCGACGAATACGGCTTCAGGTCGACAAACTTCAGCGGATCGGTGGAGGACAGGTTCCCGTCGAAGGTCTCGTACTGGCCATCGTCGAGCAGCTGCGCCAGGCGCGTGCGGGCGTCGATCCGGAAGTGCTTGTTGCACTTCGGACAGACGTTCATGTTCTCTTCCAGATCCTTTTTCCAAATGATCTGCCGGCAGTTTTCACACTTCACCCACAACCCTTCGGTGCGGACCTTCTTCTCGCCCGAAGTGTCCAGTTCGGCGGATTCGCGCTTAAACCAAGCCATAAGGATTGAATGATTGAGTCACTTAGTCATTGAGTGATTCAGATCGCTCGCCGTTAATGACTCATTGACTAAATCTCTCAATGATTCACTTCAGTATTCGATTCCTCTCTGGGCCATCACGCCCTTCTCATAGGCGTGCTTCACCTGCCGCATTTCGGTGACCGTGTCGGCTATCTCCACAATTGTGGGATGCGCATTCCTGCCCGTCAAGATGACGTGAACCATCTCCGGCCGCTTCTTCAACGCTTCGACCACTTTGGCCGGATCGAGCATGCCATAACTGATGGCGTAGTTGATCTCGTCGAGAATCACCAGATCCCATTGGCCCGACTGAATCGCCTGCTCCGCTTCGTCCCAGGCCGCTTCCACCATGCGCACATCTTCCGGGTCGGGCTTCTCTGTTCCCACTTTCACGAAACCGCGGCCCATCTGCTTCATGACGAAGCGGTCGCCGAAGGCCTGCACCGCGTCCAGTTCGCCGTAGTGCCAGGAGCCCTTCAGGAACTGCAGCATCAGCACCCGCATGCCCTGCCCGACTGCACGCAAAGCCGTCCCCATGGCGGCCGTGGTTTTACCCTTTCCCGGCCCGGTGTTTACGATGACGAGACCACGACGGATATCAGCCATGCCAATGGGACGCTTGATTCTACTAGATACCGCCTCCCGAGTCGCCTGCCGGACCTCGTAAGTGACTCAAACTGGGACGGCCGCGTTCCCCAAGACAAGAAAAATCGCAACAGACCGCCGGTTGCCAAGGTCATACACTGCATGCGGAATTTTCCGTCCCCGGTTGTGGCATGCTGTTGCCAGTCGTTTTTAGCGATATAGGAATCTTTTGGCCGTGGCGAACTTTTCCACGGAACCGGGGCATCCAATGTTGCGTAGCTCGGACAAGCGGATTTCTGTCTCTTCGCGACCCCGCGGAGGTCTAGCCGTGCTCAACCGTCTTGCAGTCTTGTTGCTCTCCGTCCTGTTGGCCCTTCCCGCGTTTTGCGCGCAAAAGGTTGCCAACAACCGCCCCCAATCCACGCTCGACACCGGCGATCAGGCCGCCATCCGCGAGATTCTCGATCTGGAGCGCCAGGCGCGCGATGCCAGCCTGCACCGCGATGCCGAGTTCTCCCAGCGCACGCTGGCCGAAGACTACGTCGCCATCACTCCGCTGGGCCAGGTGACTACCAAGCAGGACACCATTTCCGCTCGCAAGAGCGGCCAGCTTCGCTACGACGAACTGAATGTGAGCGACATGGTGGTGCGCGTCTACGGCGACACCGCCGTCGTGACCGCCCGCGCCGACGTGAAAGGCCACCAGCTTGGCGAAGACTTCAGCGGCCCCTATCGCTACACCCGCGTCTGGGTGCGCCGCACGGGGAAATGGCAAGCCGTCAGCTACCAGGCCACAGTGACGCAGTAAGGCAGCAGCAAATGTTTCTAGGTCTTCCGCAGCGGATCAGTTCGAGCCCAAGCCTGGCTGCTTTTCGACTACGTCATCCCGAGCGCAGCCGTTTTCTTGGTAGACCCCGGCTTCAGCCGGGGGCGAGCGCAGCGAGGCACAGCGAGGGGTCTCGCGTGGAGCGCCACAGTGCTGCGCGCCAGATCCCTCGGCCCGCTGGTGAGGACACGGGCCTTCGGGATGACGCCTCAGGATCGAGACGGTCGAAGCCGCAGCCGCGAAGCGGCGGGATGTGAAAGCCCGGCACGGCAGTGCCGGGTGCGAGCAGAGAGAAGGGCGCGAGCCCCTTAGGGGGCACACGGATGCCGTTCAATGCCCCGAATGGTACGGATGTCCCTTCAGAATCGTAAACGCCCGGTATACCTGTTCTAACAAAACCACCCGCGCCAATTCGTGGGCCAACGTCATTTTGCCTAACGAGATGACGTGTTGCGCTGCGGACCGTGTCTCGCTGCGGAATCCGTCCGCCCCGCCCACGGCCAGCACCAATGGCAACGAATTGCGATCCTGATAATCGCCGAGAAACTTGGCGAAGCCCTCGGAGGAAAATTCCTTGCCCCGCGAATCCGTCAACACCAGCGTGGATTTTGCCGAGCTTTTCGTTTCCGCACGGCCGCACATTTCAACGAGCGCTGCCTCGTCCCGCAGTGCAACACCTTCGACCTGCGCGTAACGCGAGATGCGCTTGAGATATTCCTCGGTCAGCGCCTGAATCGTCGCTTCCTTCGTTTTCCCGATCCACACGATCTTGATCTTCACGGCTCGCAACCGCCCTTCACTTTTTCCCCGAAGCCAGCACTACCGTCGCGCTAAACGCCACCTGCTCGCCGTCGGAATACTTCCGGACTGCGGCATGAACCTCAGAGTGGATCTGCGGCCACTTCTCTGCCGGCACCCGCTCCAGCAGCGGACGAAACGGGACCGCGACGGCCTGCACCTGCTCCCAGACCTCCTCCACGGGGCCCGGCCAAGTCCAAGGCAATGTTTTAATCTCCTCCGCAACCTCGCTGAATCCCGCCGTGCGCAGCACAGCCGACAAACTGCCGGGCTGCGAAAAGCGGAACGGGTCCGCCCCGCCCGGCGCCAGCAGCGGACCACCGACATGCCGGTGCACTACTCCCATCATGCTCTGCCAATACGGCTGCTCAAATGGACCCCACGCCAAAAAGCAGGCCCGTGCGCCCGGCCGCAGCACACGCCGCAGTTCGCGCAAGGCACCGACCGGATCGCGAAAGAACATAACCCCAAACCGCGAGGTCGCCAGATCAAAACTGTCGTCAGGAAACGGCAGACTGTGCGCATCTGCCTGCTGCGTCGTGAAGTTCGTGAGTCCCCGCGTCTCGGCCCGCTGCGCGGCCACCTCCAGCAATTCCGCGCTCATATCCAGAGCCGTCACATGACCCTCGGCTCCCACCCGCACCGCCAGGCTGATGGCGGGCTCGCCCGTCCCGCTGGCCAGATCGAGCACCTGCATTCCCGGCTTCGGCTGCGCGTACTCGACCAGCGCGTCCGTTACCGGTTGGCCCATCGCCGCCGACTTGGCCTTCCACTTCTCCGCGGCAACCAGGCGAAACTGGTTTCCCCAGGCAGGTTCGGCGTTGGTTGCAGATGTCATGGACCTTAGAATTTCACTCGTAGAGGAAGCGTCTGGATGGCGCGTTCGGGAAGGGCACGACTTCGGTCGTGGCGCCAGCGGAACCAAGAAATCAGCGGGACTTTCGCCCCTGGGACCGCTGGAATGCGTGCGTACGCGAAAATGATCCCTACGCCGTCTTCCGCTTCCGCTTTTTCGCCGCAGCCGGCCCGACCTCGGCCTTCCGCTTCTTCGGCGCCGCTTTCAGATCTCCGGGCTCCAGCCGCGTGGCCGTCTTCCACAGCCGTTCCAGATCGTAGAACTTCCGCGCCTTCTCCGAAAACACATGCACGACGAAGTCGACATAATCAATCAGAATCCACTCGGCCTGGTTGTAGCCCTCAATGCTATTCGGGCGAACTCCCGCCGTCTTCAGCCGCATCTCGACTTCGTCGGCGATGGTCTGGATTTGCTTCGGATTCGTCCCGCTGCACAGCACAAAGTAGTCGGTAAACGCGCCCGACCCTTTCTCCATTTCCAGGATGCTGAGTTCCTCGGCCTTTTTATCCAGGCAGGCTTGAATGGCTGCGGAGACTTGGTTTCTCAGTTCGCTCTTCTTCATTCAGGATCGTCGCTGGTCGTTCGTCGTTGGTCGTTTGCCGCTTGATGTGAGGGTAGTTGATAGAGCCTGCCGTGGCGCACGGAAATCAGCCTTCACTTGGCCGGCTTCTTCGCCTCGGCGGCCTCGCGCTCGCGGATCGCAGCCATCGTGGCCTGCGATGGATCTTTCCGGTTCTTGTTCTTGTTCCGCCGTTTGGGTTTGGTGACGTAATGGTTCTTCGCCATGAAAACGTTCTCTCCTATGCTTTGTTAGTCCTCGGGCCTTAGCCGGTCATCCGCCAAAGTCTCAATTGTAAACGACGAAAGAGTTCGTTCGGCTATGGTACGCAAGCGGGCGGCGGCCTACTTCGACCTCATAGTTCGCACCGAATACAGATAGGTCGCCACCGAGATTACGAATCCAACGGTTATCCAGACAGCCTCCTCGGTCTCGTCCCGCAAGAACGGACTGAAGCGATGATGCTTGTAGTTGTAGTGCGACACGACATCCAGGGCTACGAACAGGAAGAGGATGCCGAAGAGTGTAGTCCCGGCAAGCGCCACATATCGGACGAGTCGCTTCATCGATGCTGCTCCCGTCTACCCTCCAGCGATCACAGGGCCAACCGCCAACCCTCTACTTATACAACCCCATCTTCCTGATGTACTCCGCCACCGGCGCATCCAGAAAGCGCCCCAGCGGCTTGCCCGCGGCGGCGGCCTCGCGGATCGCCGTGGCCGAGGCCGGCTGCTTCAAGTCTCCCAGCAGATGAATCGTCACTCCCGGCAGCACCAGATCGCCCGTGGCCGGCTGTTTATGAAACGGCTTGGTCACCTCCGCCCGCGGACGCAAACTCTCCGGCAGCGCATTGGCCACATCGGCCAGTGAATATCCCGGACGGCCCGCCACCACGAATTCGCACTCGCGGAACAACACCTCTGCCTCATGCCAGGTGGCGATGTCGGCAAACGCGTCCATCCCGATGAGCAGAAACAACTTGTCGCTCGACTTCAGCGATTGCTTCAACCGCCGCACAGTGTCGATCGTGTAATTCGGCTTGTCCCCGCGCACCTTCCGGCCAAACTCGGTCTCCTCGGGCGCTTCGAGCAGCGAAGGCACAAAAGCCTTTTCCTCGGCCGTGGCTAGAGCCACCATAGTAAACCGGTGCAGAAAAGGCGAAAGCGGCTGCCGCTGCTTATGCGGAGGCACATTTGCCGGCACAAAATAAATCCGGCCGAGCTTGCAGCGCTCCAGCGCCGCCCGCGCCAGCGCCAGGTGGCCGCGATGCACCGGATCGAACGTCCCGCCAAAGAGTCCAATATTCATGCGTGTCCGAGAGTACCGGCTAGTGTCCCGATTTGCCCGAAAAGATGCAAGCCCGAACCACCCATTGTCCCACCATCGTCCGACCGGCCCGATGTGCGGCTGGAAAACGGCCGTTCCCAAACGTCCCCTTTGTCAAGCCGGAATGAACTCCTGTAACTATCGCCCTTCCCGTTCTGGAACTAGAGTAGTGACATGCGAGTAACCCTCCCCCTACTTCGCATCCCGGCCGCCCGCGCTCCCAT
>JASHPH010000229.1 GCA_030038255.1 Candidatus Sulfotelmatobacter sp. | reverse complement strand
CAGGAAGTCTTCATAAGCGGCCTTTGCTTTGATTCTGTCGCCGGCCATCGAATACGCCCGGGCAAGGTGCAAACGAGCCAATGCGCCCAACGGACAGTTCGCTATTAAGCCGGGATGCTCAATGATCTTTTGAAATTCAGCTGCGGCCTCAGAGCCTTGACGCAGCGCGAGGTAGGCCAAACCCCTGACGTAGACCGGATGCATCGTTGCACCGGGGAGGTAAGTATCTTCGCTCAACTCTACATTGGCGGCGGACTGCAACAGCCGGATGGCCTGGGCGGCGTCGTTGCGGTTCAACTCAACAGCGGCACGCGCCGATGCAAGCCAATAGAGCCAATCTATAGAATCCGGTGCATCTATCTTTTCCAGATCTGCGATGAGCTTTTGGGCACCGGCGTTATCTCCTGCACGCGCCAGCGCCAATGCCGCCAAGGTTCGTACAACCTGCGTCGGAGCCTTTGCCAAAGCATCCTTGATGTCCCGTTTCGCTGCATCAGTCAGCTGGAACTCTGCCTCCCACATGGCAGTCTTCAATTGCCTTACAGCTAGGGGCTCTGCATGGCCCGACCAGATTGGAACCACCGATTGTTTTTCTATACGTCCGTGGTAGGCCGCAGTGTCGGCGGCAAAGGAGCCGAGCATCTCCGGATCGTCTTTTGCGGCCCGGGCCAAATCGAGCTGGTGTTGCATCTCACGGCTGTCACCGCGAACAAATCCCAGGCGATAGATGTTGTAATGCGGAAGATCGGGGTTCAGGGCCCGCAGTTTGTCGGCTGTACGTTCGGCGTCGTCGAAGCGACCCAGCGACATATATATTTCGATCAGGTTTGACAGGCCATTGACGTCATTCGGCTGGCTCTGCAATGCGATGACCGTGTTGGTGGCGGCTTTATCAAACTGGCCGAGCCACAAGTAAGCGGCGCTGAGAAAGCGATGTGGTCTGGAATCATTGGGGTAGGTTTGCACCCATAGCTCACCAATCTCAGCGGCTTTCTCAAATTGCCCCGTGACTTGGGCATAATATTCGGCCGAAATCCGCAGTTTTTCCCACTGGCTGGCGCGGTCCCGCAGCTCGAATGCTTTGCGAAAGTGTTTCAGGCTTACCTCCGTTTCCTGGATGTTCCCGTAGCATCCTCCCAGCGCAGCGTGAGCCATTGCGAAATTCGGATCTAGCTCGATCGCGTGCTGGAAGAAAGGAATTGCCGCAACGTCTCCTCGGTAGCGCAGGGCGGTTACGCCCGCGCTATAGGCCTTCAGAGCATCGAGCGAGGTGGTTGTGGCCTGTTCGAGCGAGGCGTCGAATTTCTGCACCGTCGCCAGCGACTCGCCTAATTTACTCCGCAGTTTGCCCACTATCTCGCTGAGCGCGTTCAGTACTTTCTCCTTGGTTGTGGCAGTTGCCTGCTCTTGAGCCAGCGGGTCTCCGCTCTGGCAGTTCACAGCTTTCAGGCCAAGAACGTACTCGCTGCCCAGGCTGGCGATGGCTCCCGCGATGTACGCCTTGCTTCCAGCCCGCTGACAGAGTTCGCGAGCCACGTCGGGCGTGAGCTTGATGTCGGGCGGGCGCGTCATCAGCTTCAGCGTCTCCGCCACTTTGTTGTCGGAAAGCACATTCAGAAACGGTGACTGGTTCAGAGAAACGCTGAGTGCAGTTTTCAGCGTGTCGTCGAACACCGGATCGCCCGTCTTGTTATCGAAGTCGGCCACCACAATCGTGTCTTTGTCGGTGAGTTTGGGCGTGCGGTGCAGATACAGGTAGGTGCCCGCAGCGAGTATTACGACAGCGATCGCAGCTCCAATGATGACCTTCCACCGAGCTTGAGGTGCACGGACCGGCTCAGCGCTCGCTGCTGCGGGCATCTTCGCCGACTCCGTGTCGCGCCGCACTCGCTTCAGATCCGTGCGAATGTCGGAAGCGTGCTGGTAGCGAAGATCGCGATCTTTTTCCAGGCATTTGCTGATGATTCGTTCCAGTTCCGGCGGCAGGTCAGGATTGAATTTCGCTACAGGCGCCGGCGCACGGTTCAGGATGAATTCGAAGATCACTCCTGAACTTTCGCCGCGGAATGGCAATTGTCCCGTCGCCATCTCGTAGAGAACTGCGCCAAACGAGAACAGGTCTGTGCGAGCATCCAGTTCCTTCGCTCGCACCTGCTCGGGCGACATGTAGGCGATGGTTCCAATTGCTTGACCGGGACTCGTCAGGTGTTCTTCCAGCGTCACCGTGGATTGCGCCGTCGCCTCCGCTCCTCTTACATCAAGCGCGGGCACAACCTTGGCCAATCCAAAGTCCAGAATCTTGGCGTGGCCGCGCCTGGTCACGAAGATGTTCGCCGGCTTGATGTCGCGGTGCACGATGCCAGCCCCGTGCGCCACGTCGAGCGCATCGGCGATCTCGATCGCCAGCGACAGGATTTGCTCCGTCTCCATCGCACGCCCGCCGATGCGGTGCTTCAGCGTCATGCCGTCCAGAAATTCCATCACGATGAACGACTGCCCTTCGTACTTGCCGATCTCGTGGATGGTGCAGATGTTGGGGTGGTTCAGTGCGGAAGCGGCACGCGCCTCGCGGCGAAAGCGCTCGAGTGCTTGCGGATCCTGGGCTAGTCCTTCGGGCAGAAACTTCAGGGCAACGAAGCGGCCGAGC
>JASHPH010000228.1 GCA_030038255.1 Candidatus Sulfotelmatobacter sp. | reverse complement strand
TTGTGCGAGAGCAGTTCTTCCTGGCAGCAGCTGCGCAGAATATCAAACGGTTAGTTCGCTTCCTCAGCCAAGGCCCACAATCCATCCTGCCTGCGACCACTTAGTGTCTTCTCGCAACAGAAAAAATCACCTCACGCGTTGCCCAGAGCGAGGGAAAGAACACCTTTTCCAACCTACTTTTTCAACACCCACAGGCGATTTCACTCACTAGGTGGGAGCTAGTCTGCCGCGGCTTCGAGCGCGGCCGAATTCAGCGACGGACGGCGAAGGAACGCGCTGCGCTCCATCTCAAACGATTCCAGGTTCGAGCCGATGGACTGATCGTCCCAGCCCAGCACGGCGCCGATGCGCAATGCAGCCTCGCGGCTGCACGACTCAGACCAGCATGGGCCCAGCGCGACCGGAACGCGGCGCAAGAGGACGTCGCCCATGGTGACGGCAAATTCCTTGCGATAAGCTTCCACGACCTCGGCGACAATGTGCGATGTGTGCGGGCACACGGGAGCACGAAGTTCAGCGCTCACCAGCGCCATGCGGGCGATGTCCATGGAGCGCTTGCCATGCCACTCGACCATGCCGCGTGCCGACTCCAGGCTGATGGAGCCGGCCTGAGCAATCTCACGGACCTCGTCGTCCATGGTGGGATCCAGGGAGGCGCTGGGGCCGAGAGCAACGGCCTTGGGCTCGGGAACCGAAATGCCAATCTTGCGGGCGCACTCGCGGGCGAGCGACGCCGCGGTTGTCAGCTTGCCGCCGATTACCGAGATGAGGCGCGCCGCGCCATCTCCGGTGTGATCGTGCAGGAAGGGGCGGCGCGTCACTGCTGACGGATTGTTTCCGCGCGAATTGGGCAGAGGACGAACGCCGGCAAATGCATACTTGATGTCGCGAGCGGAAATCTTCGCCTTGGGAAATAGTTGCGCCACCGCACGCAGCAGGTATTCGATCTCTTCCTTCGAGGGCGCGGTCTTGCCGGGGTCGGCGGTATCGGGGACTTCAGTGGTGCCGAGCAGAATCTGCTCGTTCCAGGGCAGGACGAAGATGGGGCGGCCATCGGCGGCTTCTGTGTATAGCGCCGCGCTGGGCGCACCGGAAAAGCGCGGCAGCACGATGTGCGAACCGCGCACGCCTCCAACGAGCGGCTTGCCGGTGCGGACCGAAGAGCGCGCGCATATGCGATCCACCCAAGGACCGGTGCAGTTGATAATCCAGCTGGCGTCAACACGTGCATCTTTGCCGGTCACGCGATCGCGCAGCAGGACGCCGCTGGCGCGACCGCCGGCGACATTTACGGCCAGCACTTCGCAGTGATTGCGCACCACGGCTCCAGCGTCGGCCGCTTCGGTGACCCATTCCGCCACCAGGCGCTCGGGAAATTCGCACTGGGCGTCTTCGTAATTGAAGATCGACCACCGATGGCCGGCGTCGAGTGAGCGCTGGACGCGCATCAGTTCCATCTCGCTGAGTTGGGTGGGCTTCTTGCCGGAAATACGCTGGTAGAGCCACAGACCGGCACGCACCTTCATGGCGCTGCGCTGGCTCTTTTCATTCAAGAGGAAAAGAAAACGAGTGGGATGCACCAGGTGCGGACGATCGCACAGCAGGCGTTCGCGCTCGCGGGCCGACTCGCGGACGAGATCCAGTTCACCGTGCTCGAGGTAGCGTAGGCCGCCGTGAATGATGCGCGTGGAGCGGCTGGTCACGCCCGAGGCAAAGTCGTTCTGCTCGACAAGCAGAGTTCGTTTGCCAGCGCGGGCACACTCCCGGGCGACGGCCACGCCGTTGATGCCGCCGCCGATGACCACCACGTGGAAATGCTGGCTTTCCAGCGATGACCGGGGTTTAACTGCTAACGTCATGTATTTCTAATAGATGCGAAAGCGCTGCCACAGGCAGATTCGACCCCTATAATTCTGTCCCGAGCTGCAGAAACGTTCGCCCTGCATTCATTGTGCGCTCGGCAGGCGGGAGCATGAAGGTGACAATAGGTCCATCCGTACAATGGCCGAATTCCTGAAATCGGCCTAATCCAGATGTGCCGAAAGTAACCAGCGGGCGGGCTTGCGCGCTCCACAGTGCCACTCCGCGCGAGATCCCCATTCGACTCCTCCTCGCTTCGCTCGTCGAGCGCTCAGGGCAGGCTCTCGCCTCGCGGCTCTCGCCGCCCTCGGCTGAAGCCAGGGGTCTACCGGAAAGCGCGAGGCCTCGGGATGACGCCTCATCTCAGCCATGAGATTGAAGCTGGGTCACGCGGGGTCGTCGTTGAATGTTCCATCCACCGTCATTTACATTGGTTGCCGAATGTCCACCACAGGCGAACGATTCGAACGGGCGGTCGGCATTATGGAGCGGCTGCGTGCGCCCGGCGGCTGTCCATGGGACCGCGAACAGACCTTCGACACCATCAAGCCGTACACGCTGGAAGAAACTTACGAAGTTCTCGAGGCGATTGATAACCGCGACTGGCCGGAACTCGCCGGTGAGCTGGGTGACCTGCTCCTGCAGATTCTGTTTTACGCGGAGATGGCGAAGGAGCAGAATTCATTTTCGATTGACGACGTGCTGGACCGGCTGTCAGCGAAGCTGATCAACCGGCATCCACATGTGTTCGGCGAGGTGAAAGCGGATACCGCGGCTGAGGTGAAGAAGAACTGGGAAGCGTTGAAGGTCGAAGAGAGAAAAAAACAGAATGGTGAGAAAGAGTCGGCGAAAAGGTCGATTCTGGCCGACGTTTCGTCAGCCATGCCGTCGTTACTGGAGGCGCATAAATTGAGCTCGCGCGCCGCGCAGGCGGGATTTGACTGGCCGGATGTCGAGGGCCTGTTCGACAAGCTGGAGGAAGAGACGCGCGAACTGCGCGAGCAGCTGAAGCAATTCCCGGCGCCCGGGCCGCGACCGCAGGGCCGCGGCGTTGCGGGGTCGGGACGAACGGTCGTCCCGGAGGAATTGCAGGCGCGGTTGGAGGAAGAGGTCGGCGACCTGTTCTTTGTGCTGGTGAATCTGGCGCGGTATCTGTCGGTGGATCCGGAATCGGCGCTGCGCAAGACCAACCGCAAGTTCAAGCGCCGCTTTCAGTGGATGGAGGACCATTTGCACGCGAGCGGCCGCACCGCTGATCAGGCCTCCATGCAAGAACTGGAATCGCTGTGGCAGCAGGCGAAGGCTCAGGAAAAGCAGGCCAAAGAAGCCGCGGAGAAATCAGCGTGAGCGCCGATTCCATCGTCATCCGCCGCTGTCACGGCCTGGAAGAGCTGCGCGCCTGCGTCGCGCTGCAGAAAGAAGTGTGGAATTTCGCCGACGCCGAACTGGTGCCGCTGCGCATGTTTGTGGTGGCGGAGAAAGTCGGCGGCCAGGTCATGGGCGCGTTCGAAGGCAAGGACATGGTGGGCTTCGCGCTCTCGGTGCCGGGCACACGGTCCGGCCACGTTTATCTGCATTCGCACATGCTGGCCGTGCGCAAGGAGTACCGCAACAGCGGCCTCGGACGGCGGCTAAAGCTTTTGCAGCGGGAAGAGGCGCTGTCTCGCGGCATCGAACTGATCGAGTGGACGTTCGATCCGCTGGAGATCAAGAACGCGAATCTCAACATCGAGAAGCTGGGCGCGATCGCGCGCCGCTACAACATCAACCAGTACGGTATTACGTCGTCGCCCTTGCAGGGCGGATTGCCCAGCGACCGGCTGATCGCGGAATGGTGGCTGAAATCGAAGCGCGTCGAAATGCTGCTGGCGACGGGGAAGAACCCGCCGTTCCAGTGCGAGGGGAGCATTTCCGTGCCCGCGCAGATTTACGATTGGAAGGCCGCAGCCGAAACTCGCAGCCAGGCGCAGCAGGTGCAGGAGCGCAATCGCGAGCAATTCCTGCGCGCGTTTTCCAACGGACTCGCGGTGTTGGGCTACGAGCGCGACGCCGAAGGCAACGGCAACTTTGTACTGGGGCGCTGGGACGAGAAGTGGTCGTATGCGGCAGAAGGTTAGAAGCCAGGTTTCAATGTTCAGAGTTTCAAGATTTCAAGGGGAAAGCTGCTGTGGTTGACTTTGAAACTTTGAAACCTTGAAACTTTGAAACTTTCCCACATGAAGATTGAAGCGATAACATTGCGCGAAATTCGGATGCCGCTCGTGCATTTTTTCGAGACGAGCTTTGGCCGAACCTACAGCCGCACAATTCTGCTGGCCACCGTCCACTGCGAGGGCGTGGACGGCTGGGGAGAATGCGTCGCGGGCGAAAATCCCTTTTACAGCAGTGAGTGGATCGAGAGCGCGTGGCCCACTTTGATCGAGCACCTGATTCCGCCGCTTCTCGGCCAGCGGATCGAATCGGCGAGAGAGTGTCCCGCGCTGTTTGCCAAGGTGCGGGGTCACCGCATGGCCAAAGCTGCGCTCGAAAACGCTCTTTGGGAC
>JASHPH010000227.1 GCA_030038255.1 Candidatus Sulfotelmatobacter sp. | reverse complement strand
AGATTCCGAGCTTCTTCGTGATCTCGGCGTGGTGAGCCTCGCCGCCGCTCTGGTCGATGATCTTGAGGACCGCCACCAGCCCCTTGCGAGTGCGGCGATCGACGCCGGAGAGGTCCGGTTCCTTCGTCGCCGGCTTCGGTGCAGCGAGCAGCGGCATCTTGACCGCGCCGTTCGTGCGGCTGCTCTGGGCGCGGTGGAAGATGAGGCTCCGGCGCGTTTCGTTCAGCTGGTTGTCGATTGCGGCGAGCTGGACGACCAGTTCGTGACGCTTCACGATCAGCGCTTCGTAGTCGATGAGCTGCTGCCGCAACACGTCGAGGGATGCTTCGGTTTTCTTGAGTGACGCTGTGTTCACGTGGGATTCTCCTTCTTTCCTAGTAAGACGTGAGGCCGTTGGACGATTGGAGCGTCCTCGGGTCCTCGCCAGTACGGCTCGATCCACTGACGTCTTCGCAGTAGGTGGCCGGTTCCGTAGGCCTGCCATTTCCAGTGGCCGGCTACGAGAGTCTGAACGTTCAGGTGTCGGTGCTCACGCCCCTCCTCTATATAGATCCGAACGGCCTCGCGCACATCGTGCTTTAAAGGCCGGCCGACCACGTAGGTGCTGACGATGGGCGGCCCCGGCACCCGACGGCGGTGGGCGTCCGCGTGAGCCTTGTGGCCGGTTCCGACCTTCCTCACATTGTCAGGATCTGACATTGCCAGGCACGTGTTGAGAATGAGGCGCCCGAGGCAGTTGCTCACCCGAGCGTCGCGGTTGGTCACGGGTTGCGCGAAGGGGTTCTCGGTTGGGTTGTCGGGGAAGTCCTTGCGCCAGTCGTGCTCGCCCAGCATGTCCTCGGTCGTGAGGCCGAAGCGCCAGAAGCTCATCACGCTGTCGGTCATGGCGATGTAGGCCCACCCCAGTCGTTTGATCACGCTGTTGTACATCTTTGTGACGCAGACGCGCCGGAGAGGGAGGGGAGGGCCGTTCTCGTTGTCGACGGAGAGGAGGCCATCCGGAATCTCGATCAAGAACCCTTCGAACGGGGGCTGGATTTCGTCGGCCACCTCGTACGGGAGGTTCGTCGCGATGAGACCCGCCGCGTAGGTGTGCGGCATCTGAACGGTCGCGTACGCGGACAAGGCCCACCGCGCCAAGCCGATGACAAGAAGCTGCCCGTCGATGTGCCGGGTCATCGACTCGAAGAGCGCGCCCTGGGCATGGGCCTCCTCATCGACAAGTCGTTCGAGTGCGTCCTCGTCGACGTCGGGGCGCCGATTCTTCGGGATGAGTTCGAGAATGTTCCCGCGAATCCACTTCCGAAGCTGATTCAGCCGCTCACCATCCCGAAAGTGGGCGAGGACGGCTTGGTCGAGGAGGTGTTGAGGGTCCTCCTTGTACGTGTCGCCGACGCGATGGAGGAGCATCTCGGCCATGTGCTGCAGGTCCGCCTTTCCCATGAAAAGCGGACGCGGGTTCGGCATCTGGCTGGCCAGCTTAAACTCGGTCGAGTCGCTCATCCGTTCGGCGAACAAGGTACGTTCGGATCGTGTAATTGTCAAGGGCTGAGGATCAAAAGATCAAGCCTAAATTAGCCGAGACTCTGGACTTCTTCGTCTCGATGGTCGAAAAGGAGGACATGCTCGTCCGAGAACTTCCGGAACAAGAGAATCATTGCCAGAGCTGGATTTGTGGCTCTTGCAACAACGTCTGGTTCGACCAGGAACTCGCCGAACGCTGCTGCCAGCGAACCAAGTGCCAGAAGTGTTCCGCGTTGGCGGGACCGGGGGACACGCTCTGCGCGAAGTGTCTCCGGCAAGTTCAGGCGATTCACGAAGAAGAAATGTTCCGGTCCGCGCAAAAAGTCTTCTACTCCGACTACGAGGGCAAGCGCATGTGCTGGACGCCGCCCGGCTGCCGCTTCGTCGAGGTCTTCGGATGCCGGACCGAGCTTGAAAAACGGTGCAGCGAACTTCGTGTCCCGCCGCCCCGGTGGTGCTGGGCCGCGGAGGAACTCGGCTTCCTCCTCGATGCTGAACAGGTGCTCGCGGGAGCAGTGACCCGAACGAACGAACCCGTGCGTCCCCTACTTTCCGACGATCAAGTCGAAGGTTTCCAGAAGTTGATCGATGATTGGGCAATGAGCCAAGACTTGAAGTGTTACGAGGTCGACGACACGCTCGCGATTGTCTTCGACCGGACACTTTACGACACGGTGCGTCCGAAGGACCTTCCCGCGAAGGGCTGAACACACCATCCGGCTTGTGAAAGAAGTCGACTTCTGTACACTCACCTATTTCGGACGCTGATTCTGAATCAGCAAGATTGAATCTCCAAACCATTGCGAGGGTGAGCATGGACAGCTACGTGCTTACGGATCGTGGCGGCGTATTTCTCTGCCACGCCCTGAAGACGTGTGATCGATTCGGAGTGACCTGGCAGCAACTTTGGTCCGATACACGATCAAAAGAAGCGGAAGCTGCCAGACAGTTTCTGGAGTTCGAGCCAAAGGTTTCGGATGACGAAACGGCGAAGCTGCTCGGGGTGGCTGCCGTGGTTCACGTGCTCTCGAACGTAGCGTCGGGCCAGTCTTCGCTCGAAGAGGCCCAGCAGCTCCTGGGGCACGCGAATCTCCTCACGGACGACACCATCACGGCTGCGGCGGAGACTTTCGGCCTCACCGCCGAGAGTGTTCGGAACATTCTTCCAACCGAACG
>JASHPH010000226.1 GCA_030038255.1 Candidatus Sulfotelmatobacter sp. | reverse complement strand
CGATTGATCCTCTTCAGGTGGCACTGAACGCGACGTGCAACTATACGGCGAACACATGCTTGAACGGTGCCGTTATCGTACCGCAAGGAACGCAGTCGTTGACTACACCGCTGATCATGAGCAACGCGCAAACGATTTTGGGTGTTAGTTCACTCAACGGCGCCGGGAAGTCTGCGATTTCTTGTCCTTGGGCTGACATCAATTTGGGCTGCGCGATGGTATTGGGGACTGTCAACGGCCTGCTCGTGAACGGTATCGGTATCGGGTCTTCAGGGCATGGGCTCATCGTCGGCTCGGAGGGCGGCTTCTCGAACGGTTCGAACAGTTGGTTCACGAACAATACGATCACGAGCGGAATCGGCCCGGGGCTTTATGCTGCCGTCATCTATCGCGGTATCGTGTGGTACGAGCAGCACTGGATCGGGAATTTCCTGCAAGGCGACATAGCCGTCCTGGAAGCGTACGCCGTTTCTGGTGGTATCTGGAATTTCGAGAAGGGGCGCTGGAACGCGGCGAATCTTTCCGGCTACAGCCTTTCTTCGAACGGCTTTTTGGGATACGCGACACCGACTGATCTAGATCGTTCGATGAATAACGGCTCGTTCCCGATGGGCGTTGCCAATCTGACGATGTCCGACCGTTATATCGAGAACGGTTCGGGAATCGCCATTGAGTGCCCGGACGTTGGATGTCGCGTCATCAATACAGTACTCGCCGATTCGTCCGCCCTCTCTGGGACGCCCGCGTTGTTTCGCTTCGGCCTTGACGGGAGCACGAACGGTACTGCTGCCGCGTATATTTTCCCGGAGCTTTCTGACGCGACGTTGACGCCGACGGGCGGAGTTTCCAACGCGGTTCAGATCATTCCGAGCGTTTTTAATCCTCGCGGTGCGTTTCTTATCAGCAACACAAATCTCGGCGGCTCTATTGACATGAACAGCCAGCAGTTGACCGTCAACTGCGTCAATTCGAACTGCTATCCGTATGAGGGCAACTCTAGCGGCAACGGCGTTTTTCTCAACGTGCCGAGCGGAGCAAATATCCAAGTTACAGGCAGTCCGTTCAACGGCAGTAGTTCAGGCGGTTTGGCGCTCTGGCAAATCAACGGCGGTGTACGATTCGTGCGCGGAGGGGCGTCCACAAGCCCAGACCTGTACTTTGAGCCATACAACTACAACAATTCTATTGCTGGTGGCTGGTGGTATGCAGGCGATCCGTTAGCGAATTCGGGGAAAAACCTGTTCATGTCTTACGGCGTGAATAGCCTGCCTTCCTTTTCGCTCTACGACTCGAACGGCAACACGATGTTCAACTACAGCGGCGCGTCGGCGTTCGACGGCTTTGCGATCTGCGGCGGCACGTTGACCGGCTCGAAGGTCACCTTCGGCTGCCCGGTGGTGGATTCGAGCGGAGCGACAGTAAAGGGCGCGCTCACCGGGACAACGGGCTCGATTGGCGGCTCGGCTCTTACGGCAGGGAGTTGCGCCAGCGGCACCGCAAGCATAACTGGTGCGACGACTTCGATGGTTGCTAACGCAATGGAGAGCAGCGGAACATTCGTCGGAGGTGACTTCACCGTCCACGCGGTCGTGACAGCGACAGGAACGGTCACGGTCTACGTCTGCGCTGCGATCGCGGGAACACCGACGGCGTACACTTACAACGTCCGGGTGACCCAGTAATGTGGAGGTGTGCATGAATCCAAGAATGTGGTTCCACGGATTGATCGCAGCTTTCATCGGGGCGGCTGCCGGTTCGGTTGATTCCGGTATAACGCTTATGATCACCGATCCAGACAGGTTCAATCTCGGCCCGCAACTCAAACATTCGTTGCTGGTGATTGGGATTCTCGCGCTTCTCGCTGGAGCGAAGATGGCGGCGGCGTATTTGAAGAAAGCTCCCGATCCGTGGGATGCTTCGCAGCCAGATAGAAGACAGGCCGGGTAATGCTCGACGTTCAACAGACGCCGGTGATCTTGGAAGACATCGTGCGATTGATTTATTACCATTGGGCGGCAGAAGCGCTCGGCGTACTCGCTTTCGTGTGGAGTGTCGTCAAGTGGGTGGTCCCGATATACACGAGGCTGAATCAATACATCGGTGCTCGTCAGCAGATCGAAACGGACTACGAGCTTCACCGGCACGCAGAGACGGGGCAAGAGCCGCTGTACGCAGACGGGATTCTCTTTCCGAGAAAGCCGAAATAAGATGGCTGACTTCATGACGGCGATTGCTGTCGTTCTTGCGAACGAAGGCGGCTACTCGAACGATCCGAACGATCCTGGCGGCGAGACGAACTTCGGAATCAGCAAGCGGTCGTTTCCGGATGTCGACATAAAGAATCTGACGCGCGACGGAGCAATCGCGATCTACGAGAAGAATTTCTGGCGGTTCGGTGGCGTCGAGAATCAAGATGTCGCTGACAAGATTTTCGACCTCTACGTGAATCACGGGAACGTGCGGCTCGTTCAAGCAGCGCTCGCGAAGCTCGAAGCCGGGCCGATCGTCGTCGACGGCCAATGGGGGCCGCAGACCGAAGCGGCTGTCAACGCTGCGGACTCCGTGAAATTGCTCGCCGGGATACGTCTCGAATGGTGCGTTGCGATCTGCCAGCGTGTCGTCGCAGATAATACGCAGATGACGTTCTGTCGCGGCTGGCTCGCACGCGCGATTCAGTGAGATTTTAAGCGTTAAAATCGCATGGCGTAAGGAAAGCGAAAGTCTATGTCTCGCAGGGTGCTGGCAGCGAAATACAAAAAATAATAGTAGACAAGGGGGTCGGAAAGGGCTACTCTATTCGTAGCTGCTCGCTCTGCTAGAAACGAACGAAGGCGGGGCGACTGGAGGCGGCGATGGCAATACTTACTGGAAAGAGAGCACGACGCACCGGCGGCAATCGCCATGCGTGCAAGAGAAGTCACCGTAGGGCAAGACCTGACAAGATCGAACGCTGGAAGGAACGCCAGAAAGAGAAGTTTCGTCGTAGCGAACTGACAGCGAGCCAACAGCGCACCAAAGAGAAGTACGGATTGTGAGGA
>JASHPH010000225.1 GCA_030038255.1 Candidatus Sulfotelmatobacter sp. | reverse complement strand
CGGTCAGTGACTCGGAGGCTTCTGCGCGCAGATTGATGAGCTTTTCCGCGTATTCGTAAAGAACCCTCCCAGCATCGGTGAGAACGCCCTCGCGCGAGGAGCGGTCGAATAGCGCTTCGCCTAATTCGTCTTCGAGCTTGCGGATGGTCTGGCTGACGGCCGACTGGGTGCGGAAAAGCTTCTCGGCGGCGCGCGAAAAACGGCGCTCGCGGGCGACGGCCAGAAAGACCTCAAGTTGGGAAAGTTCCAAGCCAGCGCTCCTTAATGGTTCTTACTGATTCATTAGGAATACTTATTATACAATTGATTCTAATCATCTCTGAAGAATAATAAGTTTTGCTTCTACGGATTTGACTCGTACGATAGATTATTAGTCTCGCAATGAGGAAAATCATGACCGCGGAACGCGCCCGAATAACGGTTTTTGACACCACGCTGCGCGACGGCGAACAGTCGCCTGGCTGCAGCATGAACCAGCAGGAAAAGCTGCGCCTGGCCCACCAGCTCGACCGGCTCGGCGTGGACGTGATCGAGGCCGGATTCCCGATTGCATCCGATGGCGACTTCGAATCGGTGAAGGCGATTGCAGCAGTAGTGCGCCGGCCGATCATTGCGGGCCTGGCGCGCGCCTGCCGGCCCGACATTGAGCGTGCATGGGAGGCTTTGAAGGACGCGGCGCATCCGCGCATTCACGTGTTCCTGGCGACCTCCGACATTCACCTGCAGTACAAACTTCGCATCACGCGCGATCAGTGCGTGGCGCAGGCTCGCGATGCCGTGCGTTTTGCCAAGTCTGTTTGTGAGGACGTGGAGTTCTCACCCGAAGACGCCACGCGAACGGACCCGGATTTTCTCTGTCGCGTGCTCACGGCGGTGGTGGAAGCGGGCGCGACGACACTCAACATTCCGGACACCGTTGGCTATACGGTGCCTTCTGAGTTTGCGGACTTGATCACGACCATCCGGCAGCGCGTAAAAGGAATCGAGAAAGTTACGATCTCGGCGCACTGCCACAACGACCTCGGCATGGCCGTGGCCAACGCTCTCGCGGCGGTCGGCGCGGGAGCGCGGCAGGTTGAGTGCACGATCAACGGGATCGGGGAGCGCGCAGGCAATGCGTCGCTGGAAGAAATTGTGATGGCGATGCGCACGCGGCCGGACCGTTATCCGTATGAGACCGGCGTCGTCAGCGAACAGATTTTTGCTTCCAGCCAGCTGCTGAGCGAGATCATCGGCGTGCCGGTGCAGCCGAACAAGGCGATCACCGGCCGCAATGCGTTTGCGCACGAAGCCGGGATCCATCAGGACGGCGTGCTGAAGAATCCACTGACATACGAAATCATGACGCCGAAATCCGTGGGCGTGCCTGACTCAAAATTGGTGTTGGGCAAGCATTCGGGGCGTCACGCGTTGGGCATGCGCTGCGAACAGCTGGGGTACCAGTTCGATCGCCGGGCCCTGGATGACATCTACCGCCGGTTTGTTCGGCTGGCGGACAAGATCAAGAATGTGGAAGATCATCACCTGCTTGAACTGATCCGCGAGACGCACAAGCCCGCCACTTCGGCGACGCCGCTGATTGAGCCGCTTCCGAGCGCGAAAGCGGCAGCAGTCGCGGCTCCCGCAGCAGGCACTCCAGCTGCGGGCCCTCCCGCGGCAAGCATTGCTGCTTCGAGCGCTTCTGCGTCGAATTCGCCAGCTCCGGAGCCGATAAAGCCCTTCCCGATTGCGCCGGTCACGAATGCGTTCGGCGCGCCGCTACCGGTGCACTCCGATCATCACCACGAGCACCAGCAGCAGGAAGACTATTTGTGGGGCGTGTAGGGAAATTGCGAAATTGTGTAATTGAGAAATTGCGTAGTGTCTTCTTGCGATAGCTCAATTTCAGAGTCCTGCTGATGTCTCCTGCTCTCGAGTGCGTCATCCCGAGCGCAGCCGTCTTTCAGGCGGAGCGAGGGATCTCGCGTGGAGCGCCATGGCGGTACACGCCAGATCCCTCGGCCCGCTGGTGAAGGCGCGGTCCTTCGGGATGACGCCTAGGAGAAGGGAAAGATTCAATTGATCCACAAAGTAGCTTTTCGCATTGTATTTTGACGCTCCCGCCGACTTTACAATTACACAATTGCTCAATTCCTCAATTACACAATGCTCATAAATCTAACCATTCTCGGCGGCGACGGCATTGGCCCGGAAGTGACGGAGCAGGCGGTGCTGGTTTTGCAAGCAGCCGCCGACACCTTCGGACATCAGATTCAACTGCAGCGCAAGCCCATTGGTGGCGCCGCGCTCTCTGCGGCCAACGATCCTCTGCCTGGGGACACGCTGCAGGCTTGCTTGTCTTCCGGGGCAGTGTTGTTGGGTGCGGTTGGAAATCCGGCGTTCGACCACAATCCCGGGCATCTTCGTCCCGAGGCCGGATTGCTGCGTCTGCGGCGGGAACTGGGAGCGTATGCCAATCTGCGCCCGGCAGTTTTCTTTCCCGCGCTGGAAGACTGTTCTCCGTTGCGGCCGGACGTTGTGCGCGGTACAGACATCATGATCGTGCGCGAACTGCTGGGCGGCGCGTATTTCGGTCAGCCGCGGTCGATCGAGGGTGCTCCCGGAGCGCGTGTCGCAGTCAACACCATGCGATATGGCGAGGCAGAAATCGAGCGCATCGCGCGCGTGGCGTTTGACCTGGCGATGAAGCGGCGGCGCAAGGTTTCGTCCGTGGACAAGGCCAACGTTCTCGAGTGTTCGCGGCTCTGGCGGGAAGTGGTGACCCGCATTGGCAAGGATTATCCGGGCGTGAAGCTCGGCCACCAATACGTGGATTCGGCGGCGATGCTGCTGGTGCAGCGGCCGACCGACTTCGACGTGGTACTGACCGAAAATATGTTTGGCGATATTCTCTCGGATCAGGCGGGTGGAGTGGTGGGATCACTCGGGCTGCTGGCTTCGGCGAGCATCGGCGGGCCGGTGGGATTGTATGAACCGGTGCACGGCTCGGCGCCCGACATCGCGGGCAAGGGTATTGCGAATCCTCTGGGAGCGATTTTGTCGGCGGCGATGCTGCTGCGGCACTCGTTTCATCTGGAGGCGGAGGCGGCGTGCGTGGAGAGCGCGGTTTCGGGTGTGCTCGCGCAAGGCGCGCGCACGGCTGATTTAGCAGGGAAAGCGCACACTGCGATTTCGACAGAGGAAATGGGACGGCGGGTGGTGGAGGCGGTAAGAGCGTCGGCGGGAACGGGGAGAGATCGGACGGAAAGGACAGCGTGAGCTTGATCCCACCCTAGCCCAAAAGAACGCGGCTAGGATGGGGCACCGACGATTGGAGGTATTGAAAGCGCGCAAGTTACAGATTCCACAATGGGCTAAATGTGCAGGATAGGCAGGATGCCCGGGAAAGTAGCACAAAAGTAGCACAAATTCTTCCTAGCGCGCCATCGGCCACCAGGCAGCATCATCCAGCCGCGAAGGAGTGGAGCGATGTTGATTAACCAGTAATTGATGGCCGCGACAAAACGGGCCTTGCCGGATTCACGACGTCAGGCCAAGGTCGATCCCAAGTTCCCGGTACTGATTTTCATTTCGCGGGAGAGTGATAAACCGGCAGAGCATGAATTTGCACGTCCTTGACCGGAAGTCGCACCTTGAGCTTGTGTGTCTTCCCATTGCGCGCCGGGTCGGCCGCAGTAAATTCCAATACGTACTGACTGCGAACGACGGCCGCGATCTGGGCAGCAGCGGATGTGGGGTCAGGATCGAGATTGAAATCAGTGCCGCCACCCTCCTTGGCGAGAAACCTCATATTCATATGCCCAGCTATCAATTCATTCTGCATTATTCGTGCTCTGGAAGGTAGACACGCATAGACCACCGGCGCGCCAGACTGCTCCATCCTCCGGAAAACTACTCGCCTTGAAACGTGCGAAGCATTGTCTACGCCATCGCTCAGAATGACCAGAGACCTCCGCGCATATTTTGCGTGCGCGAGGATATAGTCCTCTGCCAAGAAGACGGCATCGTAGAGCGCCGTTGGGCCGCGGGCCTGCAGCCGGTCCAGAAACGAGAAGTCGACTTTGGAAACAGGGGTGAACGGAAGGTCAAGAAAGACTTGATCCGCGAATAAAACGGCCATGATTTCGCTGTCAGCCGGCATCGCCTTGATGATCGCGGTGACTGCAGAGATAATCGCCGACTTCTGCTTGAATATCGAGCCCGAGGAATCAATGATGAGAGCAAGCGAAACCGGCGAGTCCGGCGAATCCCGAAACTGAAGCGGCCGCTCGGCGCCGTCTTCGAAAAGCTGAAACTCCCGTTCGTCGATCTTGTGCGGCGCACCGTCTTTGTCGAGCACGGCCACATTGAGATTGACGACCGGCCAAGAGCTGTCTACGACTGGAATTGCAGGACTCGATACCTCGTCGCGGCTCTGGCCAGCCGCCCCCTTCGCGCCAACTGCGAATGCCAGCAGTACGATCAGCGTCGCGCCGCACGATGCGCACCTCTTTTCAGTCTGCATCGGGCCTCCACTTCAAGATGGGTATGCGTGCCATTCTAATGCGAGGGAGCGGCATTGGCTCAGCATTAGCACAAATCTAAGCGTGTGATTTTGAGGACATTCACGTATTGGATTTGGAGCGCATCTGGGGCGCCCATCATCAGATCAGAAGTCAGCCGCGGCCGCGGCAGTGGTGGGATGCAGGGGAACTAGCTTATCTACGCTGGACACCAGCAAGACGTGTTCGATATGGCCGGTAGCGCCTGCAAGGCGCAGTTGACCTCCGGCCTTTTTCAGCTGGCCGGCTGACATCACCAGAATGCCGATGCCGGTACTGTCGATGCGGGTTACACCGCTCAAATCAAAGATGACTTTCTTCTGCTGCTCACGGATCAGATTGTCGGTGGCCCACTCCAGCTGCTTGCATTCCCGTCCCAGGGTAAGTTTTCCGGTAATTTCCAGAACCACAATGTCGGGCTCCAGCCGCTTGGTTTGAATCTCGAGCATGGTTCGCTCACTTCGCCGAGAGGTGCGAGACTGTCGGGCGAACTATTTCGCCCAAGATACACCAAGGGCGGACAAAGTCAAAACGGGCTTTGGGCTGATCGTGGTCAGACTGATAAGGAAGCGAGCCAAACGCGCGAGTATTGCGTCGTAAAGAACACGACGCATTCGCCCACCCCATCACGCCAAAAAACCCGGCGCGCTGGGGACCCCGGTTCGCGCGGCCGCCCAGATCCTTCGCTGCGCAAAGAACACTTGCTCAGGATGACAAAGCGTTTGCGTTAAATCTTTCCTGACTTGAGGGCGGGGACGGTCGAATCCCCCTTGTATTTTCCGGATATGTCATACCAGCGGATGCGCAGCATCTCCAGGAACATGCGCGAGCCGTCGATGAGCGGGTGGATGCGTGTGCCGCCGCTGTGTCCCCAGGCGACAGGAACCTCTTCAACGCGGAAACCGAACTTCTGTGCGAGGAAAAGAATTTCAGGATCGAATCCCCAGCGCTCAATTTTTTGCAGCGGGAAGATCGCCTGCACGGCCGGCTGCTTGAAGGCTTTGAAGCCGCACTGGGTATCTTTGAATCGTAGACCCAACGTGAGGCGCAGCAGCAAGTTGAAGATGCGTCCAAAGAGCTGGCGGTAGAGTGGCTGGCGCTGGGTTTGCGTTTCGGCGCGCAGCCAGCGGGAACCGATGGCGATGTCGGCGCCGTCGTCTAGCGCACGCAGCAGCTTCGGGGCTTCTTCGATCGGCGACGAAAGATCGGCGTCGCTGAAGAGAACGATGCGGCCACGGGCGTGGAGCATGCCGTTGCGCACGCTGTATCCTTTGCCGTGATTGCCGGGATTCTCGACCAGTTGCAGCGCAGGACCTTTCTGCGCGAAATTGCGGACAATTTCTGCGGTATTGTCGCGGGAGCCATCGTTGACCACGATGACCTCTGCGTCCCAGCCCTGCCCGTGCACGTAGGCGAGCACCTTTTCGAGCGTCGCGCCCAGGCGCGCGCCTTCGTTATAGGCCGGAATGACGAGGCTGTAAGTGGGCGGCAAGATTTTCGGTACCCAGTACTCAGTACCCAGTTATTCAGTTACTCAGTGATTGTACCGGAGGAAGCGAGGTTCGCTTAGCGGACGATGGAGAAACGTTTACGCCACCTGGCGCTTCTGCTCGAGCATGGAGAAATATTCGGCGACCAGTTCGGTATCCCAGAGGCCGCGGCGGGCTTCGTCGCGCATGGTTTCCGCCGCCTGCTCGTGCGTCAGCGGCGCTTTGTAGGAGCGGGCGGTGCGCAGGGCGTCGTACACATCGACGACCTGAAGAACTCTGGGCAGCACGGGGATGTCTGCGCCACTCAAGCCGTCGGGATAGCCCGAGCCGTCGGTGTGCTCGTGATGGTGCCGGATGATGGGCAGCACCAGTCGGAGCGAGCGCAACGGGCGGCAGATATTTTCACCGGTGATGGGATGCTGTTTCATGATCTCCCATTCGGCGGGCGTAAGATCGCTGCCTTTTTTCAGGATTTCATCGGGCACGGCGATCTTGCCGAGATCGTGCAGGTATCCGCCGCGCTTCAAGGCGAGGATGGAGTCTTCGTCCATGCCGAGGTGATGGCCCAAGTCCGCGGCGCGGACGGCAAGGCGTTCGCAATGGCCCTCGAGGTAAGGATCGCGGCCTTCGACGGCCAGCCCGAGCGTGCATAGAACCGAATCGGCCGTCTCCAGTTCGTCGGTGAACTCTTTGAGGCGCAGCAGCGACCGGACGCGAGCGATCAATTCTTCGGCGAGCACGGGCTTATTGAGAAAGTCGTCGGCGCCAGCGTCGATGCCGCGGACCTTGTCGCTGCTGTCGCTGAGTCCGGTGATCAGCACAAAGGGAATGAGGCGCGTCGCTGGATTTTCCTTCAACGAGCGGCAGAAATCGTAGCCCGATTTGCCGGGCATCATCACATCGGACAAGATCAGATCGGGTGCCTGGCGGCGCACTTCGGCTTCGCCCTGCTCGGCGTTCGCCGCCGTGATCACGTCGTACCCGCGGATGGTAAGCAACTGGCTCATCAGGCCGGCGATGCTGGGCTGGTCGTCTACGACCAGAATCCGCGGGGCACGGCGTCGTGGTAAAAGGTCACCCATATCCTCGTAAGAAGGCCCTTTCTGCCTCGAAGTTGTCCCTGCGGCGGGCCGTGGCGACGAAGGAGACGGAGTCGGTGTTCCCATGGTGAATCCGAGTCGATTCCTCTGATTCTACCGCCATTCTGCGACTCTCGCCGGGGACCACACCAGTTTTTTGGAACTTTGGCATCAAGTGCGGACCCCGACTATTCCCACTTCGGTACTCCTGATGTTGCTCATGTGACCGGAGGCCTTGCTTCCGAGAAGTCCACCTGCCTAGCCTTTTGGAATGCGAAAGTCTACGTTCGTCCGGCTCGCCGCGTGGTTGAGCGTGGTTTTGATGGCCGCTGCTGCGACTGCGGCGACCAAAGCTCACGTGATTGCCTTCGGCAAATGGACGTCTGTGCCGTGGCCGATGGAGACAGGCGAAAAAGGGGCCAAACCGCTGCTGCTGAAGATTCGGCCGCTCATCGTAGATGAGCGCATCAAGGAGTACACGCTGGGCGCGCCCCATGACGTGACCGACCGGCTTTTTGTGGTGCGGCGTGTGTTTCGTTTGAACGACAGCCTTCCCGAGGAGCCAGTTCCGCATTGGCAGTGGGAGCGCGGCGGATGACTGCTAGTGGACCGCGTGACGGGGAGGATTTCCGCGATCAGTCTTCCCGAGTTCGATCTGTTCTATTCCGCGGCGAGCTGGTATCGCGACTATGTTGCTTACTGCGGGGTCTCGGACGACGGAAAAAGACATACGCGATCGTGGCGCAGATCAGCCGGCGCAAACCGGTGTTGAAGAAACCGCTGTCGGACGACGGTGTCAGCAGCGACGCTCCCGACTCGGCCTGTCCGGCGCCCTCGTGGCAGCGAGGTCCGGTGCGCGTGAGCTTTGAGCCGGCCGGCGGCACGAAGCAGACCTTTGCCATCCGCGGGCACGCGGCGGATCTGGTGAATGATAGCGAGGAGGAAGAAGAAGGATCGAAGTAGCTAGTCCCCCGCCGCTTCGACGGCGGGCAGTTCCTCAGCGACAGTTTTCTCTTTCACCTTCGCGCTGGTGACGAGGATGACCGACAACACTACGATCGCACTGCCGCACAGGATGAAGCGGTCCACGCGTTCGTGCAGGATCAGCCAGCCGAGAAACACCGCTACGACAGGATTGACGTAGGCGTAGGTGGAGACCTTCGACGTAGGAACGTGCTCCAGCAGCCAGATGTACGCGGTGTAGCCGATCCACGAGCCGCACACGACGAGGTATAGCACGGCGCCGAGGCTGCGGGCGGTCCAAGTGACGCGCGATAGATCGCCGTTGAACAGCGCGAAGGTGAAATTTCCCGCTCCCGCCGCGGTGACTTGCCAACCGGTGGCACCGAACAAATCCATGCCTGACTGCCAGCGCTTGGAAAGCACCGATCCCAGGGCCCAGCTGAATGATCCGCCGATCAGGCTGAGCGACGCCCACAATTCGTGCCGACCGAGCGAGCCTGCCTGCAACTGAGGCCACACCAAAACGAACAACCCGACGATGCCGAGAGCAAGGCCGGCTTTGCCGCGGACGGAAATGCGGTGGTCGCCGAGCAGAAGCGAATCGAGCACCAGGAACCACAGCGGCGTGATGGCGATGATCAGCGCGGCGAGGCCCGATGACACTGAGAGTTCGGCGTAGGAAAGCGTGAGGTTGCCTCCCATGAGCAGGAGCAGGCCGACGATCGCCGACAGCGCGATCTGTCGAGGGGAGTAGAGAATCTTATGGCCGGTAGCTCCACAGACGACCAGCATGACCACGCCCGCAATTGAGAAGCGCAATCCGCACATGAGCGCCGGGGGGATGGTTTGAATGGCGATGTCGATGCCGAGATAAGTTGATCCCCAGAACAGATAGACGAGGCCGAAGGCAAGAACCACCTTCCACGATTTTGGGCGCTCGGCGGAGTGCATGCGTGTCGGAGAAGAACAGGCGAAAGTACACGATATCAGACGAACGCGGCGGCGAGTTGGATTCTAAACTTGAGCGTATGCCTATTCGTTACCAAAGGGGGTTACGCCGCTCCGGTGCTTCCCGCTATAATCAAACTGTGATGTCGACGGTGTGCGATGCTGCTGACCCATTCCAACTCGCGTGTGCAGAGCTCGCGCCAGCCCGAGTGCTGGCTGCATTGCCTGGTCTGCCCACGCCGCTATCGCGCCAACCTGCCGTCACGTCTGCGTCCTAACCTCTTCGGCAGTGATTAGCTGTTCCCTTCCTCCTGATTCGCCTGGCGTGTGCGTGCCCTTACCGGAGCCGCATGTGTTTAGGCCGTACGGAACCATAACCCCGCGCCGACTACTGACGGTGCCTCGGAGGATGCCATGACTACCGGAACTGTGATTAATGAAACCAAGACCGTGAGGACCACTGGTCCCAAAATCAAGACTGCCCTGCCGGGTCCGAACGCCAAGCGCGTGCTCGAGGGCGACGAGAAATACGTTTCGCCGTCGTATACCCGTTCTTACCCGATGGTAGCCAAGAGCGGATGCGGCATCGTCGTGACCGACGTAGACGGCAATGAATTCTTTGACTTCTCTGCCGGCATTGCCGTGACTTCGACCGGCCACTGCCATCCCGACGTGGTCGCTGCCATTCAGAAGCAGGCGGGCGAACTGATTCACATGTCGGGCACGGATTTTTACTACGAGAGCATGGTTGAGCTGGGCCGGCGGTTATCGAAGATTGCTCCCATGACCGGCCCGCACCGCATCTACTACGGCAACTCGGGCGCCGAGGCGATCGAGTGCGCGCTGAAGCTGGCGCGCTATCACACCAAGCGCCAGAACGTGATCGCGTTCTTCGGCGCGTTCCATGGGCGGACCATGGGTGCGCTGTCGCTGACCGCCTCGAAACCGCAGCAGCGGCGGCGTTTCGCGCCACTCGTGCCGGGCGTGACGCACGTGCGTTATCCCGACGTGTATCGCGGCTGCGTCGGCGGCGCGCAGGAGGCCGACAATTTCGCGCTCGGCTGCGCGCGCTTCATCGAAGAAAAACTGTTCAAGACCACGCTGCCGCCGGAGGAAGTAGCGGCTATCTTCGTCGAGCCGGTGCAGGGCGAGGGCGGCTACGTTATCGCGCCGAAGATCTTCATGCAGGAACTGCGGCGCATCTGCGACCGCCACGGCATCATGCTGGTGGTGGACGAAGTGCAGAGCGGCGTAGGCCGCACCGGCAAGTGGTGGGCGGTGGAGCACACCGGCGTCGAGCCCGACATGGTTTGCATCGCCAAGGGCATCGCGTCGGGCATGCCGCTCGGGATCACGATGACCCGCGCGGAAGTCATGGACTGGGTGCCGGGTTCGCACGCGTCAACCTTTGGCGGAAATCCAGTGTGTATAGCCGCGGCGCTGGCCACTCTCGACGTGATCGAGAAAGAGCATTTGCTCGAGAACTCGACCAGCGTGGGCAACCACATGCTGCAGCGCATGGCCGACTGGCCGAAGAAGTTCAAGCTGGTGGGCGATGTGCGCGGACGCGGCTTGATGATCGGCGTCGAGATCGTGAAGGACAAAGTGACCAAGGAATATGGCAACGCCGAGCGTGACCGCATTGTCGAGGCGGCTTTCGAGCGCGGCGTGTTATTCCTGGGCTGCGGGCCAAGCACGATCCGGATCTGCCCGCCGCTTGTGGTCACGAAGGAGCAAGCCGACGTTGCAGTGGATGTGCTCGAAGAGTGCATCAAGCAAGTCGGGGCGTGAGTTCGGGTTTTAGGTTGATTCCAAAGCCGGCTGCGGGAACTTCCTCGGCCGGCTTATTTACTGGCAGGCAGACCTACCCGCTTAACAAGGTCCTGGTATGCAGGCTCGTTGTGGAGGTTCTTGAATGCGGAATCGCCTTTGACCTGGACGACCAACTCGTCGTGCCGGTCGCAGGCGAGTTTCAGGAGCTGGAGCGCTTCCTTGTTGTTTCCCAGCTGGGCGTCAGTTTGCGCCAGGGTGTAGGGCGACAAGGAGCCGTCCTGGTAGAACCGGGCTTCGAGCGTACGCATGCTCTGCAGCATGCGGCGGGCGCCGGCCTCCGCATATCCTTTCTCGGCGGCAGCGACCAGCTTTAGAGTGGAATTGTCTTTCAGAAGAGCCGCTTCCAGCTTCCACTCCTTCAAGTAGGCCTGATAGTTCCCTTCGCCGAAATAGACTTCCTTGAGATAGCGGTGCGGGGAAATGAAATCGGGTTCGGTCCCTTCCAGTTGCTCCAGCAGCGGAACCCCTTCGTTGCAGCGTCCGGCTGCGCACAGCAGGTTGCCCTTGTCCGCAAGGATGGCCTTCGATGCAGGATCAAGAGTTTGTGCGCGTTCAATCTCGAGCAGCGACTCGGGATGGCGCCCCACCATGGATAAGTAGGTGGCATACCAGTGGTGAGCAACCGCATTGTTAGGATTCAATTCTATGGCGCGGCGGAATTCGCGTTCGGCCCCGGCGGCGTCCCAATTCCCCCAGAAGAGAGCGAAGGCCAGGGAGGCATGGGCTTCGGAAGACTGATCATCCAACTCGACTGCTCGTTGCGCGGCGGCGAGGGCCCGCGGGTAGGCGTCGCTGGCGGGCATGATCGTGTATTCGCGCAGCAGGTTGTAGCAATCGGCCAGACCCACATATGCCGCGGCATAGTTTGGATCGTGGACAATGGCCTGGGTGAAGTAGTCCAGCGCGCGGTTCAGGCCATCTGGCGTGCGCTTTTCCCAGTAGAAACGACCCTTGAGGTAAAACTGCTCGGCGTCAGCCCTGGCTGAGCTGGGCTGAAGCTCAGGGGTGGCCGCTGTAACAGCGGGCAGTTTGGTGCTTCCAGCCTTGGCGGCGCGGTGCACGGGCCAGACGGCCCAAAGAGCCAACGCTAACGCGGCCGCCGGAAAGACCAGAGACCACCGCCAACGCAGTCCGCGCTTCGGCGGCTGAAGTTTCGTTTCCTCTTGGGTCTTGACCAGAACCGGCCTGGGCTTCGCCGTGGGTGCCGGAATGTGAATCGGGGCGATCCAGCGGTAGCCCCGCCGCTCGACCGTCTCAATGAAGATCGGGTTGCCGGCGGAGTCGCCGAGGGCATCCCGCAGCCGGTTGATGGCGCTGCTGATGCCGTGGTCGAAGTCGACGAACACGCCCTCCGGCCAGAGGGCCTGCCGGAACTGCTCCCGGCTCAGGACCTCGTTGGGGTGATCAAGGAGAAGGCGCAGGGCGCGGAACGGAAGCTCCTGAACTTTGACCTTGACCCCACCCTTGCGGAGCTCGCCCAGGCGGAGGTCGACCTCGAACCGTCCGAATTGGAGGATGGCACCGCTTTGTGGGGCCGTTTGCATGGTTCTTGCTGGCTCGGACGGGAGTCTAGCATCCGTCGGACTGCCCTGAAATCGCCTTATGGTGCCAGTCGGGTAACACTTTTAGCGGTTCGACCACCACCTTTTTCCGAGTGAGAAGCGCATGCATCTTTCTCATGCAAGGACGTTTAGCCCGTGAACTACGTTTGCTGGAGGGGTGAATTGACGATTCCGGCGGACCGGGTGGAAAGTGGATTTCGGTTACCGAGGTTTAGCTCCTTACTTCACCTCGCCTTGGGGCGAAACTTGTCGGGAGTCTCGCAAGCCCAAAAGTGCGGTGAAAGTGCGGAGCGTGCGAGAGGGCGCGCTCCGCAAATTCAAAGATCTGGACGGGATTGAATTTGTCTGCCGCCTCCGCGGGGGAGGATGGCGACTCAGCCTACGGCTCAGTCCGTAGGCTTTTTTCGGCAGTAGAAGCCGCGGGAGGATCCGACCCTCCCGCACACGATGCGGGAAGGGGGTGGGGCAACCTAGTGCAGCCTCCCGCTCAAGCAAAAGGAAGGGCTTGAGAGGGCCACCCCATTCCTCTTTTCCCCTTTCAGAACTCTTCCAGCAGTAATTCCTCCTGGTTTGTGCGGTAAGTCACATCAGCTCGCTAGGGCTGACGGTACGCTCTCTAGAAGCGTGGCTCCTATGCTTCCTGCCGGCTTCACTCGAATGATCGTCCGCGGTCTTGACTCCATCGCTCGACGCATCACCCCGGACGACACAAAGCCGTGGCGGCAACGCGTCGGGGAGCAGGGTGAGGAAGAAGCTTACTTCCACCTGAGAAAGCTGGGCTATGCGATCGTGGCGCGCAACTTCCGATCGCCACGCTGCCGAGGCGAGATCGATCTGATTGGCTGGGATGAAGACGTTCTTTGCTTCATCGAGGTGAAGACCAGGACTTCACGGGATGTGAAGCCGCCGGAGGCAGCGGTGGACCGTCACAAACGCCGGGAAATCGCGGGAGTGGCACGGGAGTACCTGAGGCATTCGCCACGATCGTGCCAGTGGAGATTCGATATCGTGAGCGTATACTATGATGCTCAAGCGGCCCGCCCGCAGATTGAAGTGTTTCGGAATGCCTCCCTAGCAGCGTAAAATATAAAGTTTGCGCACTCCATTGAAAGGATTCAGTACGTGCCGGAACTGAGAAAAGATCCGATTGTTGGCCGCTGGGTGATTATTTCGACCGACCGGGCCAAACGGCCGACAGATTTTGTCCGGGAGAATATGAAGATCAAGGGCGGGTTTTGCCCGTTTTGCTACGGAAACGAGAGCAAGACACCTCCTGAGATCCAGGCTTACCGCCCCAGTTCGAATGGCGGATCACCGCAGCGCGATACGCCAGGATGGACCGTCCGCGTCGTCCCCAACAAGTTCCCGGCTCTGGGGATCGAGGGCAATCTGAACCGCCAGGCCGAGGGGATGTTCGATCGCATGAATGGTATCGGCGCGCATGAAGTCATCATCGAGACCCCTGACCACAATGCCAGCCTGGCCACGTTGCCTCCCAAACGAATCGAAGATGTTCTCTGGACATTCCGGGACCGCATTCTCGATCTCAAGAAGGACCGCCGGTTCAAGTACATCCTGATTTTCAAGAATCACGGCGAAGCCGCCGGAGCATCGCTGGAACACGCCCATTCGCAGCTGATCGCACTGCCGATCCTTCCGATCAACGTCACCCAGGAGTTGGAAGGAGCCAAGCAGTACTTTCTCTATAAGGAACGCTGCGTATTTTGCGACATTATCCGCCAGGAAGTGGATAGCGGCGTTCGCGTGGTAAGCGAGAACGAGAACTTTGTTACGCTGGCGCCGTACGCTCCACGGTTCCCGTTTGAGACGTGGGTCCTGCCCAAGCAGCACGAGTCGGCGTTTGAGAATTCGTCGTCGCACATGTTCGAGAACCTGGCCCGGGCGCTGAAAAACCTGCTCGGTCGCGCCGATCGTGTGCTGGACAATCCGCCCTACAATCTGGTGATCCACAGTTCCCCGGTGCAGGACCCAACCAACGACCACTACCACTGGCATATCGAGTTCATGCCCAAGCTGACCAAGACGGCGGGATTCGAATGGGGCACGGGCTTCTACATCAACCCGACTCCTCCGGAAGAAGCGGCGAAATTCCTACGGGAAGCGAACGTGGAAGAATCGCAACCGACTCCGGTGAGCTGAGCAGCTTCGTAAAATCTCGGAGCGAGAAAAATAGGGCACGGCGTGAGAGGCCGTGCCCGTTCCATTGTGGCCAGAGAGAGAGAAAGGCCTACAGCTGAAGGGCCCTTGGACGCTAGAATAAGCGGAGCTAACCGCAGGATTTGTCAACAAAATGTAAAAACTTGTCCGGGAAGTTGTAATTTGGGGGCAGGGGGTTCTGCAGGTGCACGGGCGCTTGATCGTTGACTAGGGTACCAGGCAGGAATTAAGAGCGCCTCACGCTGGGTACGATCACGCTTGAGTACGGTCAAGCTTGAGTCCGATCCTGGAACTCTTCGTGCCATGCCATCTGGATCGCCTCGAGCTTGGCCTCGTTGGAGGCCTTGGGATCGCCAGCAAAGCCGGGTAGTTCCGTGACGTAGCGGTGCAGGTCGGTGAAGCGGACCGCCAATGGGTCGAGTTCGGGGTGAGTTTCAGAAAGCAGAATGCCGATATCTTCGGCGTCGTCCCAGGTGAGTGATTTTGGCATAGTGTTCTAGGTTTTCAAAGTGGCAAGGTGGCAAAGTTGCAAGGTTGCTACGGAGCATTTTCATCCTAGGTCACCTTGCAACATTGAAACGTTGAAACTTTGAAACTTGCCTCCTAGTGATGTTCCTCAGAAACGTAGTTTCGGTTCCAGGCGGGAATCTCCACGACCACCTTGCCCGGCTTGACGATCTGCGCCTGGCAGCCGAGACGCGAGTTTAGCTGGAGATCGGCCGCCATGTCCAACCGGTCAGCCTCGTCGTCGTCCATTTCGGAGAGATTCTCCGCGCCTTCTTTCACCCAGACGTGGCAGGTGGTACAGGCGCAATTGCCTCCGCAGGCGTGATCGAGCGGAATGCCGAAGTTCAAGGCAATGTCGAGAATCGATTCCTCTTTGCCGTGATCTTCATACGGCAGTTTCCCGTGCTCGAATTGCACCGTCTTGCCTTCCGGCAAGAAAGTGATCTGGACCATATTCTCGCCGATCGTGTTTTCGCCGGGAGCGTCCATGGTGGTCGCTCCTCCGCCTTGTGCCTTTTCCTCTGGCATGAAATGTCCCTCTGTTCTTCCTCTGTGTTCCTCTGTGATCTCTCTGGTTATGTCGCAAAAAACCACAGGGAACACAGAGTCCCACAGAGGTTACTTGAACTCTGCCTTCGCCATGGGATGCGGCGCGGTCACGCCTTCGCCCATATCCGTCTCGTCCATGGTCTTGCCTTTGAGAACCGACGAGACCGCCGTATCCATCATCAGCTCGGCCAGACGCATCGTGCCCTGGTTCAGCGCGTCAATCGCCTTGCGGATCGCTTGATAATCGTCTTCGGCGTTCACTGCGACAAGAGATTTTTCCATCTTGGCAATCTGCTTCTTCTCGTCTGTCGTGAGTTGGCCCCAGGCGGCAGACTTCTTTCCTTTGTCGAGCGCGGCAAGAATTGTCGCCGCTTCGTTGCGCGCTTCGATCAGCTGGCGCCGGCGGAAATCTTCTTCGGCGTTGTCGAACGAGTCGAGAATCATGCTCTCGACCTGCTCGTCGGTCAGGCCGTAACTCGGCTGCACCTGAATTTCCGCCTCTTTTCCGCTGCGCTGCTCGCGTGCGGTCACGTTCAGAATGCCGTTCGCGTCGATGAGGAACTTGACCTCGACGCGCGGAATTCCCGCGGCCATGGGTGGAATGCCCTTCAGATCGAAGCGCGCCAGCGAACGGCAATCCTTGGCCAGCTCGCGCTCGCCCTGCAGCACGTGAATCGCAACGTTGGCCTGGCCGTCGATTTGCGTCGTGTAGAACTGAGTGGCCGAGGCGGGAATCGTGGAATTGCGGAGAATAATCTTGTCGGTGACGCCGCCCGCGACTTCGATGCCGAGCGATAGCGGAGTCACGTCGAGCAGCAACATGTTCTGCGTCGCTTGCGAGCCTCCGGCAAGAATGGCCGCCTGTACGGCGGCACCGAGAGCCACCACTTCGTCGGGATTCAGATCAACGTGCGGCTCGCGGCGGAACATTTCTTTCACCAGCGCGCGAACTTTCGGGATGCGCGTGGAACCACCGACCAGCACGACTTCATCAATCTGTTCGGGCTTGAGGTCTGCGTCTTTGAGAGCCTGCTTGCACGGACCCACCGTGCGATCGATGATCGGCTGAACGAGTTGTTCGAACTGGTCGCGTGTGATTTCGCGCTGATAGCGCTTGCCCCCGGGCAATTCGATGTCGAGCTTGGCGGAGGGCTGCGAAGAGAGCACGATCTTGGCCTCGATGACCGCCTTGCGGATCGCCTGCACGGCTTCGGCGTTATGGCGCATATCGAGACCGAGGTCGCCGCGAATGTCGTCAAGTGCGATCGTGATCAGCAGATTGTCAATGTCGTCGCCGCCGAGATGCGTGTCGCCGTTCGTGGCAACGACTTCGAAGATGCCGTCGTGCAGCTTGAGAATCGAAATGTCGAACGTGCCACCGCCCAGGTCGTAGACCGCGACGATGCCGTTCTGTTTCTTGTCGAGGCCGTAGGCGAGCGAGGCGGCCGTCGGTTCGTTGACCAGGCGCAGGACTTCGAGGCCGGCGATGCGGCCCGCATCCTTCGTGGCCTGCCGCTGCGCATCGTTGAAATACGCGGGCACCGTAATGACGGCCTTCGTAACCGACCCGCCAAAATATCGTTCAGCATTGCGCTTGAGCTGGCGCAAGATGAGCGCAGAAATCTCGGGCGGAGTGAACGTCTTCTCTCCCAGCTTGATGCGAAGGACTTCGCCCGGTTGCAGGTCTTCGGCCACGCGGAAGGGGAAGAGCTTCAACTCTTCCTGAATGTCTTCGACGCCGCGCCCCATGAGGCGTTTGATCGAGTAAACGGCGCGCTCGGGCGTTTCGATCAGCAGGTTGCGGGCGGCGTTTCCGATGACAGGTTGATTGTTGGCATCAAGCGCCACGACCGAGGGTACGAGATTCGACCCGTCCTCGCCCGGAATCACGACGGGCGTCTCCCCTTGCATGAAGGCCACGAGTGAGTTCGTGGTTCCCAGGTCGATGCCGACGATGTGTTCGGTTGCCATTCCTTAGTCTTCCAGCGCCGCGTTCACATCCCTCACCAGATTGCGGATGTAGTTGCGGCGGTTCAGCACGTCCACCATCTTCGCGGTGATTTTTGCACGTTCCTCGGCTGGGGCTTTTGATCCGTGATTGCGGTCGATGAGGTTGTCCCAGACAGTCCAGTATGTTTCGAGCTCCTGCAGCAGCGCTTCATGCTTGGCCTCGAGCGCGAGTTTGTGCTTGCCGATCTCCGCTGTCAGCGCCGGATCTTCTTCGCCCATCTTCTTGTTCATGCGCAGCTCTTCGAGCTGCATGTTGAGTTCGAAAACCTCTTCCAACAAATCCGGCGGGACAAACTGCTTCTTGATCTCCCCCGTCGCGCGGGCCTGCTCTGTGGCACTCTTCGACTGCTCTTCCAGAGCGACGCCCTCCAGGTGCAGGAGATATTCCGTGCGCTTGATCGGGTCGCGCAGCGTGCGGTAGGCGTCGTTGAGCATGGAGCTTTGCTCCAGACTCCACTCCTGCTCGCGGCTTCCGGCGCGCGCGTTCAGATCGGGATGAAGCCTGCGGCTCAACTCGTAGAAATCTTTTTCGAGCGCGGCGACGTCCACATTGAGCTTGGGCGGCAAGCCGAAAAACGTGAAGTAATCCACCGGCGCCGGGGGCTGCACCTTGCCGCACGACTCGCAGAAGTGAGCGGCCCGCATCGATCCGCACGACCAGCAGGTGTGCGTTCCCTCGGGCAGGGGCTTGGCTCCGATCGTGGTCAGTACCGATTTCGTCGTCACATTCTGATTCCTCAAACTACTCTGAACAGGCTGCGCCTGTTGCCTGGGTTGTCCGGTAGCGCAGGCTGCCGCGGACAGGAGCGTCCGCGCCACATCAGGCCGAGAACGAGCTCCCGCAGCCGCAGGATTTCGTCGCCTGAGGGTTTATGAACACGAAGCCCTGCTGCATCAGCGTTTCCTGATAATCCAGCGTCATGCCGTGCAGGTAGATGAACGACTTCGGATCCACGAAGACCCGCACGTCCCCGAATTGGAAGATGCGGTCGCGCTCGCGCGGCTGAGTGTCGAAGCGAATGTTGTAGCTCAGGCCCGAACACCCGCCGCCCTGCACCCCGAGCCGCAACCCGCCCTGTTCGGGCGAAATGCCTTCCTTGGCCATCGCGCTGCGAATCTTGGCGATGGCCTTCTCGGTCACGTTGATGCCCTTGGCCGGGGCCTGGGGCGTTGTTTCGGTTGCAGTCGTCATATTCCTTCTGAAGCGGCCCTTAGCGGTTAAAGCCGCTCGACCTATCGCCTCAGTACGGCGCGGCTTAAAGCCGCACCCTTCAAAGCGAAGCTCGCAGCTTTGTCCTACTTCGCCTCGACGGCAGCAGGCTTGGCGCTTTCCTGCTTCTTCTTCCAGTCGCCGATGGCGGCGCGGATCGCGTCCTCGGCCAGCACCGAACAGTGGATCTTCACTGGAGGCAGCGAAAGCTCCTTCACGATGTCCATGTTCTTGATCGATAGAGCTTCGTCAACGGTCTTGCCTTTAACCCACTCGGTGGCGAGCGACGACGAGGCGATGGCCGAGCCACAGCCGAATGTCTTGAACTTGGCGTCTTCGATGACGTTGGTTGCAGGGTTGACCTTGATCTGCAGCTTCATCACGTCGCCGCATTCGGGCGCACCGACCAGGCCCGTGCCCACGTCCGTGCTGTTTTTGTCCATCGAACCGACGTTGCGCGGATTGTTGTAATGATCAATCACCTTGTCGCTGTATGACATTTGCTTCTCCTGAATTTGTGTTCAAAGAACCCCTGTACCACCGCACGGCCGAAGCCGTGCCCTCCCAAACTTCTCTACTCCGCAGCCCACTTCACATCCTTCAGGTTGATGCCTTCCTTTGCCATCTCGTACAGCGGAGAAAGTTCACGCAGCCGCTCGACGGTCTCGATCACGCGGTCTGCGACATAGTCGACTTCGGCCTCGGTGTTGAAGCGGCCAAGGCCGAAACGAATCGAGCTGTGCGCCAGATCGTCGCCCGCGCCGAGAGCCTTCAATACATAAGATGGCTCCAGCGTCGCCGAGGTGCACGCCGATCCGCTCGAAACTGCGATGTCGTTAATGCCCATCAGCAGCGACTCGCCTTCGACGTACGCAAAGCTGATGTTCAGGTTGCCCGGCAGGCGATGTTCCATCGAGCCGTTGATGTAAGTCTCGTCAAGTCGGGTCATGATGCGGTCGCGCAGCCGGTTGCGCAAGCCAGCCAGGCGGCAGGACTCTCTTGGCATTTCCTCCTGCGCGATGGCGCAGGCTTTGCCTAGACCGACGATGCCGGGAACGTTCAACGTTCCCGAGCGCATGCCGCGCTCGTGGCCGCCGCCGTCGATAATGGCGGCGAGCTGCACGCGCGGATTCTTGCGGCGCACGTACAAAGCACCCACGCCCTTCGGCCCGTACATTTTGTGGCCGGAGATGGAGGCGAGATCAATGTTCTGCTTGATCACATCGACCGGAATCTTGCCGATCGCCTGCGTGGCGTCGGTGTGGAAGATCACGCCCTTCTCATGACAAAGCTTGCCGATTTCAGCGATCGGCTGCAGCACGCCGATCTCGTTGTTGGCCGCCATGATCGTGACCAGGATGGTCTTGTCGTCCATGGCGCGCTTCAGATCGTCGAGATCGATCAGGCCGTCTTTCTGCACCGGCAGATAGGTGACGCGATAGCCACATTTTTCGAGGCGCTTGCAGGTGTCGAGCACAGCTTTATGCTCGGTAACCGCGGTAATGATGTGGTTGCCCTTCTCGCGGTACATCTCAGCCACGCCCTTGATGGCGAGGTTGTCGCTCTCGGTGGCGCCCGACGTGAAAATGATCTCTTTCGTTGTCGCGCCGATCAGCTTCGCGATGCGCTCGCGCGCGGTCTCCACACCTTCTTCGGCGACCCAGCCGAAGGAGTGGTTGCGGCTAGCCGCATTGCCGAACTTCTCCATGAAATAAGGCAGCATCTCTTCCAGCACCCGCGGATCCATCGGGGTGGTGGCGTGGTTGTCCATGTAAATCGGCAGCTTCACGCCTTCGGGCGCCGCGTGCTGCGTCTTGGGCAATGACTGGGGGATCTTGACGTCCGTGCTCATTGATTGCGTCTCCTACCGTGTTTGAATCTCTGGACCTGTCTAAAACTTTGGATGACCTTCTAGGCCCGAGGGCTCAGGTGATAGTCACCAATTCTGCGGGCTTGGGCGAGGCCGTCGCCGCTTCTTCCGCCTCTTCCCGCATATGCGAAATTTTGATGCGCCGCAAAACGGCTTCAATGCTCTCGTTGACCTTGCGCAACGGTTCGCGAATATTGCAGCGGTCGGTTTGATCGCACTCCCCACGCTGCGTCACGCACGAAGTAATGAACAGCGGCCCATCGATGGCCTGAATCACTTCGAAAGCGGAAATCGTGTGCGCGGGCCGTGCCAGCACATATCCGCCGTTGATGCCGTGTTGCGAGTGCAGCAAGCCGGCTTTGGCCAGCCGCTGCAGAATCTTGGCCAGCGCTTCCGGTGGAATGCCAAAGGCATCGGCGACGTCCTTGGCGCTGCGCGACGTGCTGCTTGCGTGCTCGGCGAGATGCTTCATCGCCATCAGGGCGTAGTCGGCCTTCTTGGTGAGCTTGAGCATCTTGTGCCTCGCGAAAAACCCGACCAAATCGGTCGGATAGAATGCCGACCTTTTTCGTCGTATTTAATTGTAAGCCATCTCGCTCTCGTCCTGCAAGGCCTGGCAGCCGACAATCGAAAATTCGGCTCGAATGGTAACTATTTAGGAGTGAACGGTTTACTGCTGAGGGTCAATCCAGGCCTAGAGAGCAGCTAGGATCGCGTCCACCGCTCGACCACAGATTGGATCGCGGCAGGCCACCCGTTGATATAAGACTTGACAAGCACCGGGGCCGTTCTACAATACCGGGAAATTGCCGCGAATTCGCCGCTCCGTTGTGAGGCGGAGAGGCGCTTCCGGGTTTATGACAGTTAGACCGCCCTCTGCTCGTCCAAGCGCAGGCCCCCCGCAGCCCTGCAAGCATCCTCGTGTGCAAATTGTCAGCCGCGACGCCGACTCTGAATTCGTGGAGTGCAAGGAGTGCGGCGAGATCTTCGAATCCAGCGAATTCAAAGACATGAACATCGAGGAACGGACTCGAGACGAGTTCTAGTCCCGCCTGAGCAGTGACGAATGTAACCGCGCATGACCGTTTCGGCTTGTAGTGTCCTTTTTGCGTTGCTATCGTGCAGGCCGGGGGGCGTGTGCAGCTGGGCTCCCGTCTTTCTATCTATGCCCGCCGTAGCTCTCGTTGTCGACGATTCCATGTTGATCCGCTACACCGTGTGCCGCTTTCTTGAGGGGCGCGGGTTCGCGGTGGAGTCGGCGACCAATGGCGCCGAAGCCCTGGAAGTTCTCTCCCGCGTTCAGCCCGACCTGATCGTCACCGACATGCAGATGCCGAAGATGGGCGGCAGTGAGTTGATCACGGCGCTCAGGAGCAAGCCCGAGATGGCGACAGTTCCGATCATCATTGTCGCGGGCCGAGCCAGCGGCTTCGACGAAAAGGAAAAAAGAGCCGATTTCGCGATCTACAAGGATATCGACATCGAAGGGCAGCTGGAAAAGGCGCTGAAGAAGCTGTGCGGCCGTTGGAAGGCTGCCGGGAAGTAAGCTACTAAGTCTGTTCTACTTTAGTGCCATCCCCGCTTCCGCCGAGAAGTCCATTGCCGCGAAATCCCTGGCCTGGAATTTGGGAAAAGCCGCTGCCGCGATCATCGCGGCATTGTCGGTCGAAAGCGGACGCGAGGGAAAGAAGACCGGCAATCCTTCCTTTGCTCCTTCGCTCTCGAATCTCTGCCGGAGTTCCTGGTTCGCCGCGACTCCTCCGGTCACAAATAGCGTTGCGACGTCGTAGGCACGTGCAGCGGCCAAAGTTTTGCCCACAAGATCGTCAACAATGGCACGCTGAAACGAGGCGACGAGATCGAGCGTTCGCCGGTCGCAATGCGCCAGATAGTCTGCGAGCTTCGGCTTGGGGATGTTCGCCAATGCCTGTCGTCGCGACTCAATTGCAGCCCGCATGTCGTGCGACTCCACGTAGCGCAGGATTGCCGTCTTAATACCGCTGTAGGAAAAATCAAAACGTGGATGATCGTCGAGCGAATCGGAATCCAATTCGACGGAGCGGCCGTCCTTTCGTCCGCGGCGGTCCGGATGCTTGATCTGTGCGGGCGGAAACTTCACGGCGTTGGGATTGCCGTGCGGCGTGAGACGATCGATCACCGGCCCTCCGGGATATCCCAGGCCGAGAAGCTTGGCCACTTTGTCGAAGGCTTCTCCGGCGGCGTCGTCGCGGGTGTGGCCGATATTTTCGTAGGTCCAGCTGCGATCGCTCGCGCGGGCGAGGTAAAGATGCGTGTGCCCGCCGGAAACGACCAGCGCGAGCACCGGAAACTGCAGTTCGCGGTTGCCCTCCTGCCGTTCCTGATTTTGCGAAAGATCTAGCAGCACGGCGTGAATGTGGCCTTCGAGATGGTTGACGGCAATCAGCGGCTTGTCGAGTGCGAAGGCCAACGCTTTGGCGTAGCTGATCCCGACAAGGAGCGCTCCCGCCAGCCCGGGGCCTTGCGTGACCGCGATCGCATCCACGGAATTGTATGTTTGCTTGGCTTCGGCTAGCGCCTGCCGCACTACTGGGACGATGGCGCGCAGATGTTCTCGCGAAGCCAGCTCCGGCACGACGCCGCCGTAAGGCTGATGCGTGGCAATCTGCGAAGCGACCACGTTTGAGATGACTTGCTCACCTGAACGCACCACGGCCGCCGCAGTTTCGTCGCAAGAACTCTCAATACCGAGGATGTAGGCGTCAGGCATGGTTCTAATATTATTAGAACATCACCGGCTCCGTGGCTTTTCAATGCTGAAGGATTTTGCTATCTCGATCGTTCAGACCCTGCGCCAGCGCGGGTTTCAGGCCTACCTGGTCGGCGGATGCGTGCGCGATCTACTGCTGGGCCGCGAGCCCAAGGACTACGATGTTTCGACCAGCGCCACGCCGGACGAGGTGATGGCGATTTTTCCCGAGACCTATGCCGTGGGCGCGCAGTTTGGAGTGGTGCTCGTCCCGGTGCCTGACGATGACGCCGCGAACGTTTCCACCGAAGCGCCGCCGCCGAAGCCCCGTACGATCGAAGTCGCCACGTTTCGCAGCGATATCGGCTACTCCGACGGACGTCATCCCGACGAAGTGCGTTTCAGCCGTGATCCGCGCGAGGATGTCGCCCGCCGCGACTTCACCATCAACGGCATGCTGCTCGATCCGCTCAGCGGAGAGACGGCTGGTCACACGACAGGCGAGGTGCTTGATTTCGTCGGCGGCCGGAGGGATCTGGAAGCTGGAATTATTCGCACGATCGGCGATCCTGAACTGCGCTTTGCCGAAGACAAACTGCGCATGCTGCGCGCCGTGCGCTTTGCCGCGCGGTTTGAATACGCGATCGAACCAGGAACGTTCGCCGCAATCAAGAAGCTAGCGCCGGAGATCGCGCTAGTTTCGCGAGAACGCGTTCGCGATGAACTGACCCGCATGCTGACCGAAGGCCATGGCCGGCGAGCTTTTCTGCTGCTGGATGAAAGCGGCCTACTTCCGCATGTGCTGCCTGAGATTTCGGCAATGAAGGGCGTGGAGCAGCCTCCGGAGTTTCATCCTGAGGGCGACGTTTTCGTGCACACCCTGCTTTTGCTCGACAATTTGCCGCAGCCCTGCCCGGCCACGCTGGCCTGGGCCGCGCTGCTGCATGATGTGGGGAAGCCGCCAACGTTCCGCGTGGCGGAGCGCATTCGTTTCGACAATCATGTCGAGGTTGGCGTGAAGATGGCGGAAGAAATCTGCCGGCGGCTGCGCTTTTCGAGTGACGACACGGCACAAATTCTGGCGCTGGTCGACAATCACATGCGCTTCGGTCATGTCACGCGCATGAGCGAATCGACGCTGAAGAAATTTCTCCGCATGCCTAAGTTCGATGAACATCTGGCACTGCACCGCGCCGACTCCCTGGCCAGCCATCGCATCCTGACCACATATGAGTTCATTCGGCAAAAGCAGAAGGAGATTCCGCCGGAGAAAATGCGCCCGGCGCCGCTTGTGACGGGTGACGATCTGATTGCCGCAGGCCACATTCCCGGACCGAAATTCCGCGAGATTCTGAGCGCGGTGGAAGACGCGCAACTCGAAGGCCGCCTGCCCTCACGCGATGCGGCTCTTGATTTTGTGCGCCGGGAATTTCCGGTATGAATTCACGCAAGCCGTGGCGGTCATTCCGACCACGCACCGGAATGCTAGAATCGTGACTTCCTGAACTTTGCTGTCTGCTGCTGCACAATTAAGCAGCTGCGCACCCGATGACCCGCGAACTGGAGCACGCTGCCGCCGGGCTGGACAAAATAGTAGCGCAGTCGTTGCGGCTGGCGCCTGCGGGCGATGCACCGCTGCTGGCCTGGCCTGTGGTTTGCGGATCGGCCGTCGCGCAACGAACCCGGGCCGTGAGTATAGAAAATGGAATTTTACGCGTGGAAGTTCCGGACGCAGGATGGAAGGCGGAGCTGCAATCGCTCGCACCACGATATCTGGCGGCGATCCAGCGTTATGCTCCCAACGCAGTTCGCAGGATCGAATTTGTGATGGCTGCCGCTGAGAAGCGCTGAGTGCGTCGCTGCAAGTCTTAATCTCATGAAAGTCACCGACAAAGACGTCGCCTATGTCGCGGAGCTAGCCAATCTTGAGCTCACGGCTGAAGAGCGCACGGCCATGCTGCGCGACCTCAACTCGATCCTCGACTACATTGACCGGCTCAACGAGCTCGACACATCCGACGTTCCGCCGATGGCGCAGGTTTCCGACCGCTATGGGGTCGACGAGTCGAAACAGGGCAGTGAGCGGTTCGCCTACGCGAGCCGTGAGGACGTCGTGGAAGGACTGCGTGGGTCGTTGCCGCATGAAATCGCGCTCGAAAACGCGCCCGACGCGGATCAAGATTTCTTCCGCGTGCCGAAAGTAATTGAACGCTGACCGCCTGCACAAGAACCGTGGACCTGACTTCCCTCACCATCGATGCTGCCCGCTCCGCCGTGCAAGAACGCAAGACCACCGCGCTGGCTCTGGCGGAAGCTCACTACGACCGCATTCAAAAAGAAGACGGCCAGATCGGCGCATTCCTGACGCTGTCGAAGGAGCGCGCGCTGGCGCAGGCGGACCGCATCGATCGCATGGCGGCGGAAGGCAAGCCGCTGCCGCCGCTGGGCGGAGTGCCGGTCGGCATCAAAGACGTGATGAGCACGCGCGGCGTGCGCACGACCGCGGGTTCAAAAATCCTGGAGAAGTACATTCCGCCTTATGACTGCACGGCCGTCGCGCGCATGGAAGCGGCTGGCGCGGTCATGCTCGGCAAAATGAATTGCGACGAATTTGCCATGGGTTCGTCGAATGAGAATTCGGCGTATCATCCCGTGCGCAATCCGCGGGATCTGAGCCGTGTGCCTGGCGGCTCGTCGGGTGGATCGGCTGCGGCCGTGGCCGCGGACATGGCCGTCGTGACTCTTGGCTCCGACACCGGCGGGTCGATCCGCCAGCCGGCGTCATTTTGCGGCGTGGTCGGTTTGATGCCCACGTACGGACGCGTCTCGCGTTACGGTCTGATCGCGTTTGCGTCGTCACTCGATCACATCGGGCCGCTGACGAAAACGGTGAAGGATGCCGCCACTGTTCTGCGCACGATTGCCGGCCGCGACGCGATGGATTCCACTTCTGCCGACGTGCCGGTTCCCGACTACGTCGCCGAACTCGACAAGCCTGTGCGTGGAATGAAAGTTGGCGTGGCCAAAGAATATTTCGGCGAAGGCCTGGATGACGAGGTTCGTCAGGCCGTGGAAGCCGCGATCGATAAACTGCGGGGCTTGGGCTGCGAAATTGTCCCGGTTTCTCTTTCCCACACGCCGTACGCCATTCCAACTTACTATTTGATCGCGACGGCGGAGGCGTCAGCGAATCTGGCGCGCTACGACGGCGTGCGTTACACGCTGCGCGCGCGCGGCGTGAAGACGCTGTCGGAAATGTACCGCCGCAGCCGCGACGAAGGCTTCGGCGCCGAGGTCAAGCGGCGCATCATGCTCGGCACTTACGCGCTCAGCGCCGGCTACTATGACGCGTATTACTTGAAAGCGCAAAAAGTTCGGACCCTGCTGACTCGCGATTTCGATGAAGCGTTTCGTAAGGTCGACGCCATCGTCACGCCGACGAGCCCGACGCCCGCTTTCCGGCTGGGCGAGAAATCGAATGATCCACTGGCGATGTACCTGGCCGACATTTACACCGTCACTGCGGATCTGGCCGGGATTCCGGGGATCTCCGTGCCTTGCGGTGAGACGAAAGACAACCTGCCGATCGGGTTACAGATTCTGGGCAGGCATTTCGACGAGAGTGCGATTTTGCGCCTGGGGCACGCGTACGAGCAGGCAGCGTAATCGGTCAGGCCGTCATGCAGGCCGGTAATAAGTCTCTCCGGCGCAGCTGCGGCATAGTACCTTTCCCTCCCGCCGCACTTCGCGGCGAAAGTTGATGCCTTCGCCGCATTGCTCACACACCACGCGCTCGCCTTTGTATCCCGGGAATTCTTCGGGCGGCAATTCGACCTTGACCCATTGCATCGAGAACAGGTCATCGTCTGAAATTTCGCGGTAGGCGAGCATCTGCTGCTGATTCTTGTCGGCGATTTCAGGATGCATCTGGCGCGCCAAAGCCTTCGAAGACTCCTTTGCCGCGATGCGAATGGCCTTGCCATTGCTAACGTCGACAAACGTCGCCGCAACCTTGCCCCAGTCGCGGAACTTCAGCGCGCGCTTGCCCAGCCGGCAGCCGGTGACCACGGCCATGGCGTCGGTAGCGCAGCGGTCAATCTCGACGAACGTGACCAGCCGCTTGCGGTCCTTCCCTCGCGGATCGTCAATGCCGAGCTTCTCGAGGCCGAGCATCGCCAGGCGCACTCCGAGAACCTGCCCGGCACAGAGGTGGCCGTGAGCCAATTCCGCGTCGCGTAGATATTCGTCGAGAGACTTCATAGACGCAGTGTTAGATGTCGAATTTACGATCTGGGAGACTTATTTTCTGCGCCAGCGGATCCCATCTTTCGTGATTTCGACGATGATGCCAGCGTCGGCGAGTTTGGCGCGCAGTGCGTCGGAAGCTTTGAAGTCGCGGGAGGCGCGCGCGGCCTTCATGGCGGCGACTTTCGATTCAATATCGGCGTCTGTCAGTTGATTCGATCGCACCGCTTCTCGCAACTCGTCGCTGATATCCTTCTCGCGCCCCTCGGTCGGCGCCCACTCCATAACCTGCTTCATCTTCGGGCCGTCGTCATCGTCGAGCACGGCAAAGATTTCGTCGAACCTTTGGAGCGCAGAAAGCAGCGGCGGAACGTCATCTTGTTTGATGCTTCCCGTGTCAAACGCCGCATTGGCTTGCCGAACCATTTCGAAAATTGCTCCCTGTGCTTGGGCGGTGTTGAGGTCGTCGTCGAGAGCGGTGCGCATACGGTCGACCGTTTCGGCCGCGAGCGACTGCATGGCAAGGTTGGCGCCCGCGGGGAAATTGCCAGCGGTCAGGCGCAGGCGAAAATTACGCAGCCGTTCGACCGATACTGCGGCTTGCTTCAGCCCATCGAAGGTGAAGTTCAGCTGATTTCGATATGGAACCGAAGTGAGCAAATAACGAATCGAAGACGGCTTGTGTCCTTTCAACACGAGATCGCGGAGCGTGAAGAAATTCCCTAGTCTCTTCGACATCTTCTCGCCCTCAACCAGCAAAAATCGCGCATGGAACCAGAAATGGGCGAAAGGCTTGCAGGTGAGCGACTCGGATTGTGCTATCTCGTTTTCGTGATGCGGGAAAATCAGGTCTTCTCCCCCGGCATGCAAATCAAAACTCTCGCCCAACTCCTGCATCGACATGACGGAGCACTCCAGGTGCCAGCCCGGCCGGCCTGGCCCGATCACCGTGTCCCAGGAAGCTTCGCCGGGCTTGGGCGCCTTCCACAGCGCGAAATCGCGCGCACTGTCCTTGTCGTATTCGTCCACATCGACGCGCGCACCGTCCTGCATGCCGCTGAAATCTTTTTTTGAAAGCTTGCCGTACTGCGGAAATTTCGCAATGCGAAAGTAATACGACCCATCCTCGGTGCGGTACGCGATGCCCTTCTCGACCAGTTTGGCCACGAATTCGGCCATTTCACGAATGTGTTCGGTAGCGCGCACAATGGTCGGCTGTTCGATACCGATCATCACGGAATCTTCCAGAAACGCCTTCTCGTATTTCGCCGTGTACTGCTGTACGGTGACACCATCGCGCGCGGCGTTGCGAATGATTCTGTCATCCACGTCGGTGATGTTCATGACGTGATGAATTTTGTATCCGCTCTGGCGCAGAAATCGGTGTAGAAGATCGACCGCGATGAATGTGCGGAAGTTGCCGATATGGCCGTAGTCATAGACTGTGGGCCCGCAGGCATACATGCGAACTTCGTTGTCGCAAAGGGGATGGAATTCCTCGATCCGCGACGACATGGTGTTATAGAGGCGAAGCGCCATAGTGTGTGTGCGCCGTCAGCAGCGAGTCCGCAATACCAGCTCGCAAGACGAACCTACGATTCTAGGGGTCGCAGAGAAAATGGGTCAAATCGCCTTCCCGGCACTGGTTTATGCACTTGCTGGCGGAAGAGCATGCGTGTGGTCGTGCAGACGATGCTGCACCAGAATCACATAATGCAGAGCGGAAATGATGGTGAACAGGAACGTCGCGTGGAGGAACACAGTGCGCGTGATCCAGATCCAGCGTTGGGGCTGAATCTCAAACAGAAGAACGAAAAACACGGCGCTGATCTGGGAAAACGTATTAGCTTTGCCGAAGATGCTGGGACGGAAGTTCCTCAGCCCCGCAATCGCAAATAGCACGGCCGATGCCGCCAGGATCGAAATGTCACGGCTGAACACCAGCACCGTATATTTCCATGGAATTTTGTGCAGGATGGAAAGCACAAGAAACATGGTGCTCAAAAGAAGCTTGTCGGCAATGGGATCGAGGTATTGCCCGAGCAAGGTTTGCTGATGAAGGGTACGCGCGAGCAAGCCGTCCAGTCCGTCGCTGAATCCCGCAACCACGAATACAACCAGGGCCCAAAGGTAACGACCCTCAACGAGATGGATGACAATGAAGGGAACGAAAATCATCCGCAGCAGTGTGAGTTGATTGGGAGCTGTGAAGAACTCGGAAAGCTTCACGGGCTCTCCTCCGCGGCCTGCGATGGGCTGGCTGTCTGTTCCCGATCTCGGTTGCCCGGCGCGAGGGCGACCGAGGGCTCCAGCCCGGTGCGACTCCGAAAGCGTTGGGCCAGCGAAGGCAGAGCCCCGTCCGGCAGATCGAGTTCCACGCGCTCGATGCGATGCATGGGGAAGAACACAACCGCCGGGGTGAATGGCTCGCCGTCTTTCACCATGGCTGTCAGGTCTTCAAACGAGGCGAGTTCTGCTCCGCTCAGACTCAAACCCTCGGGAGCAAGGGCAAGAATCATCCCCCAGAATT
>JASHPH010000224.1 GCA_030038255.1 Candidatus Sulfotelmatobacter sp. | reverse complement strand
CAATCGACGCTGCTGCACTTCGATTTCAACTCGACGCAAAGCCTCTGCAGCGGCTCGTCGAATTTACCTATGGCCTTCTCTTCATTGATGCCCTCGTAGCACTGGAGCCGTTCGACACTTGTATTTGCAGCCTCGGCAACCGCATATGCCAGTTGCGTCTTGCCGCTGCCCGCTGGGCCTTCGAGCAGCAGTGGCTTCTGGAGCCTCGCGGCCAAGTATACGGTTGTCGTGGCAATCGAATCGGCGATGTAGCCAGTGGACCTAAGTCGCGCGCTGACTTCTTCAAGAGATGAAAACACCTGTGGCTCCTCTGGCCGGAATTCATGGCTGCGAGCGTCAGAAACGTAACCCCGAATGGAATTTCGGTCAAATCAGGGCTGATCGCCGTGGTTTTTTGACCGAAATTCGGATTCGAGGTAGAACCGTCTTCGTACTGGCAGAGCACGCCGTGAGCAGAGGCTAACGGTCGTGGTCGTCGGAATTAGCTCGGATGAACCGGCGCCCAGACGTGAGTGGAGTAGATAGGTGGTGGTGCAGCTTGAAAGGAATAAAACGCGCACCTAACACAAACGGAAAATTCGCCCAGGCACAGCGCACCGGACTGGGAGGTTCCGAATTCCGCTCGGCTCCTCTAAATCCCGGCCTCGCCAGCCTAAGCGGCGATCACGAGCGCCCTGTAAACGCAAAAGAGGCAGCGGCATTTCTGGGTATCTGCGCAAAGACCGCCCAAAACTGGGCAAGAGAAGGAAGGATTCCAGCGCATCCTGCCGGAAACAGCTTCAGAAATCGCTGGCTCTTCTTTATTTCTGAACTGGACGCATGGTTACGCGCTCAGGTAATCTCGAATGGCCATCCGTGCCGCCTTCATGAAAGGGAAACTGCATGAAGCGGACACGATATCAATACGGGCGCGTGGAACCAAGTCCACGCGCCAATGGACCAAACGTATGGGTTTACCGCTGGCGAGAACCCAATCCGGACGGCAAAGGCAGCCGCAGGAGCGCGATCATCGGGACTGTAGAAGAATACCCGACCCAGGCTCATGCGCTGCGGGCAGCCGAACACATGCGCCTCGCGGCAAATCCAGACAACCCCAACGGGAGGCTCATCAGTTTCGGAGCGCTGATCGACCGCTACGTTGCCGAAGAGATGCCACAGCGCTTTTCGACACGAGCCGCTTACCGCACGTACCTCGGGCGGTACATCAGACCCAAATGGGCAGAATACTCCATTTCTGCGGTCAAGCCTTTTGCCGTGCGCGCATGGCTCAAGGACTTGCCGCTTGCCCCGAAAAGTCAGGCGCACATTCGCAACCTGATGAGCGTCCTGTTCAATTGCGCCATGCTGTGGGAGTTGGTCGAAGTGCAGGCCAACCCCATGAAACTCGTCAAGATCCCAGGAGCGACGAAACGCGAGGAAGAACCTCGCGTTCTTACTGTCGAGGAATTCAACAAGTTCCTCGCACAGATCGAGGAGGAGCCCTTCCGCACGATGGTTATCCTTGCCATGTGCCTGGGTCTGCGCTGCAGCGAACTCATTGGACTGCAGTGGCAGGACTTCGATTGGGAAAACCTGACGCTACTTGTTCGGCGGGCGGTGGTTGCATCTCATGTGGATCGAGTCAAAACGCGGTATTCGAAGAAGAATCTACCGCTCGATCCCGAATTGGCCGAAATCCTGTTGTCCTGGTATCGCCAGACTCGATACAGCAGCCCGGAGAATTGGGTTTTCGCGAGTCCCTTTATGGACGGACGACTGCCTTATCGGGTTTGGGGCATTCAGCAACGGCATCTCAGACCGGCGGGAATCAAGGCTGGCCTGGGTCCGATCGGGTGGCACGATTTGCGTCACACCTACCGGACGCTGCTGGACGAAACCGGGGCTCCAATCTCCGTCCAACAGGCGCTCATGCGGCACGCGGATATTGGCACAACAATGAACATCTACGGCGATTCGGTGGCAGAGAGCCAGCGGAAAGCCAACAGCAAGGTCGTAAGCCTCTTGCTCAGCAACAAGACCGTTTGATGGAGCAGAACCTGAGCAGCTCTTCGATTTCGGGCTTATTGGACCTTTTTGGACCTGCGCCAAGCCTGGATCTCATTCATTCTGCAAAAGAAAACTGGCGGAGAGAGTGGGATTCGAACCCACGTTACCCTTTCGAGTAAACACGCTTTCCAAGCGTGCGCCTTCAGCCACTCGGCCATCTCTCCGGCGCAAAACTCAGGAAGGAACTACGTTTCACCGTCCCACGCGCACACAATCTGAAGACTCCGCGGCACGGGCGGTTCGTTTCAATTCTATGGGTGATGCCATCGAACCGCAACTTGTTGCCAGGAATGGAGGTGCGGGGAATGGATTCGAAAAGCGCGTTCAGCGGTTGAATCGAAGCGTCAATTCGTAGGGTTTCGTCAATTCGCAGGAGAAATAAACAGGACCAAGAGACTTACGAGGACTTCTGCGGAGAATCGGGAGCAGATACGGCGTCTGATGCAGGCGGGGCAGAAAGACCGGCAGAGGCACCTGCCGCTGCGGCGTTTGCGGCTTCGTTCTTCTCCGCTGACGCTGGCAAGGGCGGCACTTTCGTATTGTCCACCACGTGGTGATTCAGGCAGTACAGTGCGAGTTCCAGACGATCAGCCACACCGAGCTTGTCGTACACCTTACGCAGATAATTCTTGACTACCTGCTCGGTCGTGCCGACGCGCAGGGCAATTTCCTTGTTCTTCATTCCCTGCGTGACGCAGGAAACGATCAGCATCTCTTTGGGCGTCAGTTGGACCTTCGGCCGCGCGCCCGACGGCCGACCATTCGAATTGCGGTATGCAGCCATGACCCAGTGCACACCCTGCGTGTCGAGCCAGGTTTCGCCGGCCGCAACCTTGCGCAGGCAATCCACCAGAACTTCCGGCTCCACTTCGCGCGAAACAATTCCATGCGCGCCGCGGCGGAACAATTCGAGTGTCAGTTCTTCATCGGCGCCGGGCGTCACGACCACGAAGCGCGGCTGCGGATTCTGGCGGATCAGCTCGGCTACGACTTCTACCGGATTCGGCGCCAGCGCCGCCTCAAAGATCACCACATCGCAGGCAAACTTCTTGACTGCCGATTGGGCCTGGGCCAACGTTTCCGCCTGGCCGACTACGCGAATGTCGTCTTCGAGCGCGAAAACCTTGCGCAGTCCGGCGCGGAAAATCGCCTGCGTGTCGGCCACGATAACGCGGACGATCGGGCCTTTGCCTGCGTCCTGACCGGCTCCGAGATTTTCTTCCATGCTGACCGGAGTGCTCGCCATTCAGTCCTTTGCGCCTATGCGCGCTCGAAATGGTATTCGTCGATCACTACACCCACGCCGCGGCGGCCTCGATCTTCGAAGCTGCGCACCACGCGGCCTCGACAATCAAGCTGTACGTTGCGCCGGGAGCCAACTACTTCGGCGGGCAGCAGAATGGTGAAGTCCACCATGGAACCGACGGGCACATCGTTGTCCATCGCGAGAAGCACGCCGTTGGCCGAGATGTTTTCTGTCTCCGCTGCGTACGCGCTGCCCATCGATTTCACCGACGCCACGAGATGCAGCGGGAATCGCGGCGCGCTCTGCAAATCTTCGTAGTGCCTCGCGATCACCGGTTCCTCCGCCATCTGCTTTTTGCCTGCGTCTGCTGCCACGTGTGCGGCAACCTTCCTTTCCGGATCGCCTTCGTCTCTCTTCAGCGTTCTCGGAACTCAAGGGCAGCGTACACCCGCAAATAGGCGTCGCAAAGTTACCGAAGTCATGGAACGACAGGGCTTAACTGCTTTTATTTGAATGGATTAGGGGAGATTTGCTAAAGCAGACTTAGGCCTAAAATCGCCCCCGATCAGCGGACATTTTCAGGCAAAATCGGGTCAATTTCGGCAATTGTTTGGCGCGATTCTTGGGAGCCGCTCGGCAATGGGTTTGAAGGAAGCAGGAGGGACTGAATGCTGAAAGCTGAGTGCTGAATGCACTTAAAATTTCGTCACTTCGGTGAAATTAAAATCCTTCACCTTCATCGCCGGGACAACCATGTCGAATGATTCTTCTCCGCTGGAGCGCACCGGCGCGCTCATGGCTTCGACGTTCGACAGCATGTGAATCAGACTTTCGTTGAACCGGAAATTGCGCACGCCGCCGACGACGCGGCCGTTTTCGACCAGGAATGTGCCGTCGCGCGTCATGCCGGTCAGCATTTTCTCGAAGGGCTCGACTTCGCGGATGTACCACAATCGCGTGACCAGCACACCGCGCTCGGTCGAGGCGATCATCTGTTCAACCGTCTGCGTCTGAGAAGTGTTCGGCGGGCCGAACACGATGTTCAGCGGCATCTCGCCCATCTCGTTGGGCAAAGCAAAGCCGTGGCCCGTGGCGGCGATCGGGCCGGCTTTGTCGCACAAATCCGAGCGCTTCATCCGCTCGGCGGTCGCGCGGGCAAAGACCACGCGTTTCACGACTCCGTTTTCCACCAGCGCCACGCGCTGCCGCCGCATGCCTTCGCCATCGAATGGGCAACCGGTCTGTAGCGGATGATAAACGTCGTCCCAGATCGTGATGTTGTCGCCAAACAGTTTCGTGCCGATTCGGCCGGTCAGAAACGAGCGCTGGTCGAGTAGCGCCATGCCGGAGTAATCCCAGAACATGAAGCCAACGATGTCGAGCACGGCCGGCGGCTCGAGAATCACGGTGTACTTCCCTGCCGGAATCTCGCGCGAATGGGCCGATTCGAGCGCCTTTTTCGCAGCCGTTTCCGCGAGTCCGAGAGCGTCGAGATGCGACACATCCGGCGAGTTCGACTTTTGCCAGCCGGAAGAATCCGCCGCGAGCATGGTGATGGAAATTTCCGCCAGTGTTTGCTTGTGCCAGGTGTTCAGCCCGCGCGAGTTGAAAATACCCTCGAAAGAATCTGCACTGGAGATCACTCCCGCGGTCGTGAGCTTATGACGCTCTGCCGCGCCGACAATTTTCTTCACGCCTTCGGCGCGCTGCTCCGGCGTGATGGCCGCAGTTTCTGGAAAGTACCTGGAAGGCGTCTGTATGGCGCGAGCGTCGTCGCCTCCGTTGCCCACGGCTTCCCGTGCATCGGGCATGGGCAAAAGATCCGGATCGGGATGCTGCACCTTCGCAAGGCCCTCCGACGCCCGAACTACTTGGCGCAGGCTCTCGTCGTCAAACTTGTTGGTTGAGGCTCGCGCCGTGCGGCCGTCGAAGACGGTGCGGACCGAGACGGTTGAATTCTCCTCCGCAACATTCTGATGGATGGTGTTGTTGGCGAAGCGGGTCAGGGCAAATCGGCCGCCTGAGAAATGCACTTCAACCTCATCGGCAGACGAGAGGCGCCTGATGCGATCGAAGATGCCGGAAGCGCGGTCTTTATCGAGCATTCAGCACTCAGCCGTCAGCATTCAGCCCGCAAGACGTTCTACTTCAACCTTGCGGGCAAGAGCAGAAAGCATTCGTTTGACTTCTACCACAGCTTCGGTCAGGCGTTTGTATTCGGGATGGTCGACGAGTCCAAGGTCATGAGCCAGAAGAAAGTGATACTCCAACTCGCTTGCCGAGCCTGTCGCGACGTTGAGGAACCGTTGAAATTCTCCATTCCCTCGTTTGCGGCAACCCTCGGCGATGTTGGCGGCAATCGAGACGGCAACCCTTCTGATCTGACTGGTCATTCCGAACATCTCCTGCTTCGGGAAAGCGACTGTTGCCTTATACGACTCCAGCGCCAGCGAATGAGCCTTATGCCACACTTTCAAATCTCTAAAGTTCTTCATTGCAGCAACCCCTTCTTCGGCTGAATGCTGAGTGCTGAATGCTAAGCCACCACCACTGTGATTCTCGGTGACATATGTCACAAAGCCTTAAATGCGCTCCCGACCTTTATCCCCCAAAAGCGCGACGGTGACGCGCCGTGGCCTGTGCCGATTACCTGCTGCGGCTGGCCCTTGCCGCAATTGGGCGTGCCCCACAAAGTCCATTCTTCGCGCGAGCAGATCGCGTCCAGCGCATTCCAGAATTCCGTCGTGATCCCTGAATACGAGGGATTCTTCAGCATCCGCGCGCGCTTGCCGTTTTTGATTTCCCAGCCGATTTCGCAGCCGAACTGGAAGTTGTATCGCTTGTCGTCGATCGACCACGAGCGATTGGTCTCCATCAGAATTCCGTGGTCGGTCGCGGCAATCAATTGCTCGAGCGACAGCGGCTTTTTCCCCGGCAGCAGGCTGATGTTCGTCATGCGGATCATGGGCAGCCGGTTCCATGCCTCGGCGCGCAGCGTGCCGCCGGAGCGGTTTTCGCCGATGGCGTGCGCAGTCTCCCGCGAGCTAAGATAGCCGGTGAACAAGCCGTTCGTGATGATCGGCGTGCATTGCGCCGGCACGCCCTCGTCGTCGAAGCCAAAGGTCCCCAGGCCCGGACCGTGCTCCTGGCGGGCATCGGCGACCACATTCATCAGGTCGCTGCCGTAACGCAGCGTCCGCAATTTGTCCAGCGTCAGAAACGACGTGCCGGCAAAATTCACCTCCATGCCCAGCACGCGATCGAGTTCGATGGGATGCCCGACCGACTCGTGAATCTGCAAACCCAGCTGCGAACTGTCGAGAATGACGTCGAACGTTCCCTCCGGACATTGATCGGCCTTGTGCAGCGCCACGGCTTCTTCTGCAATTCGCCTCGCATTTTCGACCAACTTTAATTCGTCGATTAGTTCGTAACCTTTGTTCTGCCACTGGCCACCGTAGGAATTCGGATACGACCGCTTCTGAATTTCATTCCCAGCAAAAGCGTAGGCGGCGTATCCGGCGCCGGTCGAAAGTTTCGTCTGATGAATGTCGGCGCCCTCCGATGACAGGAACCATTGCTCATCGCGATTGAAATTCAAGTTGGTCTCGGCCAGAGTGATGCCGTTGACGGCACGCAACTCTTCATCAATCTTCAGCAGCAGCTTGATGTTCTGCTCGACCGAAACCGTGAATGGATCGATTTTGAAGGGCGTGGTCCACTCGGCTACGACCGGCTTTTCCGGTGCCAGGCGCACGTTCTCGCGCTTTACCCGCGCAGAGGAACGCGCAATCTCCACCGCTCGTGCCGCGGTGGCTTCGACTGCGCCACGTCCCAGCTCGGCCGAGGCTGCGAATCCCCAAGCCCCGTCGGCGAGAACGCGCACGTTCATGCCGACCGATTCGGCGTCGGAGGCGCTGCCGACCTTGCCATTCTTGGTGGTAAGCGCTCGGCTGCGCTGGGCCAGGACTCGGACATCGGCGTACTCCACGCCGCGCAAGGCCGCTACGTCCAAAGCCCACCTGCCAACATGTTTCATAGAAGAATTTCAAATCTAACACACGGAACTCGCATGCCGCGGCTGGCCTGGTGCCGCAGCGAGGCTGTTATTCACGGCACATCTATTCGTGATCCCAATCACAGTGTCCGTCCCACTCCCGCCATTCAATATGGATGGATGGGCCGGCGTCGCACCCGACGTTAAATGCCCGTCCCCAAGGAGTCCCGCACTATGAGCCTTTTCTTTGAGGATGCACCGAGTAGCAGCCTCTCAGTTGAATCTGATCCAGAAGTAGCAAGTTGTCCCCCAGACAATAAAGCAAAGCAAGCCGACCTGGCCGGCCCGGGCATTGGGAACTATGATGAGATCGAGAAGATCCTTCCTCGCGACTACCATCCCTTTCTGACTCCCAAGGAAACCCAGAAGGCGATTTTTCACGTAAAGCGCTATATCGAAGACAATCTATGCAAGGAACTCAACCTGATGATGGTCGAGGTGCCGCTGATCGTGGACGCGGAAAGCGGCGTCAACGACATGCTCGACCGCGACGGCTCCCGCACGCCGATCCAGTTTCACATTTCCAATGACCGCAACCAGCATCCCATCGACGCGCAGGTCGTGCAGGCCGCCACGAAATGGAAACGGATGGCCCTCAAGCAGTTCGAATGCCGCACGGGAGAAGGCATTTGCACCGATATGCGCGCCGTGCGCAAAGACTATTTCCTCGATCATGACCACTCCGCCTATGTCGATCAATGGGACTGGGAGCGGGTCATCACGCCGGAGCAGCGCAATCTCGAGTTCCTGAAGTCGATCGTGCGAAAAATCTGGAAAGTTCTGGTCGGAGCCGAGAAGTTCGCGCAGGAGATGTTTCCTGAGCTGCGCAACCCGCGCTATCCGAACCTTCCCGACGAACTCACATTCATCCACGCGGAAGAGCTTCTGGCGATGTATCCCGATCTGCCGCGCAAACGCCGCGAGACCATTATTCTGCAGAAGTATCCCGCGATCTTTATTATTGGCATCGGCTGGCCGCTCAAAGACGGCTATCCACACGAAATGCGCGCCGCCGACTACGATGACTGGATCACCGACACGAGCGCCGAAACCCACCGCGACACGCACGGCTTGAATGGCGACATTCTGGTGTGGAATCCGGTCACCGAACGCCGCCACGAACTCAGTTCCATGGGCATTCGCGTAAATGCGGAAACCCTGCGCCGGCAGTTGGAGATGTCACACCTGCTCGACAATCTCCGCTTCCCTTACCACCAGGCCATCATCAACAACGAGATTCCGCTCTCCATCGGCGGCGGCATCGGGCAGTCGCGCACCCTGATGCTGCTGCTGCGCAAGGCGCATCTGGGCGAAGTCAGCGTGACGGTGTGGCCGAAAATTCTGAAAGAGATGTGCGCGAAGAAGAATATTTTCGTGCTGGAGTAAGTTGTTCGATGGGAAATAGGACGGGACGGCCCTCGCCGTCCCGGGATTTTTCGCTAATTGACCAGAAAAGCATCGGAATGTGGGCCGTCACTTCAGTTTCAGCCATGTCCCACCCTCGGCATATGCTTGAAGCTTAG
>JASHPH010000223.1 GCA_030038255.1 Candidatus Sulfotelmatobacter sp. | reverse complement strand
TGTCGTTAGCACATCAAATGTCCGGTGGAATTAGCACATGAAATGTCCGCTTTTCGGGCGGTGAGAGTAGGAGACCATGCCAAGCATGGACTCCTACTTGAAGACCGCCATGGAGCGGGCGATGAAGATACAGGAAGTGATTTTGCGGGCAATGGCGAAGAAGATCACGTGGTGGCAAGCGGCCGAGATCCTGGGTTTTAGCGACCGGCATCTGCGGCGGATTCGCGAACGGTATGAGCAGTTTGGCTATGAAAGTCTGTTCGACAAGCGTCGAGGCCAGCCCTCCCCCAAGCGCGTGCCCTACGCGACGGTGGAGAAGGTGCTGGCCCTGTATCGGGAGAAGTATTTCGATTTGAACGTGCGGCATTTTCACGAGAAGTTACGCGAGCAGCATGCGATAAAGCTGAGTTACAGCTGGGTGAAGACAGTCTTGCAAGGGGCCGGACTGGTGGCGCGGCAGCGCCAGCGGGGTGTACATCGCAAGCGTCGACCACGGCGGCCGTTGCCGGGGATGCTGTTGCACATCGACGGGAGCCATCATCAGTGGTTTCAGGACGAACGTTGGTACGACCTGATCGTCATCCTGGACGATGCCACCAGCGAGATCTACTACGCGCAACTGGTCGAAGACGAATCGACCTTGACGGTGATGGCTGGGCTGAAGGAAGTGATCGAGCGCAAGGGAGTTTTCTGCGCCTTGTACAGCGATCGCGGCAGTCATTTCTGGCTGACCCCGAAGGCGGGAGGCAAGATCGATCCCCACCGGCTGACACAAGTCGGCCGTGCGCTACGCGAGCTGGGAGTGCAGATGATTCCCGCCTATTCGCCGCAAGCCCGTGGCCGTTCGGAACGCAACTTCGGCACCTGGCAAGGACGCCTGCCGCAGGAACTGCGGCTGCGCGGGATCCGCACTCTGGAGGCAGCCAATCGCTTTCTGCGCGAGCACTACATCGGCGAGTTCAATGCTCGCTTTCAAGTTCCGGCTGCGCAGCGTGGCAGTGCCTTTGTGCGCCGCTCCAGCAGAGATCTGGATCTGATCTTCGCGCTGCAGTTCGAACGTACCGTGAACCGGGATAACACGGTGAGTATTCAGAACCTGAGCTTGCAGATTGAACGGGTACGTTGGCGCGCCACCCTGGCTGGCTGTTCGGTCACTGTGCACCAGCACTTAGATGGAACGTTCACGATCACCTACGGCCCCCAGAGTCTGGGGTACTACAGCGCGACAGGGGTGCCGCTAGAAAACGAAAAAATCGGCGCGCGTGGGGCTGTGGAAAAGACGCGAGGCGGAAAAGTCCAAAACCCGACTTTCCCACCTCGCTTGGAAATCCCGCAAACACCGCGGGATTCCCACTTTCCCACAGCCTCGACGGCGGCTGGCTATTAACCTAAACCGGACATTTCACTTGCTACAAAAACCGGACATTTTAATTTGCCACCAACAGGGAGCGGATCACAATCCCGTTGTGAAATGGGGAATGGGGGAAATAACGGCTGGCGTTGAACCCCGAAACCTGGGGCGGCCGTTTCTCAGCTAATCCGAAGTCTTGTAATCGCAGGCTTCGCGGCAGGGGGCACAATACATGAGGCCATCAGCGCAGATGCGAATGTCAATGACAGACTGGCAGAGGCAGCAATACTTTTCGCACTCGCACTCGTTCTCGGTCTTTTCGCATTGTGCGCAGCGATACTTGGCAGGTCCGGTTCCGGTGCTCATAAGTTCAATCTAGCGTGCAGGCCGGGTGGATGGAACGTGACGGAGGTAATCACAGGTGGCTAATGATCAGTGGTTTGGGCAGTGGCCGGTACGGCCTTCGCCGATGGCCTTAAACCAATAAGGAAATTCTAAGATCGCCACGACCGGCACTGACGACTGGCCTGTAGCCACCAGCCACTGACCACTGCTTCTCCTGTCCTATAATTTTGATCAATGACCTTCCAACATCTGCTGGATGGCGCGGAGGTTCTTGCCGTAAACGGGAACCCGGACGTCACTGGTGTGGAATATGACTCGCGCCGGGTGAAGCCGGGCAGCCTCTTTGTGGCGATGCGCGGGGAGAGTTCGGACGGCAATCGCTTCATTGACGCGGCCATTCGAGCCGGCGCGATTGCGGTGGTTACCGATTCTCCCGTTGAACCGCCACGGGAAGAAGTGGCCTGGGCGGTTGTGCCGCATGGCCGGCGGGCCCTGGCGCGCGTGAGCGCGAATTTCTACAGGCGTCCGGCAGAGCGGATCGCGATTACAGGGATTACCGGCACGAACGGAAAGAGCACGGCGGCTTTTCTGGTCGAGTCGATCCTGGCGGCGGCCGGGCGCAAGAGCGCGCTGATCGGTACCATCGAATACCATGTGGCAGGGCGCGTGTATCCCGCGCCGCACACCACACCGGAAGCGCTCGAATTGGCGCGGCTCTTCAGCGAGGCGCTCGGGCAGGGCGCGACCGAGGCGGTTATGGAAGTCTCCTCCCACGCCCTGGCGCAGCAGCGGGTCTACGGAGTTCCGTTTGATGTGGCCGTGTTCACCAATCTCACCCGAGACCATCTCGATTATCACAAAACGATGGACGAATATTTTGCTGCGAAGCGCGTTCTGTTTGAAGGATGCGGTACCGACCCGCCGCGCGTTGCGGTAACGAATCTTGATGATGAATACGGCGCGAAGCTGGCGGAGTTCAGCCGCAAGCGAAGTGCAGTCGTGCTGACTTACGCATGGGAGCGCGGGGATTTCCATGCCGAAAATGTGGACATCAGGCCGCACGGCACTCGTTTCGACCTGATCACGCCGCAGGAGAAGATTGCCATTTTCTCTCCGCTCATCGGACGTGTGAATTTGTACAACATCCTGGCCGCAGCCGCGGCTTGTTACGCGCGTGGGTGCGAATCGCGAGCGATTGCGCGCGGTGTGGAGTGTCTTTCGCATGTCCCCGGGCGATTTCAGCGCGTCGATTGCGGCCAGCCATTCACGGTGGTGGTGGACTACGCCCACACGGACGATGCGTTGAAAAATCTCACCGCGCTGGCGCGCGAATTCGTCTCGCGCGGCGGCGGGGCCGGAAGGGTACTGACTGTGTTCGGCTGCGGCGGTGACCGCGATCGCGCCAAACGTCCTCTGATGGGCGAGGCCGCCGGGCGCGGCAGCGATTTCGTGGTGCTCACGTCCGATAACCCACGCAGCGAGGACCCGCTGGCCATCATCAACGACGCGCTGGTGGGGCTGCAGAAAACCGGCGTGACATACAGCGTGGAACCCAACCGCCGCAAAGCAATTGCGCTGGCGATCGGGGAAGCCCGGCTGGGCGATATTGTGGTGCTTGCCGGGAAGGGACACGAGAAGGTGCAGGTGACGCGCGAAGGCTCGCTTCCCTTTGATGATGTCGACGTGGCGCGCGAGGCTCTGCGTGCGGCTGGATTCGAAGGCGAGGCAGTCGCAGGCGGTCAACTATGAAGCTGCCACTGGCGAAGATCGGCGAGTTTATTTCGGCCGCGGAAGATTTCTATCGCGAGGGAGTGGCTGAGGGCTACTCCATTGACTCGCGCACCATCGGCGCGGGCGAGCTGTTTTTTGCTGTCAAAGGCGAGCGGTTCGACGGGCACGATTTCGTAAGTGACGCGCTGGAAAAGCGCGCCGTGGCTGCCGTTGTCCGCCAGGATCAGTGGCATCGTTACTCGTGGACGAATCGACTGCTGGTGGTCGACGACACGCTGGCCGCTTTGCAGACACTTGCCACCGCGGTGCGCAAGCTGTGGGGCAAGCCGCTGGTGGGCGTCACGGGGTCGACGGGAAAGACGACGACGAAAGATGCGATTGCGCACGTGCTCAGTTCGCGGTTTCACGTGCTCAAGTCCGAGGGCAACTTCAATAATCATTTTGGACTGCCATTGATGCTGTTGAAGCTCGAGCCCGAGCACGATGTCGCCGTGATCGAGTTGGGCATGTCGCACGCGGGCGAGATTCGGGCACTGGCAAAGATTGCGCAGCCCGAAATCGGTGTGGTGACGAACGTTGCGCCCGTGCACCTGGAGTTTTTCGATTCGATTGCGGGCATCGCGCGTGCGAAGTATGAGCTGATCGAGTCGCTGCCCTCAAGCGGAACAGCTGTGCTCAACGCCGACGACGAGTACGTGTCGCAGTTTGGCCGCGATTTCAAAGGCAAGGTCATCATGTACGGAACGAAGGTGACTGCTGACGCGCGGGCCGAGAACCTTCAATCCCTGGGCGCGGAAGGCTCAATGTTTGATGTGGTCACTGCGGCGGGGACTGCGCCGGTTCGCTTGCCGCTGGTCGGCGAGCACAACGTGATGAATGCATTGGCGGCAGTGGCAGTCGGACTGACTCGCGGGTTGACTCTCGCCGAAGCTGCCGGAGCGCTGGCGACACTTCGGCCCGCGGACAAGCGCGGACAGGTCGTCCAACTGGGTAACATCACGGTCGTCAACGATTGCTACAATTCAAATCCGAAGGCGTTGCAGGCCATGATCGATGCGCTGGCTGCGATGAATGCGACGCGGCGCATCGTGGTGGCGGGAGAAATGCTGGAACTGGGTCCGGCGGGCGAGGAGATGCACCGCGCTGCCGGACGGCACGCAGCAGAAAAGAAGATCGATGTCCTCCTCGGTGTGCGCGGCCTGGCCAAGGCCATGGTCGAAGGTGCACAGCAGGCGGGCATGCGGGCTGAGTGCGTCGCCACGCCCGAGGAGGCCGGCGAATGGCTGGCGCGTGAGGCGCACGACGGCGATGTCGTCTTGCTGAAAGCTTCGCGCGGCGTGAAGCTCGAGAAGGCACTGGAAAAATTCAAAGCTCTCAGGGGCTGAAGCCCGCATATATTTTTCGGCGACTAACGGCACGGCTGAAGCCGTGCCCTTCCCGCGCGTGGCTGAAGGCTGAGGGCTGAAGGCTGACGGCTGTTTTCGGAGGCTGATTGCTCTACTGGCTGTTGTACTTGAAGCTGCAACATTACGTTGCGCCGTTCCGCATTTTCCGCTACGTCACCTTCCGCACCGCCTTTGCGAGTTTGACTGCGCTGTTTACCGCGCTGATCGTGGGCCCGCTCGTAATCGGGCGCCTGCGCGAATTTCAAATCGGACAATACATTCGCGAAGAGGGTCCGAAGGCGCATCAGAAAAAAGCCGGCACGCCCACCATGGGCGGGCTGCTGATCGTCATCGCCATCGTGGTCCCGACTTTACTCTGGACCGACCTGAGCAACCGTTTTGTGTGGATCGCAGTTTTCTCAACTTGCGCCTTCGCCGCCATCGGATTCACGGACGATTACACCAAGGTGACGCACCGCCGAAACCTGGGCCTTACCGCGCGGGCGAAGCTGGGCCTGCAGATCGCGACGGCAATCGTTGTGGCTTCGATGCTGATCGCCATGCAGACCTACAATATGTATTCCACGCGGCTGATTGTGCCCTTCTTCAAGCAGTTTCATCCAGATCTGGTTGTGCAGTCGCTAGAGCATGCCCGGCATTTGTGGTTTCTGGCGTTTCTGCCGTTCATGGCGTTTGTTGCGCTTGTGATCGTAGGCTCGAGCAATGCGGTGAACCTTACCGACGGCCTCGATGGTCTCGCGATCGGTTGCACGGTGATCGCTGCCGGCGCGCTGGCCGTGCTGACTTACGTGAGCGGCCACGCGACGTTTGCCACGTATCTGGAATTGCAGCGCATGCCGCAGGTGGCGGAACTGACGATTTTCTGCGGAGCGATGGTTGGCTCGGCCATCGGATTTCTCTGGTACAACGCGCATCCGGCCGAAGTTTTCATGGGAGACGTGGGATCTCTGGCGCTGGGCGGCGCGATCGGAACGGTCGCCGTCATCATCAAGCAGGAGCTGTTGCTGCCGTTCATCGGCGGCGTGTTCGTGATTGAGGCGCTCTCGGTGATCCTCCAGGTCGGCTCGTACAAGTTGCGCAAGAAACGGATCTTCAAGATGGCGCCGATCCATCATCACTTCGAGCTGCTGGGCTGGTCGGAATCGAAAGTGATTGTTCGTTTCTGGATTGTGTCGCTGGTGTTCGCGCTGTTCGCGCTGACGACTTTGAAGCTGCGATAAGGCAGGTTTCAAAGGTTCAAAGGTTCAAGCAAGGGCCTTGAAACTTTGAAACCTTGAAACTTTGAAAGATTCATGGAACTGAAAGGAAAACGCGTGCTGGTGGTGGGCCTCGGCAAATCCGGGGTGGCATCGGCGTTGTTCCTGAAGGCTCGCGGAGCGCGAGTCACGGTCTCGGATACCAAGACCGGCGACGAACTGCGCAACGAAATTCCGGTGCTGCTCGATCATGGCATTACGGTTGAGACCGGCGGCCACGGGGAGCGCACATTTCGCGGTCAGGATTTGATCGTTGTCAGCCCCGGCGTTCCTGTGGACGGGCCGCTGCTGAATCAGGCGCGCTCTCTAGGAGAACCCGTAATCGGCGAGATCGAACTCGCGGCGCAGTTCCTGCCCGGGCCGATTGTCGCGATCACCGGGTCTAACGGCAAAACGACCACGACAACGCTCGCGGGTGAAATCTTAACGGCCGGGGGACTTCCCACTCTCGTCGGCGGCAACATCGGCACGCCGGCCATTTCGCTGGCGGAACGCGCCCGGCCGGAGACGGTGATCGTGCTCGAAGTTTCAAGCTTTCAGCTGGAGACGATTCGGACCTTCCACCCGAAAATTGCGGCCGTGTTGAACGTCACGCCGGACCACCTCGACCGGCATCGCACCTTTGAGGTCTATGCCGACGCGAAGGCGCGCATCTTTGAAAATCAGCAGCCGAGTGACTTCGCCGTGCTGAATGCCGACGACCCGACCTGTATGGCGATGGCCGCACGCACTCGGGCACAGGTGTTCTGGTTCAGCCGCCAGAGAGAAGTTGAGCGGGGCGCATGGGTGCGCGAGGGCAACGTCGTGTTCCGCGACGGCAAGGGCCAGCGAGAGATTCTGCAGGTTTCAGAAATTCCGCTGAAGGGCGCGCACAATCTGGAGAACGTGCTGGCTGCAGTGTGCGCCGGCGCGCTGATGGGCTGCGCCCCAGAGAAAATTCGTCAGGCCGTGCGCAACTTCAAAGCCGTCGAGCACCGCCTGGAGTTCGTGGCGACTGTCCGCGGTGTGGACTACTACAACGACTCAAAGGCCACGAACGTGGATGCGACCATCAAGGCGCTCGAGTCATTTCCGGCAAACATTCACCTGATTCTCGGCGGCAAAGACAAAGGCAGCGATTACAGCGTGCTCAACGACCTGCTGCGCCAGCGCGTGAAGCGCGTGTACACGATCGGCGCCGCCGCGGCGAAGATCGAGTCGCAGATTCTTTCAGCAAAAAACGGTGGCCCGGAACTGGTTCACGCCGAAACATTAGAGAACGCCATCCGCAGGGCGCACGCCGTGGCGCAGCCGGGAGATGTGGTCCTGCTGGCCCCCGCTTGCGCCAGCTTCGATCAGTTCAAGAACTACGAACACCGTGGGCAGGTGTTCAAGGAGATAGTCAAGGGGCTGGCGTGGCAATGAAGAAGGCGATTAGCTGGACTGTTGTGTTGTTGAGTGTTCTGGGCAGTTGTTGGTGGATTGCCTATGTCGGCACCGTGCCAGGTCCAGCATTTGGTGTTGGATGGTCGGACTGGATTCCGGTCTTCCGTCGGCTATTGCTCCCGATACTTTGTCTGGCTGCCACTTACATTGCGTTGCGACACCGTAGCTGGCTTGCTTCACTCTTCCAGGCTACGGTTGCATTGCTCGGGATCTGGCTTGCCTACTGGAGTATTCACGGCAAACCAGAACACTGGCGTGCTTATCAAGATATGATGTATTCGCTACCGTGGCCACTCCTTCCGGCGATTTGTCTGCTAATCGTGCCTGGGGTGTTCTGGTGTATAAGGGACCGCACCAACTGGCCGATAATCATCTCGAAGCCACTTTCTGTTGGAAAGACGGCTGCTCTCCTCTTCTGCTTGTTGTTGGCGACTGCGATCGGCGCGGCGACGTTCGATTTCACGACCATCTGGAGTAACGAATGCCACAATCGGCCACAACCATTCACCAAACAGCAGGAGCCGGATCAGGCTGTATTTATTGCTAGAATTCTGCGGTCAGGAAAACTGTGGGGACCAGACAGTCAGATACCCAGCCCACGCAGATATTGGTCGCTCGCGTGGGTTCACAAGCACTTTTGGGGATTGCCATTGTGGGATAGGAAGCTGGTAGTTCTGATCGGGTACACGGGAGTGCCTAAAAATCCATTCCCGCGTGGCGAAATCGATTTCGTGGATGGACGCCGCCTGCCCGGTTCATTAACCCGGTTTCTGCCGATCTATGAAACGTTTTGCACTCGGACAGGACCACTGGCCGATTCTGAGATTGATTTGCGGGTCCTTCGTGATGGCTCGCCGCAAAATGGAACCCGAATTATGGGTCGTACGGAGCGTTCAGTTCATGTTTCATCCTCTTCTGACTGGGACACTTATCGTTGGGAAACGATAGCGCACGCCAAGGTTTTTATTCGGGGACCAGCTGGTATCACAACTGTAGAGTCAGATGAGCATGGTGTTTACGATGTTATCGGTTTACCACCGGGCCATTACGAGGTAGGACCAGAACCCGCAGATGGCGTGCCTCCAGGTTGGAGAGATGTGGAGTGTCATTTGAGGATCAATGCCGGAGAAATTTGTGACTGTGGGGTGGGATTCCACTGATTCGTGCCGTGCCTGACGGCACTTGGTTCCATTTTTCTCACGCCTACCCGGGGCTTGCGCCCCCGGCTATCATCTTCCGCCGCTTCGCGGCTGGAGTCTGGCGGGCGCCGATCTCCACTGACAGTTCCGGCCAAGAACGCCCGAGTCTTCTCCGTGGCTCTGTGCCTCCGTGGTGAAAAGCTCTCCCGTACCAAAACAATCAACAATCCGAAATTAACAATCAGCAATTCCCCCGCCCGGCGCCATGATGAAATAAATTTCCCATGGCGAAGCGGGTGAGCGTCGATCGCTGGCTGTTTACCGTCACCATGCTCCTGGTGTTTCTCGGGCTGGTGATGGTGTTTTCGGCGTCGGCGGTGATGGCCGGAGAGCGCTTCGGTTCGCCCTACGCATTCCTGCTGAAGCAACTGGTCTGGGCCGTGGCCGGGTTGGCGGCCATGGTCGTCGCCATGCGCGTGGACTACCGCCGCTACAAGCATCCGGCGCTGGTGTTTTCGTTCATGGGCGTCACCACGCTGCTGCTGATCTCGGTTTTCTTTCTCGACCGCTCGCACCATACGCATCGCTGGATTCACGCCGGCGGCTTCTCGTTTCAGCCTTCGGAACTGGCCAAGCCGGTGCTGATTCTCTTTCTCGCCTACTTTCTCGAAGGCCGCGCCAAAACGATGGACGACCTGCGCAACACGGTTGTGCCGGCAGCCGCGCCCGTGCTGGTGTTTCTCGCACTGATCGTGCTGCAGCCCGACCTCGGCACGGCCATCGCCTGCGCCGGAATTGCGGCCTGCATTTTCTATGTCGCGGGACTGCGCATGCGGTATTTCGCCTACGCGTTGGGTGCGTCGTTATTGCCACTCTATGTTCTGATTTTTCGCGTGGCCTGGCGGCGCGACCGCATTCTTGCGTTTCTCAATCCCTACGCCGACCGCCAGAAAGCCGGCTTCCACATTATTCAGTCACTGATTGCGGTGGGCACCGGCGGCCTGACCGGCACGGGATTGATGGAAGGCAAGCAGAAATTGTTTTACCTTCCCGAGCCGCATACCGACTTCATCTTCGCGGTGACCGCCGAGGAACTCGGGTTGGTCGGCGCGATGTTTGTGGTCACGCTGTTCGCAATTTTTCTGTGGCGCGGCATGCGCGCTTCCTGGCGCACGGATGACCTGTTCGGCCGCTACCTCGCGGTCGGGATCACCAGCATGGTGGTGCTGCAGGCATTCATAAACATCAGCGTGGTGCTGGGCATGATGCCCACTAAAGGCATTCCGCTGCCGCTCGTGTCGTATGGAGGGTCGTCTCTGTTTGTAACGCTGGCATGCGTGGGCGTGTTGCTGAACATTACGAAGCAGGCAGAATGAAACTCATTGAGTCATTGAGCCATTAAGCCAATGAGTCGTTGAAGCCATTGACGGAATGGCGCAATGATTCAATGATTCAATGAGTAAATGACTCACCTCATGCGCGCAATCCTGGCGGGAGGCGGGACGGGCGGGCACGTCATCCCGGCGCTGGCCATCGCCAACGAACTCAAGAAAAGTTATGGCGCCGAGTGCCTGTTTATTGGCACAGCGCGCGGAATTGAGAATCGCCTCGTTCCCGCGGCGGGATTTCCGCTGCAACTGGTGCGCGTCGGAGCGCTGAAGAATGTCAGCCTGATGACACGCGCGAAAACGGCGTTCGATCTGCCGCGCGCGCTCTGGGACGCGGGACGCATGTTGAATGAATTCGCGCCGGATGTCGTGATTGGCGTGGGTGGATATGCCTCCGGTCCGGCCATGCTGGCCGCGGTGATGAAGCACATCCCCACGCTGGCGTTCGAGCCGAACGTGGTGCCGGGATTCGCCAACCGGGTTGTGGCGCGATTTGTCTCAGCAGCCGCGGTGCATTTTGAGGAGACGGCGAAATATTTTCGTCATGGGAAGGTGACCGGCGTTCCGGTGCGGCAGGCGTTCTTCGAGATTGCACCGAAGCGCGGCGGAATGCCGACTGTGCTCGTCTTCGGCGGAAGCCAGGGTGCGCATGCCATCAATCGGGCGATGTTTCGCTGTCTGCATGTGCTCGAGCGCGAGGCGCCGGGGATTCACATCATTCATCAAACGGGCGAGCGTGACTATAATGACGCGCTGGCGGCTTATGAAAAGGTGGTTGCGGCTGCGCCTTCCGCGTCCGCCGGTTTTACGTTTGAGATTTTCAAATTTATCGAGGATATGCCGGGGGCATTCTTGCGGGCGGATCTGGTTGTCTGCCGTTCAGGCGCGAGCACGGTTGCTGAGATTGCGGCAGCGGGGAAGCCAGCGATTTTCGTGCCGTTTCCGCGCGCGGCGGATGATCATCAGCGCGTGAACGCCGAAGCGCTCGCCCGGCACGGCGCGGCGGTCGTCGTCGAGGAATCGAAGCTGGAAGGCGTCTGGCTGGCGGAGACCATCGCAGCGCTGCTGCAAGATTCGGCGAGATTGCAGCGCATGAGCGCTGCGGCGCGGCAACTAGCGCATCCGAATGCCGCGCGGGATATCGCGGCGATGGCGGCGAAACTTGCAGGGATTGAAGAATTGGCCACGGATTAGCACGGATATTCGTGGATACTTTCTTCCTTCGCTTTGTTTGACCTATCCATGCTCATCCGCGTAAATCCGCGGCGAAGCAGTTGACCTATGTTTGCCAAGATTCAACGCATTCATTTCGTAGGTATCGGCGGCATCGGCATGAGCGGCATCGCCGAGGTGCTGCTGAATCTCGGCTACAAGGTTTCGGGCTCGGATCTGAAAATTTCCCCGGTCACGCAGCGGCTGGCGAGTCTGGGCGCGACAACATTCGAAGGGCATCGCGCCGAAAACATTTCCGGCGCGGAAGTTGTCGTGACCAGTTCGGCAATCGCTCGCGAGAATCCCGAAGTCACCGAGGCGCACAAGCTGCACGTTCCCGTCATTCAGCGAGCGGAGATGCTGGCGGAGTTAATGCGCCTGAAGTACGGCATCGCGATCGCCGGGATGCACGGCAAGACCACGACAACTTCCATGGTTGCGGCGGTGCTGGCTGCGGGCGGGCTCGATCCCACCGTCGTGGTCGGAGGCCGCGTGGATGCAATGGGGTCGAACGCACGGCTGGGCAAGTCGCAGTATCTGGTCGCCGAGGCCGACGAGAGCGACCGGTCGTTCTTGAAGTTGTCGCCAATTCTCTCTGTCGTCACCAACATTGACCGCGAGCACATGGATTGCTATCGCAACATGCGCGACGTGAAGAAAACGTTTCTGGAATTCATGGATCGCGTGCCGTTCTATGGAATGATCGTCGCCTGCAATGACGATCCGCTCTTGCGGCGCTTGCTGCCCGAGGTGCAGCGGCGCACGGTGACGTATGGCACGAAGCGCGGGTCGGATTTTCTGATCCGAATTTTAACCCCCGCTGAAACTCAACACTCCCACCCTGTCCCAGCAAACAACGCAGGGACAAGGGTGGGGCAAACGACATCTAATGACAGGCCGCTTAGTCGTTTTCATGTAAGCTACGGCAAAGCGGGGGAACGAAAAGAAGATCTGGGCGAGTTCACGCTGCATGTTCCAGGCGTGCACAACGTGCTGAATGCAACCGCGGCCATTGCCGTGGGCGTCGGGCTCGACATCAGCGTCGAGTTGATCCGCGCGGGGCTTGAGCAGTTCCGCGGTGTGGACCGCCGTTTTCAATTGCGCGGGTGCGCGGCCGGAGTAAGCGTGATCGACGATTACGGCCATCATCCGACGGAGATAAAAGCCACGCTGGCGGCGGCGAGGCAATTCGGATTTCGCAAGATTCATGTCATCTTCCAGCCGCATCGCTACACCCGTACGCGCGATCTGATGGAGGAGTTCGCGACTGCGTTCTCCGATGCCGACTCGCTTTTCGTGCTCGACATTTACGCCGCCAGCGAAAAACCGATCGAGGGCATCACCGGCGAGGCGCTCGCCCAGCGGATTCGTGCGAGCGGAAAGAACGCTGAGTACGTGAGTTCCTTTGCCGATGCGGTGAATGCCGCCACTGCGGGCGCGCAAGACGGCGACATGATCCTGACTCTGGGCGCAGGCAGCGTCTCGCAGCTGGGGCCGATGCTCCTCGAGAAGCTGAAGCAACGGGAGAGTGCGGGGGCCAGCTAGCTCATCACCAGCGTAAGGGAGGGCAAGGTCAGCCCCGTGATCTCAGCCGTCCACCGGTCGCCACTCTGGGCCGCATGTCCACTGGTAAGCGTTCCGGTGCTGATGAGTTCGCCCGCGGTCAACGGCTGCGTTGGGAAGCGGCGCAGGATGGCTCCGGCCAACTCAGCCACGCAAAGCGCGGGGCTGCGCAATGAATTCTTGCCCGATCCTTCTTCCACGAACTCGTCATTCTTGTACATGCGCACCTGAAACTTGGGCAGCTCTTCCGCCAGCTTCGGGATCGTCGCCGGCTGGACCGGAATCTTTTCTCCTACCACCAGGGCCGCGTGCAGCCCGAAGGACGCGACAAAATCACCGGGCTGAAACTTCCAGTCGGGAAACGGGCAATCAATGATTTCAAAGCCCATTGCCAGCCAGTCGGTGGATGCGAGAACGGCAGCGGCGTCGAGCCCTTCGGAGAGTAGCGGCTGTTTCAGGCAAAACACAACTTCCGGCTCGATTTTGAGAGAACGAACCGGCGCCAGCGGCAGCGTGACCCGGTTCTGATCGCTGTAGTGCACGGTGTCGTCGTGCATGTGCGCCCAAACCAGCGTTTCCAGCTTGAGCACCCGCCACATGGCCTTGTTCGCATAACCGACTTTGCGACCGACAGCTTTGTGCCCGTCGGCTTCGCGCATTTGCTTGAGCCGCGCTTCGACCTCGTAAGCTGCGTCGAGATCAAAACCCGGGCGGGAAGAAGGAGGAACGGGAACCATCTGCCCGGTCTTCTGAGCAGCGAACAGCTCGCGGGCTAAAGCTTCCACTTCATCGTGCGACATCATATCTTGCGCCTTCATGGGGAACCTTCACTTGATCACCCGGTGTTCTTTCAGTATCACCACCGTCTTGTCGATCGGGAGCGCCTCGACGGTGTGTCCGTTGGCAGTCACCGTCGTTGCCTTGAACATCGAGTTGTAGATTGCTTCCTCGGTCGCCTCGATCACGGCCTCGAACAGCGGCGACATGGCGTCGTTGGTCAACACTTCCATACTCTGCGTGAGCGACTTTTCACTCGCGTGGATTCGCACCTGAGGCGCTGTCGAGAATGCGATCACGTAGTCGCCGCTGCCGTTGGAGCCGGAACTTCCGGTGCGCGCCATCCCCAGCAATGCCCTCGCGGCAAGCCGTTTCAGGTTGCGCGCGTCGAGCGGCGCGTCGGTGGCGACGACCATCATGCACGATCCATCCGCCCTGTCTTTTTCGCCGCCCACGCCATTTACGGACTGGCTAAGTTCTTTGCGCAGGTAATACTGGCCGAGTTCCTGGCCCACTGGAGCACCCGCAATCATAAGCACACCGCCGAAATTCGTCTGCACCAGAACTCCCACCGTGTATCCGCCGAGACTCGCGGGCAGGCGGCGCGACGAGGTCCCGATCCCGCCTTTCCAGCCGAAAGCCACGGTGCCGGTGCCCGCACCGACGGCGCCTTCTTCGACCGGACCGCCTTTGGCATTCTTGATGGCCGCAAACACGTCGTCGGGCGTGATGTGGCGGCCGCGAATGTCGCTCAAATATCCGTCGTTGGTTTCGCCGACCACCGGGTTGATCGAGCGGACTTCCTCGTTGCCCGGCAGCGCCAGCATGTAGCTGATCACCGCGTCCGCCACGCGCGGCACACTTGTGGTCGAGGTCAGCAGGATTGGTGTTTCGACGTTGCCCATTTCTTCCACCTGCGTCGATCCCGCCAGCTTTCCGAAGCCATTGCTCACGAAAACTGCGCCGGGCACCTTCTCCTGATAAAGATTGCCGGGATGCGGCACGACCGCGGTGACGCCCGTGCGGATGTCGTCGCCGCGGATGATCGTTGTCTGCCCGACCTCGACGCCCGAAACATCGGTGATTGCATTGAGCGGTCCCGCCGGCAGGATGCCCACTTTCAGACCCAGGTCTGAGGCGCGGGGGCGGAAATTGGAAGCTACAGTTTGGGTGGCGGCAAAGACGCTAACGCACAGGACCGCAGCAACAACGAAGAGCTTGTTGCGCATGGCCATAGGATACGACCAAATCACAGTCCTGTGGTGCACGCGTTGACGAAGTTCGGACCTCGGTGTTGAGCGCAATCACCTGATAACAGAAGTTACGGCCAAGCCGCCTTTCGGCATCAAAGGCAAAAGAAAACGCCACCCAGACATCGGGCGGCGTTGTACCTCGACTTGTGGGGACAGGTTTAAGCTTTGCGCATCACGGCCTCATTGACTTTCCCCCGAATTAGGCGGCGACGGCTTCAGGTTGAGGTTCGGTCGCAGAGTTTTCAGGTCCGGGCGCGCGCTCGGATGGAAGCTCAGCGCGCGAAGATGGAGGCCCGAATGGCGGCTCATGTGCGCGTGCCCGCCGATGTCGTAGTTCCGGTCGAGGTTCCGGTCGACGTCAAAATTCCCGTGGTCTGTCCTAGAGTGAAGATCAGCGTCCCCCGACCGCCCATGTTTCGCGTTCCGGTTCGAGTGATCCAGGTCGATGCTGCGGGCGCTGGGCCGGTTTAGCAGTTGCTGCTCGACGCCGGTAAATCTTGCTTGCCTCTTTGCTATGCCTCATGGGAAGTCTGGGCGCGGAAAACCAGCCGCGTCCAAACTTTTTCTGCGTGCCGAGATCAAAGCCGGTGCCCCACACCAACGTGCCGGTGCGCGATCTGGTTCCTGCCTGTGCAAAACGCCGATCTTTTGTCTAGGTCGGAATCCCAAATGCGACTATAGTAAAAAAGCTCAGCGATTCCCTGACGACAACTGACCTGGACTGATGGCGCGGAAAGCGAGTCCCACCATTTTGCAGGAAGAGTTGTACCCGCCCAAGGGGGAGTATTCCCGCGCTGACGCAGCGCGCCCTGAATTTCTTCGTGACGAGCCCTTGCGCGTGGAGCTGGACGACGCGCGCTTGGTCGACCTCGACATGGATGAGGAATCGCCTTTCCTGCGCGCGCAGAAGCGCGTCTCCGCCCGCCGCAATGCCCTCCCGAAAAAGGCGGCGAACGGCCTGCTGTGGGCGTCGGCAGCAGCGGCGATCCTGTGCGTGGCCGCGCTCGTCGCGGCCGGGCTTTACCACTACGGCGAGCATTCCTGGCGTTTTCGCATCGAATCGAGCGACAACATTGAAATCGTCGGCATGAAGAACGTCACCAAGGCGCAAATCATGGAGGTGATGGGCGCCGACATCGGACGCAACATCTTCTTCGTGCCGCTGGCGGAGCAGAAGGCGCAACTCGAGCAGATTCCCTGGGTGGAATCGGCCAGCGTGATGCGCTTCGTTCCCAACCGCCTGCGCGTGGAGATTCACGAGCGCACTCCGGTGGCGTTTGCGCGCGTGGGGCCGCGCATTCAGCTGATCGACCAGAGCGGCACGCTGATGGATCTGCCGAAAGCGTCGCTGACCGGCAACCACAAATATTCCTTCCCCGTAATTCTGGGGATGAACCCGAGCGAGCCCCTCTCCACGCGAGCGCCGCGCATGAAGGCTTATGCCGAGCTGGTGAACGACCTCGATTCGAGCGGCGCGCGCTACTCGCAGGACCTGAGCGAAGTGGATCTCTCTGACCTTGAAGATCTGAAAGTCCGTGTGAACGACCCAGCGGGCGATGTACTCGTGCATCTGGGATCTACCAACTATCTGAATCGCTACAAGACTTACATCAGTCACGCGCAGGAGTGGCGCCAACAATTTCAGAAACTGGAGTCGGTGAATCTGCGCTACGACAACCAGGTCATCGTGAATCCCGACATGGAAGGCGCGCCGAAGGAGGCGCAATTGAGTTTGGCGGCAGCAAAAGCGGCCGCGGCTGCTGGCGTGAAGCCGGCGGCGCTTGTGACGAAAGTAGGCCCGAATCAGAAGCCACTGCCCAAGCCCGCATTCGAGTTGTCGAAGGCGACGCTCGACGCGGCATCGGGAAAGAAGCCGGCAGCGAAAGCGAAGCCGGTGAAAGGGAAGGCAAAGGCCGTTCACGCGAAGAGCACAGCGGCCCAGAAAAAAGCCGTCCAGAAAAACCCTCTGAAACAGATTGCCAAGGCGAGTGCCGCGCCTGCTCCGGCGGCATCCGCAAAGGCGGCCGCAAAAACAGAAGAAAAAAAGCCGGTGCAGACGGTGCCGCTCGCTGCGGGTGCCGGATCGAAGCCGAGTCCGGCGATCGGGAAGCCGACGAACGAAGGGAACAACTGATTACGAAATATCCATGACGTCAGGGAATTCATAACGCAATGGGGAACCCGCAAGGAAATTTCTTAACGGCAATTGATGTAGGCAGTGCGAAGACATGCGCGCTGATCGCCGAGATCACCGACGCCGGCCTGCGCTATCGCGGTCATGGCGTGGCCGATTCTCGGGGCTCGCGCAAGGGAGTGATCGTCGAACTGGACAAGGCCGTGGCCTCGATTCAGAAGGCAGTCGAAGCGGCCGAGGATCTTGCCAAGGCGCCCGTCGAGCACGCGATCGTCGGCATCGGCGGAGCGCATGTGCGCGGGGTGAACAGTCACGGCGGCATCAGCCTGGGCACGCGTCCGCGGGAGATTGGGCGCGACGAAATCAAACAGGCGGTCGAACGGGCACGGGCTATTCCGTTGCCCGCCGATCGCGAGATTCTGCATCTGCTGCCGCAGGAGTTCATTCTCGACGACCAGCCCGGTGTGCACGATCCATTGGGGATGATGGCGGCGCGGCTGGAAGTGCGGGTGCATCTGGTCACCGCGGCGACCAGCGCCACGCAGAACGTCATCACCGCGGTGAACAAGGCGGGAGTGCATGTTGATGACACCGTATTCGAGCCGCTGGCCGCAGCCGATTCTGTCCTCCGCGCCGACGAACGCGAGCTCGGTGTGTGCCTCGCCGACATCGGTGCGGGATCGACCGAACTGATCGTTTTCCAGCAAGGCGCTGTGGCGTGGACAGGAGTGGTTCCCGTCGGCGGCGATCACTTCACCAGCGACTTGTCAGTGGGACTGTGCACACCGCTTTCCGAGGCGGAAAAAATCAAGCGAGTCTATGGCAATGCCATCGTCACGCTCATTCCGGAAGGCAACGAAGTCGAGGTGCCCTCCGTCGGCGACCGGCCGTCGCGCCTGCTGCCCCAGCGGCTGGTGGGGGAAATCCTCGAACCGCGCGCGCGGGAATTATGCGAGATGATGCGCGACGCACTGCGGCAAAGCGGCATGTACGAAGTCTGCCTCGCGGGCGTGGTGCTGACCGGAGGAGCCTCGCGGCTGCCGGGCATCTTCGACGTGGCTGAGTCTGTGCTGCGGCGGGCGGTTCGGCTTTCGTGGCCGGCGCCGTTAGCCAAGATGCCATCCACGCTGTCAGAGCCCGAGTTCGCAACCTTGCTCGGCATGATCAATTACGGACAGCGCGCCCGCATTGCGCGCGGACTTCAAGAAACCCGATGGGGAACGAGATTGAAGGCAATGCTGGTGGGAGCGTAAGAGCAAAGTTCCAAGGTTTCAAAGTGGCAAGGTTTCAAGGACATTGAAACTTTGAACCCTGAAACCTTGAAACGTTGAAACTTTGAAACAGGCGGTGATCCATGAGCAAAGAATCCATTCGCATCAGCTTCAACGAAGAGGCGCGCAACGACGCCAAGATCAAGGTCATCGGCGTGGGCGGCGGCGGCGGCAACGCGGTCAACCGCATGATTGATGCCGGCGTGGAGGGCATCGAATTCATCGTTGCCAATACGGATCTGCAGGCGCTTCGCATGTCCCACGCGCCGGTGAAGCTGCAACTGGGCGTGAAGCTGACGAATGGCCTCGGCGCGGGCGCGAATCCGGAAGTCGGGCGCAAGGCCGCACTCGAAGATTCCGACAAGATCATCGAGGCACTCGAAGGCGCCGACATGGTGTTTGTGACGACCGGTCTCGGCGGCGGCACCGGCACGGGTGCGGCGCCGATCATCGCATCGCTCGCCAGCGAGATGGGTGCGCTCACGGTCGCGGTCGTGACCAAGCCGTTTGCGTTCGAGGGCAAACGCCGCATGCAGCAGGCCGAGCGCGGCGTCTCCGAACTGATGGAGTCGGTCGATACGACCATCGTCATCCCCAACGAAAAGCTGCTCGCGGTCGCTGAAGACGCCGGCTTTTTCGAGTCCTTCCGCATTGCCGACGACATCCTTCGGCAAGGCGTGCAGGGCATCTCCGACATCATCACGATTCCGGGCATCATCAACCGCGACTTTGCCGACGTGAAGACCACCATGGCCGGCATGGGTTACGCGGTCATGGGCACGGCCTCGGCCGCGGGTGCGAAACGCACGATTGAAGCGGCGCAGAAGGCGATTGCTTCGCCTCTGCTCGAAGCGGGCGCGATCGATGGCGCACGCGGCATCCTCATCAACATCACCGGCTCGTCGTCGTTGAAACTGGCCGAAGTGCAGCAGGCGTGCTCGATCATCCAGAGCGCCGCGCACGAAGACGCCAACATTATTTTCGGCGCGGTCATGGACGAGAAGATGAAAGATGCGGTGAAGATCACGGTCATCGCTACTGGATTTCGCGAAGTGCCATCGGCGCGGCATCGGCAGCACGAGATGCATACTTCGTTTTCGTCAGCTCACGCTGCAGCGCTCGACGACGATTTTCCGATGGCGCCTGGCCCGCGCACGCCAATTCCCGAACCGGAGCGCATCATGTCTGGGACCGCCATGGCCGAAGCCACGATGACAGATGATCGCGTCTACGAAGACGATGCGCCAGCGGCGCACGCTTCCGATCGCCCCAGCGCCGACATGATTCCGCTCGAGCCCTCCCGCGACATAACCCGCGATGGCGTGCTGTCCAACATAAGCATCGGAGCGAACGTGGCCTCGAATTTTGAGCCGGACGATCTCGATGTGCCGGCGTTTCTGCGCAAGCGCAACGAGGTGATGTAGGAGCAGTTAGCCGTGAGCAGTGAGCAGCGACTGATGAGCGATCTGGTGAGTTGCTTACAGCTCAACGCTCATCGCTGCTGAGGAAAATGCTTTCCCTCTGGGAAGTACCTTTCCGGTAATCAGGTAACCGGTTACCGAAAGCGCTAGAACCGAGGTAATTTTCGCGTATGTGACTGTCCCAGAATGGGTTAAAGGAAAATTAATGTTGGCAGCGATCTAAATTTTAGTGTTGCCCGCCGCGAGCTAAGTCTCGTATTATCGCAACGTTGAGCGATAATGGGCGTGGTTACCGCCCGCTGGCATCGCAAGTGCATCACAACACCTAGGATTCTGGGGAGCAAAGTCAGGAAGATGTTCAAGGGAACGAGTCTTTTTCGTCTGATTTTTGGTTTTCTGGTCTGTCTGCCGCTGACGAGCGTGAGTTGGGCGGCGCACATCACGCACACCCCTACAAAATCCAAGACATCATCGCAAAGGATCAGCGAGAGTCAGCGCACGCGGCGCCGCTACCATCATCTTGCGCGCAGCCGCAGCGCAGCGGTCACGGCAGTCTCAGCGCACCGGCGCTATCACGAGCGCTTCCACAAGAGTTCCTTCGCCGAGGACATCGCAGCCGGCGACATCACCGCTGGTGAAGATCCGATCGTGCGCCTGGCCGCGGTGGATGCGCTCGGCAACATGAACGGCACCGTGGTCGCGATCGAGCCCACCAGCGGACGCGTACTCGCTATGGTGAATCAGAAGCTCGCGCTGTCGAGCGGCGCGCAGCCCTGCTCGACCATCAAGCTTTCCGTTGCCCTTGCCGCACTGAATGAGGGATTAATTCAGAAAGACACCGAAGTCGCACTCGGCCGCCGCAGCACCATGAATCTGACCGAAGCGCTGGCGCACTCGAACAACGCGTACTTCGAAGCCCTCGGGCGCAAGCTGGGTTTTGAGAAAGTTGCGTATTACGCCCACGAATATGGCCTCGGCGAACTGGCCGGCTACGACATCCCGGGCGAACAACTCGGCGAATATCCCGATGAAGCGATTCCTGACAAACTCGGCGGCGTCGGCAAAATGTGTTCTTTTGGCGAAGGTGTTTCCATGACGCCTCTACAGCTGGGCGCCATGGTTGCAGCCATTGCCAATGGGGGAACGCTCTATTATCTGCAGCATCCGACGACCCCGGAAGAGGTGGCCGACTTCCAGCCGCGCATCAAGCGGCAGCTCGATATTGCCCCACTGATCCCTGAGATCTCAGACGGCATGGCCGGCGCGGTGCTGTACGGCACGGCACGTAGCGTGCGCCTCAACTTCAACGAGGAAGAGATTCTGGGCAAGACCGGAACCTGCTCGCACGCCGGCACGCGCTTTGGCTGGTTCGCCTCCTATGCCAACACCAGCGTGGGACGCGTGGTGGTCGTTGTCTTCCTGCAGGGCGGTCGTCCCACCTTCGGTCCCAAAGCCGCGGAGATCGCCGGCCGCATATATCGCAACCTGTACGACCACAATTTCTTTACTGCTGGACCCGGCGCCGCGCCCGTGTGGCCGGCTGACACCGCAGCGGTGAAGACCGTCACCCCTCCGGCGCAGCAGTAAGAACTCACACTCCGCAGATGGAGTCCTGATTCAAGGCCCCTTCCCTGGGGGCCATTCGTGAGACCCTGCGCCATCCCCTCTGTACTAGAGACCTCTAATACGACAAACATCGATTCTGCCGATCATTAGTCAGGCGGGACAATTCCACGCCAGCCACAGCAATGCTCTACCGAAACTTGACGTCCGCGAATCTGGTCGTCGCGAATCATGCCGCACAGCCCATGATCCTGACGCTTGTATTCGTTGTGCTTGCGGCTTACTTGGCACTGGACAGATCTGCCAGTGCGGCCGTTCTGCGGCTGTGGTCCCGAGTTGCACGCCGCTGGCGCGGCGGACAAAGCGCGTCACCGGGGCGCAAAACAGAGCTCTCCTTCCCAACGCTGGCCGCGGCGATTCCCTCCATGCTGTGGACGGCCAGGCCTGACGGCTCGGTGGAGTTCATCAGCGAATCCTTGTACCGGTACAGCGGCTTCACCGAAGAGCAGGGCCAGGATTGGGGTTGGACGGACGTGCTGCATCCCGAGGACTTGCCGCCCTGCATGGAGCGCTGGATGCATTGCGTCCGCACCGGTGACGCTTATGAATTCGAATATCGCCTGCGCCGTTTCGACGGCGTCTATCGCTGGTTCTTAGTCAGGGCGAACCCGGCTCGGGACGAGCAAGGGCGAGTGGTCAAATGGGTCGGCACTTGCACTGACATTGAAGATCAGAAGCACAACCAGCAAGTGCTGGAGGAGCAGATCCGCGAACGCACCGAAGAATTAGCCACGGCCAATACCCGGCTGCAGGAGGAAATGTGGGAGAAGGACCTAGCTCGGCGGCGACTCGATGAGCAAAACGAAACGATGATGCGCGAACTCACCGAGCGCTCGCAGCGCGCAACGTTGCTGGCGAAGATGGGCGAAGTCCTGCAGAGCTGTGTCAACAAAGACGAAGTTTTCGCCGCCGCACTCGGCTTTGCGCCACGCGTGTTCCCCATGAGCCGCGGCGCCATGGCTCTGCTCAACTCCGAGCGCAGTCTGGCCGAGGTGGCCGGATCATGGCATGACTGCCAGCTAGCGGTGAAAGTGTTTGAAGCGAACGCGTGTTGGGCGCTGCGCACGGGACAACCTCACCTGGTGGTGGCGGGCGACGCGACTGCGCGCTGCGCACACGCCGCCGGAGTCGAACACACATATCTGTGCATTCCAATCCTGGCCCAGGGCGAGGCACTTGGCATTCTGCATTTTCAGGCGACCGACCAGGCGCCCAGCCTGTCTGACTCGGAATTGTCGTTCAAAACCACGTTTGCCAGCCAGGTGGGATTGTCCGTCGCCAACGTTCGATTGCGCGAAGCGCTGCGCACGCAATCGATCCGCGATCCGCTGACGGGCCTTTACAACCGGCGCTATCTCGAAGAAATGATGCAGCGCGAGACGCGGCGCGCCGTGCGTTCGGAGTGCGCTCTGGGCGTCATGATGCTCGATCTCGATCACTTCAAGAGTTTCAACGACACCTATGGCCACGACGCCGGGGACGCCGTGCTGCGCGAGACGGCCGCGTTTCTGGCGAAAAGCGTTCGCGCCGAGGACATCGTGTGCCGCTTTGGCGGCGAGGAGTTTGTCGTCATCCTTCCCATGGCCGACTTGAAGGCGTCGCAGGCGCGGGCGGAGCGAATCCGCTCGAAGCTGCGCGAGCTGACCGTAATGCACCAAGGCCAGTCACTGGGCATGATCACGGTTTCGGTCGGCGTTGCGGAACTGCCGCAGCATGGCACATCTCCCCGGGAATTGCTCGATGCGGCCGATGCCGCGCTCTACCGCGCGAAACGGGAAGGTCGAGATAGAGTGATCGTCGCCGAGCTCTCGCCGCCGAAAGAGGACGCGATCACCGCGGTGCCCGGTGAAGAGATAAGCAGCCGCTTGGCAGAATAGAAAAGCCCAGCCGCGGGGCTGGGCGCTTTCATGTCTTCAAGTTCTGGGGAGGGCAATGCCGACTTCAGTTTCGACGCGGCCTCTTGCTTTCGTCGCTGGCGATCACTCCGTCCTTGATGTGAATCACGCGATGCGCATATTCCGCAATGTCGTGCTCGTGCGTGACCAGCACGATCGTGTTGCCGTCCGCATGCAGGCGGTCGAACAAGGCCATGATTTCTAGGCCAGTCTGTGAGTCCAGATTGCCTGTGGGCTCGTCGGCCAGGATGATAGACGGCTTGTTCACCAAGGCGCGCGCGATGGCGACGCGCTGTCTCTGTCCGCCTGAGAGTTCATTGGGCTTGTGATTCATGCGCGTTTCCATACCCACGGACGTCAGTGAGGCCTTGGCTCGCTCCAGCCGCTCCTCGGTGGGAACGCCGGCATAAATCAGCGGCAGTTCCACGTTGTGCAGCGCGGTTGCGCGGGCCAGCAGGTTGAAGGTCTGGAAGACGAATCCGATTTCCTTGTTGCGAATGCGCGCCAGTTCGTCGTCGTCGAGCTCGCTGACCAACTGGCCGTTGAGCCAGTACTTGCCCTGCGAAGGCGTATCCAGGCAGCCGATCAAGTTCATCAGCGTAGATTTGCCCGAGCCGGAGGGACCCATGATCGCGACATATTCGTTCCGCTCGATGCGCAGGTTGACGCCGCGCAACGCGTGCACCTGCTGCTCCGAGCCCATGTCGTATGTCTTCCACAGATCTTCGGCCGCGATCATGCACGATTCCGGCGGCGTTGACGTGGTTGGCGCGGGTATGCTGAGGACTTCTGCGGTTGCCATAGGTTTCTCCTGATTTTCCCTCGGTTCGTCCGGTGCCACTGACCTCTCCGTTCTTTGTACTTTCACTTCGGGGTTCAGTTCTGCTGCGGGCTCCGTTGCCTTCTTTCTGAGACCTGACTCGTGCTGAGACTTGCTTCCCCAGACTTAAGCCCTCCGACCGGCTTTTCTTTGGACGTGCCAGTTCGCGTTCCGTTATGAAGCTTCTTCCTCTTTCTTGGGGGCCGTATTGTCGATTTTGACGCTGCTGCCCGGCCGCAATGTGCGCAAAACCTTGTAGCTTCCCGTAACTACTTCGTCACCTTCTTTCAAGCCGTCGAGTACCTCGATATCTGTGGTGCCCGTAATGCCGGTCGTGACGGGAGCGAACATCGCCTTCTTATTACGGATGACGAATACGCCCTGAACTTCATCTTCCTTCTTGCTCTTGGATGCGGCTTCGCTCGTTGCCGGCGCCGCGGCGTGCACTGATCCAGGCGGATTATTCTGCTGCTCGATCTGCTGCTTCGTACGCAGGGTCAGCGACTGGATCGGCACGGCCACAGCGTTGCTTCGAGTTGCAGTCGTAATCTTGGCTGTGGTCGAAAGTCCGGGCCGCAGATCCTCTGGGGCATCGGTCAAATTGACCACCACTTTGAAGTCCTTGGCTTCCTCACTGGCGGTGGCCTGTTGCGAAGTCGAGACGCCGCTGGAGCGGACGATTGCGTTATCGCCGATCTCCGATACCGTTCCATGGAACACCTTCTTCGGGATGGCATCGATTGTGACCTCGGCCGGTTGTCCCAGGCGCACATTCACGATGTCGGTCTCATCCACTTTTACTTCGGCCGTGATCACCGACATGTCGGCCAACGTCATCAGCGTGCTTCCCTGAGCGTTCTGAATGCCGATGACCACCGTCTCACCCTCCCGCACGGGAAGGTTGGTGATCACCCCATCGAACGGCGCGGGATAGGAAGTCTTTTTCAGCAAGTCGGTGTAATGGGTCAGCGTGGCCTCGGCCTGCGCCACGTGCCGCTCGGCGGAATCCTTCTGCGCTTTTGCTTGAGCAACCCGGGCCTGCGCTTGCGTTAATCCGGCGTCGGCCGTAGCCCAGGCATTCTTGCGGCTGTCGAAGTCTGACTTGGAGATCAGGCCGTCCTTGAACAAATTCTGGGCGCGATCCCAGTCGAGTTTATTGCGGTCGTAGTCGGCCTGTGCCCGCAGCAGGTCGGCCTGCGCAGTCTTGAGCCCGGCATCGGCCGCAAGAGCGTCGGTGCGCGCTGCTTGCAGCGACGCTTCATTGGCGTTCACGTCGGCCGAGGGCTGCACGTTCTCCAGTTGCGCCAGCAATTGGCCCTTCTTCACCCGGTCGCCCTCTTTCACGTACAGGTGCGTGATCTTGCCAAACGCGTTGGCGCCGATATTGACGTACATTTTCGGCTTGATCTCGCCCGATGCACTGACCACGGTCATCAGATCCTCGCGCTGCACTTTTCCCGTCTGCACGGTAACGACGTTCTTGCTGCTTTGGTGAACGGTGAACGCAACCAGGATTGCGAGCACAACCGCAACCCCAGCGCCAATCGCGATTTTCTTCCAGATTTTCATGATTCCCGTCACCATCCGGGCGGCCTTTTCCCCCACGGTTGAAACCCAGCTCCGCAGCCGCACCTTTCAAGCGGAGTGGCCCGGCCAGGGTGACGGACACACACTCTTTGTTACGCTGCCGGAACCCGGAAAGTTCCCGGCGAAGGTTACCCAGTCAGCAGGAACGTTCAGGAATAACAACCAGAGTAACGAGAAGTGATCCGCGCCCTGTTTCGGTGGGAGACTTCTAAAGACGCCCCCGGAACCTGCCATTATAGCCTGCATCGGAGCGCAACAAACCACCGTCAATGTGTCAGAAGAGAGTCTGGCTTAGGCAACTCGGAAAGAGCCTGCCGGCTTCTAAAGATTGAGGTGTGGCGGTCGGCTTTAATGTATTCTCGGGGCACGACTTAACCTTGCTTTCCAGAAACCAACCGTCCTAAAATGGGCGACGGCGGTTGTTCTGGTCAGGAGTCCCTCTCATGTTCCGGGTAGCTCGGGTAGGTTGGCGGAAGTCTTTTCTACCGGTTTTGTTGATTTCGACGGCTCTGGGGGCCCATGGCGCCTTTGCCCAGGACGCCGCCCAGAAGCCGGCCGACGCATCCGCTGCCAGCGCTGCTAACCCGCAGTCTGCCCAACCCGCCGCCCAGAAGCCTGTCGACGCCGTCGATCCTCTCAAGCGCGCCGTAGACGCCAAGAAGAAAAAGCAGCAGGAAAAGGAATTCAAGAAAGAAGTCAGCCCGCAATACAGGAAGTGGCTGGACGAGGATGTCGTCTGGATCATCACCGACGAAGAACGGGCCGCATTCAAGCAGCTCTCCAACGACGAAGAGCGCGACAACTTCATCGAAGCTTTCTGGCAGCGCCGCGATCCCACACCCGACACGGAAGAGAACGAATACAAGGAAGAGCACTACGCACGCATCGCCTACGCCAACGAGCACTTCGCTTCGGGCATTCCCGGCTGGAAGACCGACCGCGGCCGCATTTACATCATGTACGGCAAGCCGGATGAGATTGATTCGCATCCGTCCGGCGGAACCTACGAGCGGCCGATCGAAGAAGGCGGCGGCGAGACCTCGACTTATCCATTCGAAGACTGGCGGTACCGTTACATTGAAGGCATTGGCCAGGAAATTATCATCGAATTCGTTGACACCTGCATGTGCGGCGAATATCACATGACGCTGGACCGTTCCGAAAAAGACGCTCTGCTGTACACTCCGAATGCCGGTTTGACCCTTTACGAGCAGATGGGACTGGCCAACAAGACGGCCCGCTTTCAGGGCAACGGTCTGGAAAAGCTGGGACTCGGGCCGATGAACGCCGACATCCAGGGCAAGGAATTTGACCGCCTGGAGCAGTTTGCCAAGCTGCAGGCCGCGCCGCCCGTCAAGTTCAAGGATCTCGAAGAAGCCGTCACTTCCAAAGTCATCCTCAATCCCATGCCCTTTGACGTGCGCTGGGACTTTGTCAAGGTGACCGGCGACACGGTGCTGGTGCCGGTCACGATTCAGATGAAGAACCGCGAGATCACTTTCGCCAATAAAGACGGGATTCAGCGCGGAACGGTCAATATTTTCGGCCGCCTCTCCACGCTGACCGGCAAGGTCGTGCAGACGTTCGAAGACACCGTGCAGGTGGACGTCCCTGCCGAACTTCTGCCGCGAACGGCGGAGAACGCGTCCGTGTACTGGAAAGCTTTACCGCTTCGCCCGGGCCGCTACAAACTAGCCATCGCAGTCAAAGATGTGAATGGCGACCGCAAGGGTGTGTGGGCTCGCGGAATTGTGGTTCCGGACTATTCCGACGAGAAGCTTTCTACCTCGACCTTGATTGTGGCCGACCAGATGGAACCGGTGCCGACCAAGACGATCGGAACCGGCAGCTTTGTGATTGGCACGACCAAGGTCCGGCCGCGCGTGGCCCCGGCGGACGGCAAGCCGGCTCTATTCAAGCGCGACCGCGATCCGAAGCTGAATTTCTGGATGCAAGTCTATAACCTGGGCATAGACGAAAAGACCCACAAACCGTCGGCCACGTTTGAATACGACATCGTGAACATGGCCACGAACAAGCCCGTGGTCCAGAAAGTGGAATCCACCGAAACCATGGGCAATGTGGGAGAACAGGTCACGTTGCAAAAGACGATTTCCGCGGCCAACCTGCAGCCCGGCACCTACAAGATCGAAATCAAGGTGAACGACAATATTTCGAAGCAGACCGTTGATCCGTCTGCGGTGTTTGCCGTAGAGTAACTCCCTGCAATTTCCCCCCCAGGGGGTGGGGCGAAGTTGAAACTGCGCGATCTCGGAACTTGGGCCGTTCTGTTGGGATTCTCGCTACCGGTGTGGGCCGGCGACCGGCCGGGCGTGATCTCCGGGTACGTGCGCAATGCGGACGGCAACGGGCAGATGGGTGCGGTGGTGCAGATTCTGGGCGCGGCCAATCGAACCCTCACGGTCTTCACGGATGGAGCCGGCCATTACTCCGCCACCGACTTGCTGCCAGGCGTCTACACGCTGAAAGTTACGGCGCCCTCATTTCTTCCCACGCTGCGCGAAAGAATTGGCCTTGGTCCCGGGGCTACCGTCAGCGTTAACGTCACTTTGAACACGCTGTTGAGCGTGATGCAACTGGGAACGCCTCGGACCACCCCGGACGACGATGACTGGAAGTGGACGTTGCGCTCGGTCGCGAATCGTCCCATTCTGCGCGTGTTTGACGATCCTCCCGTGCGCATCTTTCATGATGAGACGTTGCCGGCAGAGAACCAGCAGCAGTCTGCGCACGAGATTAGCGGGACCGTGTCCTTCGTCGCAGGATCGGCCGCCGGCGGCTATGGCAGCGGATCGGACATGACTACCGGCTTTACGCTGGAGCGTTCGATTTTTGCCGACGGGCACCTCGCTTTCAGTGGCGACGTCGGCTATGGCGACAACTTGCCGGCAGGGGTTTTGCGCACCTCCTATACGAACAAGTTGCCGGACGGCTCAGAGCCTTCGCTGGCGCTCACCGTTCGCCGCTTCATGCCTTCCGACCCGAACCTGCACAACGCTGCCCTGCAGGATCTGGCGCTTTCTGCGGGTGACGATTTCACTCTCAACAATGTCGTGGAATTCAAATTCGGCAGCGAGCTGCAGAGCATTCAGTTCCTCAATCACGTGACTGCGGTTCGCCCCTACGGCACGGCGGATGTTCATCTCTCGCCCAATACCGTGCTGGAATACGAGTACGCCACTTCCCGCCCCGACAGCTGGACCGACAAGGGATTTGATTCTGCGCCGGCGGATATGAGCGATTCCAATCCGCGCGTCAGCCTGCTTAACTTCACCCCGAAGGTCGAGCGCGCGCACCACCAGGAATTGAGCCTCTCGCGGAGAATCGGCAAGAACAACATGCAAGTCGCGGTGTTTTCTGACCGCGTCGTCGACCCCGCCTTGACGGGCACTGGAGCGGTCACCGCTGCGGGCGGATTCCTGCTGCCCGATGTTCCATCAGGCACGTTCAGCTTCGCGGGCCAGAATCTCAACACCAACGGGGTGCGGCTCGTTCTGCAGCGCCGGTTCTTGGCGGATCTGACGGCCACTCTCGATTACGCCTTCGGCGGTGTTCTCGATCTTACCCAGCCCGGAGTCCAGTTGCAGGGGGCACAGCAGTCGATCACAACCCTGCGCCGTCACGCGGCCGCGGCGAAACTCAGCGGGACGCTGCCGGGCACCCACACGCGCTGCATCGCCTCATACCGTTGGATAGACGGCCCAGCCCTTACGCCCGTGGACATGTTTAACGCTTCGCCGGGAGAGAGCGATCCTTTCCTGAATGTCTTCATCCGCCAGCCCATCCCGTTCCTCCCGGGACATGTCGAGGCTATCATCGACGTTCGGAACCTGCTCGCCCAGGGATATATTCCTGTCCTCGCTCAGGACGGCCAGACCGTCTACCTCGTGCAGGCGGCGCGGTCGGTTCGGGGTGGATTGACGTTCACGTTCTAGGAACCAGCGATTAGCCATTAGCAGTTGGCAATTAGCCGCCTATCCGCCCGAATTGTGCCGCCGCGTAGCCGAAACATCAATAGCCGTAAGATCGCTGACCCTCGCGGCCTTGCCGTTGCCAACTGCTAGCTGCTAATCGCCGTATTCCTCGGCGTGCCTTATTCGTAAAATTCATGGTACCTATTCATAACTCCTTGGTTGACTCCGGGGAGTGCGTTTCGATACTGTTCCAAGCGAGCGTACACGCGCGGGGCGGCGCATCTTGTTCGTATGCAAGGAATTGCAAGCTTCCCAGAGGGCGCTGCCGGCAAGCGGAGAGCCCGCGCGGCGCCACCAAATCCCCTGAAACTAATCGGCATTCGAGGAGAGCCCATGCGAGCGCGCATCACGCTGGTTTTCATGAGTCTGGTGTTTGTGGTTCTGGCCGCAACGAGCCTGCCGGCGCAGACCTTCCGCGGAACCATCCTGGGGACGGTGACCGACCCCTCCGGCGCCGTGATCGCCGGGGCCAAGGTGACGGTGAAGAATGTCGGCACGGGATTGGAGCGCGCCACCGAAACCAGCGCCGACGGCAGCTACGCCCTGCCGGAACTACCCATCGGCACGTACACGGTGACGATCACGCAAACCGGATTCCAGACCTTCGTAGCAACCGGTGTAGTGGTGGATGTCTCGGCCGAGCGCCGTGTAAACGCCGCGATGAAGCCGGGCCAGATCTCAACCAAGGTCGAGGTTGCGGGCGACCTTTTGCCGCAGGTGGAAACAACCTCCACCGAGATTGGCGGCACTTTGACTTCAGATACGATCGAAGCTCTTCCAGTCAACGGCCGCGATTACCAGAAACTCATTTACATGAATCCCGGCATTGCGGGGTCCCCGGACCAGATTTCGGACTCTCCCGGCTCGTATGGAGTCTTCTCCATGAACGGATCGCGCGGGCGTTCGAACAACTTCCTGCTTGACGGAACCGACATGAACGACGGCTACCGCAACGACCCGGCGATTAATGAAGCGGGAGTGTTTGGCGATCCGGCGACAATCCTGCCGCTCGATGCTATTGCAGAATTGAAAGTGATCTCGAACTACGAGGCCGAGTACGGCCGCAACAGCGGTGCCGTTATTGACATCGTGACCAAGGGCGGCACGAATACTTTGCACGGGTCGGGGTTAGAGTACTTCCGCTCCGATCAACTCGGGGCACGCAACTTCTTTAACACGGTCGCTTCCGGCGGCAAGAATCCTTTCCATAACAACCAGTTTGGTGGTGCGCTCGGCGGCCCCATCGTTAAAGACCACTCGTTCTTCTTTGCCGACTATGAGGGGCAGCGCGAAAGCGGCGGGCAGGGTGGCCAGAGCTGCGTGCCCGATCCGAACGAGATTGCCGCTGATGAGGCGGCCATTGCGGGGGGCGGTAACACCGTCGCGAAAACGCTATTAGGGTACTACCCCACGTCCAATATTGCCGCCGTCGCGCCCACACCGGCGCAGATAGCGGCGATGGGACCGGGTTCGCCGTTCGATAGCGGCTGCCCCAACGGGCCGAATCTGGCCACTGCGACGCTCTTCAATAACAACGTCGACAGCCTGATTGGAAAGATCGACCAAAACCTGGCGTCGGGTCTGCTAA
>JASHPH010000222.1 GCA_030038255.1 Candidatus Sulfotelmatobacter sp. | reverse complement strand
GACGGCAACGGCCGGCGGTGAATCGATCACGATCCAGTCGAACAACGGCTCGACGCGTTGCAGCAGAAACTTCAACCGCCCGTTGCCCACCAGTTCCGCGGGATTGTCAATACTGGTTCCGCTCGGAACGAAGAACAGGCCCTCCAGCGGCCCGCGCTGCGTGATGGAGAACTCGTCGCTCTCGCCTTGCAGGTAATCCGACAGCCCCGGGCCCGCGGTCGTGCCCAGCATCTGGTGAAGACGAGGCCCGCGGAGGTCACCGTCAACCAGCAACACTCGCCGCCCATGCTGCCGCACCAGAACTTGCGCCAGGTTGGCGCTGGTGAACGATTTGCCCTCCTTGGGCAGGGCGCTGGTCACCAGCAATTTCTTGAGCGCCATCTTTTCGCGCAAGTGATAGAGCCGCGTACGCAGCGTGCGGAATTCCTCCGTACCGCGCGCGTTGTCGTCGCCGTTCATGAAGAGCATGGTGGAAGGCTCAGGCCTCCATTCGAGTTGGGCCGAGCGCGCCAGTAGAGTTTCCAGTCCAAACTGGGTCGATAGAGCAGGCACACCCGCTGTCGGCACTGCCGCGGGAGGCGGGAAGGCCGCGTCCGCAACCGTACCGGCCAGCACCGCAGGCTCAGCCACCGGGACCGACGCATCCGGGGGCGGCGGCGCGACTCCCTGAGTCGCCGCGCGCTCCTGTTCGGCTTTTTTCAACGCTTCATGAATTCGGCTCATAATTTTCCTTTCGTCGGGGAGTCTTTTTCTTCCTCGCGCAGGCGGTCGGCCAGCGTGGCAAGCGTCCGCAAGGCGTCCACCAGGTCAAAATTGTTCTGATTCGCACCCACCCCAGGCCCGGGTGCCGCCAGCGGAGCTGAGTGGTTGTCGTTCAAATCGAAATCGCGCGCCACCGTGTCCACAACGGCCGGTCCGATAATCTTCTGCTGATCCACGAATCCGCTCACCAGGCAGTGCTCGCACAAAAGATTGATCACGCGTGGAACGCCCGCGGCATAGTGATGAATTGCCACCAAGGCGTCGGGATCGAAAATCGGCTGCCCGTTGGAGCCCGCGATGCGCAACCGCTGCTGCACATAAGCCTTGGTCTCTTCGAGCGTGAGCGCATGCGTCTTCGCCCGCAGCGTCAGGCGTTGCCGCAACTGCCGCAATTGCGGCTGCTTCAGCTTGTGCTCCAGTTCAGGCTGGCCCACCAGAACGATCTGCAGCAGCTTCTCGGTAAAGGTTTCGAGATTGGTGAGCATGCGAATCTCTTCCAGCACTTCATCGGAGAGATTCTGCGCCTCATCCACGATCAGCACCGCGGTTTCCCCGCCGCGATAGCGGTCGAGCAGCCAGTTGTAGAGCCGCAGCAGGATCTGACTCTTCGCCTTTGACTCGCCCGGAATGCCGAAGTCAGCCATCATGTAATCAAGAAACTGCGGCACGTTCAGGCGCGAGTTGAATATGAACGCGGTCGCCACCTGCTGCAGCCGCAGCCATTCCAGCAGCTTGTTGATAAGCGTCGTCTTGCCCGTTCCCACTTCACCCGTGAGCAGCACGAAACCCTTGCGGCTCTGGATGCCATAGGTCAGGCAGGCCAGCGCCTCTTCCGTGTGCCGCGTCAGGAACAGATAGCGCGGGTCCGGATTCACGTTGAACGGATTCGCTCGCAGTCCGTAGAACTCTTTGTACATGTCAGTCTCTGGAGCCGGCCCTACACTCCCACCGTCTCCTTATGCTCATCTGGAGCTTTGTGGCTGCGTCTCCAGAACGCGTATCGGCCGTTCTTGCGTTCTTCCTCCACGACACCAACCCAGGGAACCGCCGCCAGCATAGGCAAGTCGAGCGCCGCCTCGGCGTCGGCCTCATTGCGAATAGCCTTGTCGCGCAACTCCAGCCACAACGTCAGACCAAGCCCGAGGCCCAGACCCGTGCCCAGCCCTCCTAGGGCAAACAGCCAGCGCACGGGGAAACTCGGCGCATCCGGCACATTCGCCGGATTCAGCACGAACATGCGCTCCCCTTGCGACTGATTATTCATCTTGACCGTCATATCCGCTTCGCTCTTCTTGGCCAGCAGATCGGCGTAAGTCTTCTGCGCGTTGTCGTAGTCGCGCGCCAGCGCCTTATACTGCTCTTCGATCGCCGGGCTGAGCGAAACCTTGTTCTCGTACGAGTTGATTTCCTGCTGCAGTCTCTTCTGGTCGCGCGTGGCGGCTGCGATCAGGTCTTCGTACTGGTGAACCTGCAGCCGCAACTGCCGTATCTCCGGGGGTTCGGTGCCCGATGCCTTCTCATTCGCCGCATCGCCCGGTTCCGAAAGTGTTTTGTTCACTTCCGCCAGCTTCTTCTTCACTTCTGCGATGTCGGATTTCGTCTTGATTACATCCGGATGGTCGTCGGTGTACTTCGCCTGCAAGTCCAGTAGCAGCGTCTGCAGTTCCGACAACTGCTTCTCCAGAGTTTGCGGATTGGTGGACGACTGCGACGATTTCCAGGCGGCCAACTGCTGCGCCAGCACCGACTCGGTGTACGCCTTGTCCTGCTGCGCGCGGTTCAGCGTCTGCGTATTGGCATCGAGCTGCGAGTTCAGCCCGGTCAGAATCTTCAGGTTGCTCTCCTCGTCTCCGGGAAGCTGGCCCACGTACTGTTTCTTGAAGGCCGCCAGACGCGCGTCCATGTCGTCCAGATTGTGCTTGGCGTCTTCCAGTCCCTTGCTCAGCACGTCGCTCGTGCCGGTGGCGGCGGCGG
>JASHPH010000221.1 GCA_030038255.1 Candidatus Sulfotelmatobacter sp. | reverse complement strand
AGCTCGGGCCCGCCTTCAAGGTCGCCACGAAGTGGATCCTCGACACGGTCTTCAAGATGGTGACGGGGCTCTACGACGCCATTCCGGGCTTCCTGTCCGGCCTGGGCAAGCTGGTTATTGCGGCCGTTGAGCTGCTCCGTGGTGCCATCGTCGGGATTTGGGACGGCATCCGCGACTTCCTGATGGAGAAGTTCCCGAAGGCGGCGGGTGTCATCGAGGTCGTCTTCGATACGATCAAGAAGGTCTTCAACACCTTCGTCGACCTCTGGGAATTCGCGTTCAAGAACATGTTCGCGGTCTACCAGTGGTTCGTCGACAAGCTGGTCAAGGGCTGGGACTACCTCTTCGGGCACTCGATCATTCCGGACATGTTCAAGTCGGCCTTCGACTTCATGTCGGGGGTCATCGACAAGTTCCTCGACACCATCAAGGACGTCTTCGGGAAGATCGAGTCCATCGTCACCACGGTCTTCAAGCCCATCCAAACTGTGGTGGACAAGATCTTCGGTCGGTCCGCCGACTCGGTCCCAGCGCAGGTCGGGCTCGGCATGGACCAGACCGTCCAGACCATGCAGCAGGCCACCGACAAGGTGAAGCAGATGGTCCAGAAGGCCTTCTACGACGCCGTCACCGACGGGCTCGTCAGCTCGTTCACCGATTCGTTCAAGCAGATCCTGGCCGACAGCCCCAAGTTCATGAAGAGCGAGACCGAACTGTTCGCGAAGTTCCTGACGGACATCACGAACATGTTCAAGAAGATGTGGAAGGACACGCTCGACGACGCCGACTTCGCGGTCGAGCAGGGCCTCAAGCCCACGATTGCCTCGGCGATGTCCGACCTCAAAGCGCTGCAGATGGCGGTCGAGTCGCTCAAAAACGTCAAGGCGGAGGTCGCGAAAGCCGAGGCGGAGAAGAAGGCCGCCGCGGGGGCGCCGCGCGCCGAGCCGAGCAAGATGTCCGAGTCGGTGCAGATGGGCCTGAGCGATTGGTGGAGGGAGCAGGGGTCCATCGACTACAACACCGGCGTCGACCGAATCGTGGCGGCCATCGCGAACCTGAAGATGCCGGCGGGGACAGGCCCTGCGGCTCCGGGCGCGGCGGCGACTGTCGCGAAGAGCAATCGCTTCAAGGCCCAGACCTCGACGGGGTCGTACTTGCCGCCGGGGGCCTCGGTGGACCTCAACGGCGGCAACACCCCCATCCGATGAGCGAGCGGACCGATGGCAGCGACCAACAACAACACCAGCACTGTCAAGATCAAGCAGCGAAGTCGGCTTCAGTTTGCCAGCCTGCTGACGATCGACAACTTCGTGTTCTGGGACCTCCTGCAGCTACCGGTCATCGTCCCGCAGAGAGATGACATCTTCTACACGATCACCGGCTCCGACCGCATCGACCTGCTCGCCTTCAAGTTCTACGGCGACCCCATCCTGTGGTGGATCATTGCGGCGGCGAACAGCATGGAGTCGATTCCCACCGACTTCAATGTCGGGGCCGTCATCCGGATTCCATCGACCCGGTACGTGACGTACCTCTTCAAGAAGTACGGGAACGTCTCCGCTGGCAACCTGAATGCCCCAACCGCGCTGACGAGTGGTAGTTCGTATTCCGGGGGTGTCTGATGGGCAACGCGTACCCCGGAACACTGACCGGAGCGTTCACCTACGACTACCTGACGCCGTTCATGTCGGCTGCGATCGTGGTCGACAGCACGAGCTACCCGCTCTGGACGAACCTCCCAGGGAACCAAACCTTCAACGTGCCGACCGACCCGATGTTGGGGACGTACTCGCCACCGCTCAAGGCGCTCTGTTTCCTCACCGAGCTGGTCGTCGAGATCAACCTCGGCGACGTGCCTCACATCACGGCCACGCTCCAACCGCCTCTGGAGTACGCCTTTCCGTTCCTAGACAGCGAACTCATCGAGTTCGGCGTCAACCACACGCTCGAAGTGCAGTTCGGCTACGCGTCGGGTGCCACGCAGGATGGCGCCCCTGGCCCGGTTCTCTGCCCGACCATCTCGGGTCTCATGCAGCAGCCAGAAGTGAGCGTGGGTGCGGACTGCACCATCGTCCTCAAGGCGCAGGGCGTCGGCGGGCTCGCGACGAAGACCCAACAGGGAGGGACGACGTTCCCGAACATGACTCGGGACTTGATCATCTCCACGATTCTGGACCGGTACAGCATCCAGCTCGACTACAGCCTAGTGATCAATGCGACCGAATTCGCGTTGCTGGAGACCACGGTCAGTTTCTCCCAAGGCTGGAGAACGGATTGGTCGGCGGTCCAGCTCCTTCTCGCGGAGGCGCAGTGCTTCGGGATTCTCTCCGGGACGACGAACACAAGCGGCCAGACCACGACGACGCTTCTCATCATTCCTCGCTCGACGCTGGCGAAGGCGCAGCCCGATGTGACCCTGGCATTCTTCCAGCTGCCGGGCGGGGTCGTCGGGACGAACACCTATCCGATCCTTAGCGTCAGTACGCCGGCACAGCAGGTGTGGCTTCCGGGTGTTCGCGCCGTGCGCATGCAGGAGGTCGACCTCCTGTCGAAGCAGGCGAACACGATGAACGTGACGAACTCCTCCGCGCAGCCCCCGCAGGCGCTCCAAGGCCCGGGTGAAATCAGTGCGGGGACGAGCCCGGTCTACCCGGACCCCGACCCGACCAACCCCGTGGGGTACATGCGCCGGCATGGGGACCCGAACGACCCGACGGCTTTGGCGCAAAGCAACGCCGCCTTCGGCAACTTGAAGCTGGCGATGGGGCTCCCGCTCGACGTCGAGACCGTCGGCTGCCCGACCATCTTCCCGGGCCAGACGATTGCGCTGAGCGGACTGGGCTTCCGGCTTTCGGGCAACTACGGCGTCTTCAAGGTGACCCACACGCTCGGCACGGGGGGCTACACGACGACCCTGCACCTCATCAACGGGACGGGGTCCTTCCTCGGTCAGCAGTTCGCGCAGGCGAACACGACGCCCGCAAACACTCAGGATG
>JASHPH010000220.1 GCA_030038255.1 Candidatus Sulfotelmatobacter sp. | reverse complement strand
AGGTACATGCTTGTCCGGCCATGTAAGTCATCGCTGCGAAAACGACCGTTGCGCCCGCGACCAGCGCGTCCAGCGAGTAGAGCACCCGCAACCGCGGCAGCACTGCAGCACCCGCAAGCGCGCCCACTCCAAAGCAGGTGAGCAGGAACCCGTATCCCTGCGCCCCGTGGCGCTGGCAGATCAAGGGAAGCAGCGCCAGCAGCGAGGTGGCGCCCACGCTGAACGCTCCCGTGCGGATCAGGACGGATCCCACTTCCGGAGCGCCACGCACGTAGCGGAAACCTTCCGCGATCGCATCCCGCACTCGCCGCGTTGCCAACGGCTCGTGCGGCGCCCTGCGCCACTTGCACAAGAATAAGATCACTCCAAAGAAAGATGCAGCATTCAGCAAGAACGACCATCCCGATCCTGCCGATGCGACTACTATTCCGCCCAGTGCCGGGCCTGCCGCCCGCGCCACGTTAAATCCCGCCGAATTCAGCGCCACCGCCGCGGCGTGTCGCCGCGGCGAAACCACTTCCGGCGTAATTGCCTGCCACGCCGGGTCATTCATCACCGCGCCCACGCCCATCACAAACGTGAATGCCAGCAAGACCAAAGGAGTCACCGCATGCAGCAGAGTGAGAAGGGCGAGCGCGGCCGCTGCGGCGACCATCCAGCTTTGTGTGAACAGCAGTAGCCTGCGCCGATCTACCATGTCCGCAAGCGCGCCCGACGGCAAGACCACGAGAAACACGGGAACCGCAGCCGCCCGCCCGCACCAGACTAACCATCAGCGGCGAGGTCGTCAACTGCGTCATTAGCCAGCCCGCGCCAACGTTCTGCATCCAGGTTCCGGTGTAGGAAATGACGGCGGCAATCCAGAGCGAGCGAAACAGAGGCTCGGTCAGCGGAGCCCACGCCGAATCGGCCCGCCGAAGCCCTGCTCCCTCGATCGCCGGAACTGAAATGTGATCCGCCATTCTGTGTCCTCTGTGCCCTCTGTGGTTAAGGCTTTTCCGCCGCGCTCTGGAACGGCCACTCCGCGCCCTTCCAAGCCCGGACCATGTAAATGCCCACTCCGGTGATCAGAATCAGCACTGCGTACCGCACTTCCTTCTGCCAGTTTGGCCGGTTGAAGAGGATGAACAAAAATCCCGCGCTCGCCAGCAGCGCCGGCAGCGGATACAGCCACATGCGAAACGGCCGCGGCACATCCGGCCGACGAATTCTGAGCACAATCGAGCCGATCGCCTGCACCAGAAATTGCAGGACAAGGCGAATGACCACCAGCGCCGCAATCGCGTCCTGCAGCCGCAGAAAACAAAACGCCGCTGCCACCACGCCCAGTGCCAGCAACGAAACATACGGAAAGCGGTACTCGGGATGCACTTTGGCAAATGCCTTGAAGTAGTTGCCGTCCAGCGCGGCGGCGTAAGGAACACGTGAGTACCCCAGCATCAGCGAAAAAACCGAGGCAAACGCCGTCACAATGACCAGGCCCGTCACCAGCCTCGCCGCCCAGGCCCCGTAAACTCTCTGCATGAAAAGCGACACAACATACAGGCCGCTGTTGTTGTGTGCTGCCGTCACCATCTCCCGCCATGGCAGCACCGCCAGGATGCACACGTTCATCATTAGATATAGACAAGCCACGAGCAGAATGGAAAGCAGGAGCGCCCGGGGAATATTTTTTTCCGGATCCTTAATCTCGTCGCCCAGGAAACTGACGTTGTAGTAGCCCCAATAATCGTAGGTCGCGACCAGCATCGCCCCGCCCAGGCCGGTCAGAAACTGGTGGGAAATTGTGAACGCCCCCGGAGGAAAATCAAACGCCAGCGCCCGGTTGAAGTGCGTGAGCCCGGCATAGACGATCCAGCCAATCGTTCCCATCACTCCGAACCACAGAACTTTCGAAAGCCGCCCAATCGCCGTGATCCGTCGGTAAAGCAGCAGCACGGTGAAGAAGCAAATCACCACCGCCAGCCCCGTTCCTGGAGTCACCAGCCAAGCAACCCGCAGCGTTCCTGCCCACGGAATCCGCAGCGCCGTTTCGTGATGCGCCAGCACCGTCTCGAGCGAAGGCCAGTAGTACGCTGCATACCCCGCCAGCCCGATGCAGCCCGTCGCAATGGAGAGAGGCGCGGAAAACGACACCTGCCAGATGAACAGAAACGAAATCAGCTTTCCCCACTTTTGCGGACCGTAAATTTCGCGCAGATAGCGATAGGTCCCGCCTGACGCAGGCAGCGCCGCGCCCAGCTCCGCCGACACGAGACCATCGCACACGGCCAGCAGCGCGCCCGCAATCCAACCCAGCAACGCCTGCGGGCCGCCCATGGCGGCGACCACGAGTGGCATGGTGATGAACGGCCCCACGCCGATCATGTCGATCATGTTCAGCGCGGTCGCGCTCCCCAGCCCCATCCCGCGAATCAGAGTGGGAGAACTGGCATCTGGTCTTATGGAAGAGCCCATGTGTGGGTTGCGATCAGCTTGTCATCCCGAGCGAGCCGGCTTTTATTTAATGAAGCCTGCGCTGCGAGGGATCTGGGCGAGCCGCGCGATGCGTCGCGTTCCTTGCGACGCAATAATCGCGCGCATGACTCGCTTCCCTGTCAAAAACTGTGTACCGGGACCGACAATTAGTTACTGCTTCTCATGTCCCGCGCTCAGCAGATTCACAAACAGCCGCACCGCACCCGGCACTCCCGTCGGCAACTGCCGGAAGAACGCGTATCCCGTGTAAATGTACGTCCCTTTACCGTAGTGCGCCCGCAGCAGCCCGCCCTTCTGCGCATCCTCGCCCGGATCATGACACGACAGCAGCGGCGTGAAATGTTCATCCCACTTATTCATGAAATACAAGCCCCGTTCCTGCACCCAGCCGTCGAAGTCGTGCGCTGTGATAGCGTTCGGATAATGGAAGACCGAATCTTCGGGCGCCAGAATTTCCACCGGAGCCTCTTCCACGGAAACCCGCGCCCGGCTCAGCTCCGCAGAATAAGGAGTGAACTTGCCCGCATTGAAGTCGCCCACGCCCGTGTTGTACTGCACGACCAGCGTCCCGCCCGCCGCAACGTAGTCGAGCAGCCGCTTGTTGTTCGTGACTACATCTTTCTGCGTGTCGTATGCGCGAATGCCCAGCACGATCGTTCCGTACTGGCTCAAATCCTCGCTCGCGAGATGTCCTGCCGGAATCAGCGTGACGTCCATTCCAACCTGCTTCAAAATCGTCGGAATGTCGTCGCCCGCGCCCATGATGTATCCGACTTTGAGATCATGCGGTGCGCGCACATCCACAATGCTCACGCGCTGCCGCGCCGGCTGGTAGTAATAAAAGCTGCCGAGATCTTCGCGCGTAACCAGCGTGTATCCTTCTTTGTATTTCTCCCGCTCAGCCTCCAGCACCGCATGCAGCGCCGCCTTGCCCTCCTGCAATCCGGAAGGGAAGACCTTGAACTGAAAATCCTGCTTCTCTCCACGATGCCCGAACTCCACATCCAGCCGCTCCGGCTCTGAGCGCCAGCCTTCCGGCAGATCGAGCCTCAGCGCTCCGCTGACTTCGCGCGAAAGATTGCTCGCCACTCCGACCGTAACCGTTGTCGTCGATCCGTTGTGCGTCGAAATGACCTGCGTGCCCGGCTCGAGTTCGACTGAGAATGACGGCACAATCGCCAGCGGCCGCGTGCGCCGCTTTCCCGCGTCATCGAAAAACGGTGTTACAACGGCCGCATTAATCCCAGTGTGGGCTCTCCCTCCGTCGGCCTCCTTCGCGGAATACTCCACGCGGGCCCGTAACGCCGGGGGTGGGAAGGGAAGCGTCGCGTAGTTCTCGTTATCCACGTGATGAATGCTGTCGGTGTCGGGGTTATCGCGATGCCAGTACGGCCGCGTGTAAGTCGTACCCCTCGGCACGCGCAGCCGGAAATTGGCGTGCAGATCTCCGTCCGGCTTCACCATTTCCGGTTTCGTCTTGCCGTTGATCGTGTTCCACCCCGCCGGCACTTCCAGCTTGATGTGATCAATCAGCAGCGGCAGCTTCGAGCCGTTGTGAAACGTCACCGCAACCAGGAACTCCTGCCCGGGAGAGACTGTAGTCAGCGCTTCGGCCTCTTTCAACGCCGGCGAGTCCGGCCTGCCACTCGAGGCCACATCTGCGGTCAAACTCACTCCCAACGCCAGGTTCAGCGCCGTTTCCGCCTGCTGCTGCTTGTCCGCGATTCGCGTCAGCAAATTCACTTTTGCCTCTGCGCTCAAATCACTTCCGCTGATCTCGCCGCTCACCCGGCTCAACTCTGCCACAACTTTCATCAGCGGCGCGGCCGCAGCAGACGCGTCGTTGCCCTTCGCCACCTCGGCAGCCTGCGCTACTTGCCGCGAAATCTCCGCCAGCTCCGCTCGCAAATGCGGCAGCTTTCCTTCAAACCCCGCCATCGCCGTCAGGCTTGTATCGATTCCGTCGAAGAAGTTCTTCTCATGCCCTTTCTTATCCAGAGTCGACCCAACCACCGAATCCTCGAGCTTGTAAAACGTAAACCGGTCTCCCGGTTCCACCGTCCAGTTCGCCGCGCCCTGCGACAACTGATGCCGCAATCCCTCCATGGCAAACTGCACGTACGACTCGCCCAGCTGCTCGCTGCGCTCGCCCGTGTTCAGCTTGACGGTCCACTTTTCGTCCTCGCACGTCATGGCCCCGAAGCCGCACACATTGCCGATGTACAGCTTCTTCGCCTGCCACGGCTCCAGTCCTTCAGCAATCTGCTCGGGAAACCGCTTCGGATCAGCCGCCGCGCGAAATGCTTCCTTCGTCAGAATCCCCGACGCCTGATGATTTCCGTGCCCGTCGCGCGGAGTTCCCGAAAACCGCGCCACCAGCACATCCGGACGAAACGTCCGAATCACTCGAACTATGTCCGCCAGCGCCACGTCGTGCCCGCCCCACTTCTCAAACGTCTCGTCGGCGGTCTTCGAAAATCCGAAGTCGGCCACGCGCGAAAAACGATCCTGCACTCCGTAATACTGATCCGAGGCCAGCAACTCTAAAGTCCGCAGCACGCCCAGCACATCCGACAAATTACTGCCGACTTTGTTCTGTCCACCCTCGCCGCGGTTCAGCGTCATGAGCAGCGTGTTCACGCCGTGCCCGCGCGCCTTCAGGGTAAGCATTCCGCCATCTTCGTCATCCGGATGCGCCACCACCTGCATGAGTCGCGCCGTCGTATCAAGCCGCATCAGTTGCCAACGCAGCCCAGCCATCCCCTCGTCCTGCGGAATCTCCTCCGGCATGCCCTGGTAAAGCAGCCCGGGAGGATCGGCGTTAATTTCGAATTTCGGGGAACTCTGTGCTGCGGCCTTGGCCGCGCTTTGTGTCTCATGACTCGACGGAGCCTGCGCCGGTGCAACGAACAGAAGACCAGTGAGCGCAACAACAATGAGCAGACAGATGGCCTTCAGCAGAGAAGAATGCATGTGGTGAAGAATAGTTGGAAAGCCGTGGCGAAGATGCCGCGGCACTCTGGCAGGTCCGGAATTTTTCACGCTACAAGGATGGGGCCTGACCCCATTTTGACGCAAATTCTTTCCTCAGACACATAACCATTCAGTTAGGCTCCATGATCTGTCGGGTGCCCCACTTCTGGCCGGTTTTGCCAGAAGTGGGATTTCCCCGGACGGGGCCACACTTCATACATCACACAACTCCGCCGCCTTCCTCAGCCCAACCAGCGGATCGCCCGCCGGCTCAAATTCATGGGCCACATATCCTCTGAACCCCGCATCGGCAATCGAGCGCATCACCGCGTCCCACTGAACCTCCTACGTGTATCCAGTTCATGCCGCCCCGGCACCCCGCCGGTGTGGAAATGCCCGATCCACTGCATATTCTCGCGAATAGTCGTGATCAGGTCGCCCTCCATGATCTGCATGTGGTAGATGTCATACAGCAGCTTCACATTCGGCGAATTCACCTCCCGCACCACGCGCACTCCCCACGCCGTGTGATCGCACATGTAATCGGGATGATCGCGCTTGCTGTTCAGCAGTTCCATGCAGATGGTTACACCGTGATCCTCGGCAATTTTCTTCACCCGGTTCAGCCCCGCGATCGCAGTTCTCGCACCTTCTTCATCCACCGTGCCACCGCGGTTCCCGGAAAACGTGATCACATTCGGCACACCCGCCTTCGCCGCTCGCGGAATATTCAACCGAAATCCTTCTTCAATCGCCGCATGATTCTCAACCCGGTTCAGCCCCTTGCCAATCTCGCGGCCGCCCGCATATCCCATCGTGCAGACAAGCCCATACCGTCGCGGGATTTCGTACTGATCAGGCTGTAGCAGATCCACCCCGCGCAACCCGATCTTCGCCGCATACTCCGCCAGCTGATCCACCGACATGTGAGGGTAGCACCACTGACAGACGGATTGATGAATCCGTCCCTTGCGCGCAGCAACTTCTGACGTCAAGCTCGGGGAGAGAGCGGGAACCTGCAGCGCCGCCACTCCCGCCACCGAGCCTTTCAGCAGCGACCGCCGCGTCAAGTTCCCCATAGTTTTATAAGTGATTACACCTCAGACCAACCCCTAACGTTCCGTTTCACTGACCACTGACTTGCCTGCCTTCCTTCAACACTGCCTGACAGTTGCTCGCCGCGGTCAGCACTTCGTTGAACGCCGTCTCTTTGCGCAGATCCTTCAGCAGAGGATCATCCAGCAATGCCGTGTACGCGCAATAATTCTGCTGCACGGCCGCTTTGAGCAGGCGCAGCGCCGGCTCATTCTGCCCGCAAGACGCCATCAATTCTGCGATGTGATACCACTCCTCCGGATCCAATTCCAGCATGACCGACGATTCCGTCGCACGCACAATCGTCTGCAGGTCCGCCGGACGTTGCGTCGCGGTACATGCCTCCATCAGCGCCTTGTGATAGGTCGAGGCCGTCCCCATGTTCTTGGCAGCGGCGCGCGCTTCCACCAGATTTCCCTGACCCAGGTACACATAAGGAGTCACCCAAGCTGCCCACTCCGAGCCTGCATCCAGATGCACGAAATTCATCGCCTCGTCCGTCTTCCCCATCTCCAGAAATGCCCAGGCACAAGAGCGAAACGCAAAATTCCCCGGGTCTAGCGCCCGTGCCGTGTTGCACTCTTGTGTTGCCTGCTCCAGCATCCCGGCATAACGCAGCACATAGCTGAGCGCATAATGCGCATCCGCGCTCTGCGGACGTCGCTTCACCAGGTCCGTGGCCGCGTCATAGGCCTCGCCCAGAGCGCCGCGTTCCACTTTCAGTGTGATCAACTGGCTCGCCGCCATCACCCGGTTCGGATCCAGTGTGATCGCCCGCTCGTAGGCCGCATTCGCCCGCTGGAAGATCTCTTCGCCGCCGCCACCATACTGCGAGTCGAAGTAATACCTCTGTCCGAGCGCCTCCCACGCCGGCGCGTAGCTGGGATCGATCCCCACCGCCCACTCCAGCATCTTGATGGCTTCTTTGTTCGGCTTGGGATCATGCGGCACAGCCACGCTGCGCAAATAAAAGTCATAAGCCTGCTGATTCTTCGGACGTGACGCCGCCGCCTCCACCGCCCCTCCGCCTCCCAAAGCCGGCAACAACCCATGCTGAACTTGCGTGCTCAGCTGCTCCTGCAGCCCGATCATGTCGTCGGCCTTGGCCGCGACTGTGGTTTGCCACAGCAGTTTGTCGCTGGGCGCATCGATCGCTTCCAGCGTCACCAGCAGCTGGTCGCCTTGTTTGCGGAACGATCCCATGATCAGGCGGCCCACGCGCAATTCCTGTGCCACCTTGTGCGGATCCAGATCAAGCGCCACGAACTTCCGCGTGACCGACGAAGGCCGCACGTCGAGCGTGCGCGAATACGTCAGCACGCTCGTCAGTTCATCGGCTAGCGCGAACCGCAAATAGTCAACGTTGAAGTCCCCGTTCAGATTTTGCAAGGGCAGCACGGCGATTGCGTTTCTCTGCTCCGCATTCGCCGCTTCCCGGTGCTTGAACCAAGTCATTCCCACTGCAGCCAGTACTGCCACCAGCAGTCCCGCCATGCCGAGCAGCAAATACGTCTGAACCCGCGAGGCACTGTGACCAAAAGTCTTGGTGGCAACCCGTAGTTTCGTGGTCGCGCTTCCGCCCTTGATCGCGCCCGATTCGGTTTCCTTCTTCAGCAGGGCCAGGTCCGACTTCATCTCCGCCGCACTCTGGTAGCGGTGCGCGCGGTCCTTCTCCATCGCCTTGCCGATGATTCCTTCCAGCTCGATCGGAATCTTCGGATTCAGCTCCCGCGGCGGCATCGGTTTCGAATGCAGCACCGCGTCCAGCGTCATCAGCGAGTTGCTGCCGGCAAACGGTTTTTTGCCGGTCGCCATTTCGTACAAGACCACCCCGAAGGAAAACAGATCGCTGCGCGCGTCCACCGTCTCGCTACGCGCTTGCTCCGGCGACATGTACACCGCCGTCCCCGGAATCACTCCCACCGCGGTCAGCGAATTGTCTGCTCCCGCGTCATCTTCTGTCCCGAGGTTGTGCACCAGCTTCGCCAGTCCGAAGTCGAGAACCTTCACCTGACCGTGGGGCGTCAGGAAAATGTTGGCCGGCTTGATGTCACGGTGAACGATATTCTTGGCGTGTGAAGCCACCAGCGCGTCGGCCACCTGCACACCGACGTCGAGCACCTTCTCGACGTCCATCGGGTGACCGGAGATGTGCTGCTTCAGGCTCTCGCCCTCCAGCTTCTCCATCACAATGAACGGATGCCCATTGTTATCCTCAATGCCGTGGATGGTGCAGATGTTGGGATGGTTGAGTTGCGATGCCGCCCGTGCCTCGCGCGTGAACCGCTCCAGCGATTTGGGGTCGCCGGTCAGATTTTCCGGGATGAACTTCAGCGCGACGTGCCGGCCCAGCTTGAGGTCCTCGGCCTCATAGACCACGCCCATACCACCGCCGCCAAGCCTGCCCAGGATGCGGTAATGGGATACTGTCTGGCCGATCATGATGGCGTGCAACCCGCCCGGCGGTAATGTTAGGCGCCCGCCTGACTCCGGTCAACTGGCTTGTTTTCCGGAAACTAGAGACCACGGGGCTCAACTTTGCAGGTTTTTGCCTCTGGATGTAGCGACCCTGTTTCCCGAACTGGGTGCGGCCACGTCCATTCGGTAAGATGCCAGCTCGCCCGGCGCGGTTTACGCATGAGATTTCGCACTAAGATTGGTATCGAAAGTCGTTTCGCCGGACGAGGTTAACCGCCATGTGTACAGATACCGAGTCACCTGCTCCGAAGCCCTGGCCTATCGCGCCCGCCGACCTGCACGAACTGATCCGCCATCGCGCCGAAGAGATTTACATTCGCAGCGGCAAAATTCCGGGCCGCGACGTGGAAAATTGGCGCCAGGCGGAACTGGAGATTCAGGACGAACTCGACAAGCGTTTTCGCAGAACCGCGGTCGTGGTCAACGTTGCTGGCGTGCAGTACGTCGGCGAATATTCGGCTGACTCATCACAGGGCTATACTCCGGGCGAATTCGCCCCGGGCCAGTCCATCCCTGTCCGTATTGAGGGCGAAAAAATGTTCGTCCAACGCCCCAACGGCACAGAACTCGAAACCACCATCGTGAACCGGATCGGCTGATCCCGCCCGGAACCATGTAGAGACAGCCGCCCTCGGCTGTCCGGTCGAGCCAAGCTCGACGGTGTCTTATCCCGGGAAGACCACGGCTCCAGCGGTGCCGTTGAGCTCTGCAAAAGGATTCCGGGCTTTAGCCCTTGTGGCTCACGAGCCAGCTCCCTGCAACCATTCTTCCAGGCCCTACCGCTGTTGATATAGTTCCCAAATGTTGCATCTCCTGCTCCAGACGCGGACACGGCGCGCTAGCCCGACCCTGCTTACGACGCTCCGCCACCTCGGAGCCGCCGGCCTATTCTTCCTCGCGATTCTCGACAGCTCTCCGCTTCCCACCTTCGGAGGTCCCGACATTCTCACCGCCATCTTCGCCGCCGGCCATAGCGCCCTGTGGTATGAGTATGCCGCCACGGCCACGGCCGGCTCTGTCGTCGGGGCCTATCTCACACACCGCTTGGCACGCCAGGCGGGAGCTGCTTACCTCGACAAGAAATTCAAGAAAAGCAAGCTGTCGAATTTCCTGAAGCTCTTCCACCACTGGGGCACGGGCACGCTGGTCGCCTCAACCATGATTCCTCTGCCCACCCCCACCAGCATGTTCTTCGCCGCAGCGGGTGTTTCTAACTATCCAAGAGTGAGGTTCGTCGTTCTCGTTGCCGCCAGCCGCGGCGTTCGCTATTTCGCCGTGGCCTTCATCGCAGCACACTACGGCCGCCACTTCTTGCGCGTGCTTCGGCATCCCGGCCAGCATTGGGGATGGATGCTGCTCTTCGCGCTCCTGACTCTCGCCTTGATCGTCGCGGGAATTTTGATCAATCGCCGCCTAGCCGCGGCTCCAGCAGAATGAGCTGATCAGGAATTCCACGACAAGCGGAGGGGGGCTTGAGATACTCCGCCCGCACGACTCACACGCTGCGGCTGCTCTGAAACGCACTTGCGCCCGACGCCCCCACTGTCGCCTCCGCCCACTCGCTGATGGTATGGGAGCGCCCGCAGTCCAGGCACGTCGTCCCCGGATACTGCGTCCCGCAGCCCGGGCACACGGCCTGCTTCTCAAACGTGTCAAACGATCGCCCGCACCGCCCGCACTTCCACAGTTCCCCCACCGGCGGCGCCGTCCCGCACTCCGGACACACATACCCGTGCCGCCGCGGCAGCTTCGACATTCGCAACAGCGCCCGCGCATGTTGCAGCCCGCCCCAGCAGTTCATCAGCATGAAGACCGCAAGGATCGCGAACCACCCCGACCGAGCCCACACTGCCAGCCCGATAAACCCCGCCACGCCCACGAACCCAAGAATGGTCGCCACCAGCAGGCTGCGCGCCCGCCCCAGCACAAACCACAGCAGCGACCGCAGAATCTGCCCGCCGTCCAGCGGATAGACGGGCAGCATGTTGAAAATCAGCAGCCACCAGTCGATTGTCCACACCGCCCGTAGAAGCTCATGAAAGTCAGGCATGGTCGTTGCCCAACCCAGCGTGCGGCTCGTCTTGCCCAGCGCGAAGATCACCGGCAACAGCGCCACATTCACCAGCGGTCCGGCGGCAATGCTCCACAACGTCGCCCCCGCACGCGGCGGCGGATCCACATACGCCACGCCACCCAGCGGCCACAGCACAATCTGGTTCGCCCGCCCTCCCACCTGCCGGCACGCCAGCGCATGCCCAAACTCATGCATCGTGACGATCAGGAATAGCGCCAGATACTCCAGCACATTCCATGTCATCGACGAATACCGGCTCGTTCCCCCCTGAATTTCGTAAACCGCCACCAGAAACCACGACCAATGGAGGAACACAGTAATTCCATTGAACGTGAACAGGCGGAATGATCCTCGGTGAGTCGGCATGTGGGAGAGTTATAACACAGAACAAATTAGGAACAGACCGGGAAAGGGCACGGCTCAGCCGCACCGAAAGCCCCGCATAGAATCACTAACTTGGACGCCACCGAGGAAGAGCGGCGCTTCAGCGCCGCGTAAATGTTCCAAACGAGGAGGGGGCTTTCCTGAGGCTTATCAGGGCTCCTTGCAAATCTGTATGACGTTTCCCTCGATGTCGCGGATTTCAAAGAACTGCATATCGCCACCATCCTGGATGGGAGCAGGGCCAACTCCGCGAGCGCTAAGCCGCTCGTGTGCTTTCCTCAGATTGGTGCAGAACATGTCGGACACTACTGGCGAGGGTCGATCAAACCCTGCTCGCTCGACTTCCGCCCTAGAACAAAGCAAGATTGTGGGTTGATCGAAGCCCGGCAGCTTCAGAGCCACATCCGACGGCAGCTGAGCATCCCAATCCGCAGGCACCTTCGTAACCTTACAATCGAACGTATCAATCCACCACTTCTTCGCCGCCTCGAGGTTTGTGTAGCCGAGGACAATCGAATTCGTCTGGAACAATGGACTACCAAACATGATCGAACCTCCTACTCCACCCACAACCCCGCCGACGCGCCCACCCACTCCATATTCTTGTTGTGATCTACGCCCATCTGCAACCCGCGCCCCATCCGGATAATCGTCAGCACCGGCATCAACTTCTCCAGCCAGATGTACATCACCCGCACCTCCGCCTTCGTCCCGCCAAAAGGAGTTTCGATCACCGGCTCAAAATGCATCCGCTCCTGCAGAATGTAATAGGGACGTTTCTCCGCCGGAATCGCCGCAATGTCTTCCTTCTTCGGCGCAATCACCACGCCCAGCCCGGCGAACGAATACAAGGGCTTCAGAGCATAATTCTCGAGATCCGCGGGAATCTCCTCCAGCCGGTCCAGAAACCACGTCTTCGGCACCGATTCATGCTTCAGATACGGAATCGAAAACTTGCTGATGCGGAAATACCAGTTCGGATGCCCCGCCCACTCCACATCCAGTTCATCGCGCCAGTCGAAATTCAGCTTGATGTTCTTCCGTTCCAGTTCATCCACAATCGCCCGGTTATAAATCCGCCGAATCGGCACGCGCTTTCCGTCGCGCTCGTAGTAAAGATGTGATCCATCCTTCTTAATGCTGACAATATCCACCGCCCGCACACCCAGCATTTTTTCCGTCAGCAGAAAATCCGGCAGCGTCTTCTGATGCAGCGGATCAATCTCCATCAGAACCACATTCTCCGGATCATGTGACCCCACAATCGCCTGATGCAGAAGGGCGCGATAAGAATCCGTCTCGAGCCCGCTGAGGAAGTATTTCAATCCGGCGTCGCGCAGTCCATACACATCGATATACGCCTCCGCCAGCGGCCCCTGATACGCATAAAGAGAAGGAAAGGCCTGCAACTCCACCAGCTTCGGCTGCAACTCGCCCCGCGCATCACGCACCAGGCCGAAATCCACCTGAACAAACATCGGATGCGGCGCCTCGTTCGGCACTTTGAAGGCTGCGGGTACCGCCTCATCCGATTTCTTGCGATACTCGGGATTGTCCACAAGCTGTCGGATCAATTCCGCGCCATTGCGCGCCAACCGGTCGATCAATTCCTTGGGGAAAAAGCACGGCGTCTCCGATAACCGGAACTGCACATGCGTTCCACATACGTCATCAATTCGGCGCAGGAACGCCTGGTATTTTTCGGGAATAAAGCTGTCGTTGAATCGCTTGCGAAGAGAGGGAATCATGATCGCTGATCAGACCACGGCGATCATTCTACGCGATTGTCATACTGAGTCGAAGTTGAGGCGTCTGCGCGGCGTCTGAGCCGCGCGCCGAAATCCCGAGCGCAGCGAGGGAACCCTGGCCTGTGCTTAAATGTTGGCTTCGCTTCCAAAACTTTGAAACTTTGTCACGTTGCCACTTTGAAACCTTGCCTTACGCCTCCACCAGAAACGTCCCCTCACTCATAATTTGCTGGTCATCTACCCAGATGTTGAACTTCCGCCCCACGACATCAATATGCGTGGTCGAATCCCACTCCGCGCCGGTGTGCGCGCCGTAAGGATTGCCGAACGCAATATGCACGCCCGGATATTTCTCATCCTGCAGAATCTGCCCGATCACGTTCTTCAAATCAATGTTGGTGCCGATTGCGAACTCCCCCACGCGGTCGCTGTTTTCGTCGGTATGCGTGTACTTCCAGAAATCATTCTCCAGCTCGCGATTTTTCGAGTGTGCCTCCGTCAGCCGGTTTCCTTTCATCCGCACCGTCAGCGGATTTTCCTCAAGGTTACCGAACTTCGCGCACAAATAATCGCCGACCACGCCGTCGATCACGAACGTGCCATTCACTTCGCCCGGGGTCGTAAAGATTTCCCCGCCCGGCAGGTTGCCCCATTTCTCCGCAGAAATAATTCCGCTCGTCTTCAGCCACTTGTAATTCGGATTCAGGGTCGCAGTAAGGTCCGTGCCCGCAGCCGTCGTCGCCCGCACCTTCTTCGCCTTCCGAACCATCTCGACGACTTTCTGGCTGAGTCGGTCCACCCGCCCGAAATCCGCCCGCATCCCCTCCAGCATGATCTGCCGGTTGATGTTCACCATGTGCGCATGCCGGATCTTGCGCCGGTTCACCACATCGGTCGTCTGAATGCGCGAGCGCAATTCGTTCTGCTGCGCCTGCACCGCAAAGATCGAAACCTGCGAAACCTCCAGGTCATCAAGAATCTGGAGAGGCAAATCCCGAAGCGGCCGCTTCGCCACCTCCTCAAGCACCCAAGCCCGATACGGCGAGCCCAACTTCTCCAGTTCCGCAGCAATCGCCGCCGCGATCTCGATCGTTGCCTGGTCCGTAATCACGCACACCCGTTCGCTCGGCTGCACCCGCAGGCAAACATTCACAGCATTTTTCGCGCCAGAAGTGTATTCGGGATCGAATGGCAGGCTACTCAGATCAATGTAATCGGAATCGACAGGAATGCTCATTACCCTACTTTCTCGAGCGAAGCAGGCTCTCCCACCAGTCCCGCTTCCGTCTCTTCAATAATGTAATCGACTACTTTCTTCAAATCTCCAGTCTCCTGGAACACACGCAACTGCCGGTCCGCCCCGCTGCCGGTCTCCAAGATCCTGCGGATGTAATTCAACTCCTCGCGCGAGCCCAGCTCATCCACCACGTCGTCCACAAAATCCAGGTACTCGTGGATCAGGTCGCGTGTCGGAACTTCCTTCTGCTTGCCGAAATCAATCAGCTTGCCATCCAGTCCGTACCGCGACGCCCGCCACTTGTTCTCCATAATCAGCGCGCGACGGTACAGCCGGAATCCCTGATTCGCGGCATACAGCTTGTACAATTTCGCCACCGTCGCCTGAATCAGCGCCGCCAGCGCGATCGTTTCATCCGCACGCATTGGAATATCGCACACCCGAAACTCGATCGTGTTGAAGAACGGGTGCGGCCGGATATCCCACCAGATTTTCTTCGCGTTATCAATGCAGTTGGTCTTGATCAGCAGCTTAATGAAATTTTCATACTCGCCCCAGCTCGGAAAATAATCCGGAATGTTCGTCCGTGGAAACTTGTCGAACACCTTGCACCGGTACGACTTCAGCCCGGTATTCATCCCCAGCCAGAACGGCGAATTGGTCGAGAGCGCCAGAATGTGCGGCAGAAAATACCGCGCGTGATTCATCATGTGGATCGCGGTCTCGCGATCCTCAATCCCGATGTGCACGTGCAACCCGAAAATCAGGTTCGCTCGCGCCACCAGCTGCATGTCCTCAACAATGTTCTTGTAGCGGTCGTCGGGATAAATCTCCTGCACCTTCCAGTCCGCAAACGGGTGCGTCGCCACCGACGCTACGCGCAGCCCGCTCTCCCGCGCTAGGCGGATAATGTTGCGCCGCAGGTCCTTCACTTCGGCCTTGGCTTCCTTAATGTTCTTGCAGATTCCCGTGCCGACTTCCACCACCGACTGGTGCAGCTCTGCCTTCACCCGCTCCTGCAGGACCATCTTGCCCCGCTCGAGCAGTTCGGCCTGAATATGCGAACGCAGATCCCGCGAGACCGGATCGATCGTCTGATATTCCTCTTCAATCCCGATGGTGAATGTCGGCAACATAAAAGGATGTGGCGCGGGCGTCCCCGTCCCGCGGTGTTGTCCAGGAATCCAAGAAATTCGGAAGCCCCATCCTCACCGGACGAGGCGAGAACCCGGCTTGAACAGTATATCAATGATAGGAATAGAACCTGGCCCGATCAGGCCTTTCGGTTACCTTCGTTTTGCGCCACGCGAGCCCGCACGATTTTCCTCACCAGAGAAGCGGGCAGAGCTTCATCCAGAGGAAAATGCAGAGTCCCTTTCGATACCCGGAACTTGGCGAGATCCCCAGCAAAGGCATCAAGCACCGAAGAACCTAGCGGGAAGAAGCTGCGATGGTCTTTGAATGCGGCAAACGCGACCAGGCCACGCTGATACCGGAACGTGGAAATCCCATAACTGAGACCCTCGGTCGCCTCCGCCGGCACGACAGACCGAATCATCGCCCGCATCTTTTTTAGAGTCGACCGCGCCGGCTCCGGAACGCGCGCCAGATACTCCTCTACAGTCTGCGGGCGGTTAGCGCCCATCATTGAACCGCGGCCAGATTTCGCTTTCTTCCTCCCAAACTCACGCCTTTGGTGCTTTCGCCTTCTTCTTCGCCGCCGGCTTCGGCGCCTCATTCCCTGCCAGCAACTCCGCCCAGCGCAACTCCCTCACTGGATTCGCCCCGCTCGTCGCCAGCTTCACCGCCATCTCGGCCACGGCATTCACGATCCAGTCAAAGTTTTCCTGCCCCACAGACGTGACCTCCGCATCCGGCGCCGGATTCAGAAAGTCAATCGCATACGGCACGCCCTTCTCGACCGCAAACTCCACGGTGTTCAGGTCGTATCCCAGCGCACGGCACAAACTCAGCGCATCCTTCTCAATCCGATCCTGCAGCGCTGCCGACGACGGCGGCGGATTCCCCTTCACATACCGCTCATGATGCGGCGCCTTCGGGTCGTACTTCATGATGTGCACTTTTTCCTGCCCCACCACGTAGCAGCGGTAATACTCCTCAAACTCCACGCCGCGCTGCAGCGTCATGCACAAGTCGCCAGTCTGGTTGTAGTGATGAAAGAACTCCTCCGGCGAATGCACCTTGTACACATGCTTCCATCCGCCGCCGGAATATGGCTTCAAGAACGCGGGGAATCCAACATAATCGAAAATCTCCTGCCAGTTCAGCGGATAAATCAAATTCCGCATCGACCGGTCCGTCGTTCCCTCCGGATGCTTATGATGCGGCAGAATCACCGTCGGCGGAATCGCCACGCCCATCTTGTGCGCCAGCGAATAATTGAAGAACTTGTCGTCAGCCGTCCACCAGAACGGATTGTTCACGACAATCGTCCCGTGTAGCGCCGCATTCTTCAGCCACGCGCGGTAAAACTGAATATCCTGCGAAATGCGGTCGATGACGACGTCATACTTCTTCGGCTCATCCATCCGGATCCCGCCGATCTTCACAAATTCTGCCTCAACGCCGGCCACCTTCATCGCGTTGATCTTCTCCACTACGGCCGGCGGAAACGTATTCTCCATCCCAAACAACAACCCAATCTTCTTCACGACTTCATCTCCATTACCAACTCTAAAATCTGGTCATTCCGAACCGGCGAAGCCGGTGAGGAACCTGCTTTCGCCCGCAGCATTTCGAGCCCTGTCATCCTGAGCGAGGATTGTCGATCGCGATAGCGATCGACAACCGCAGTCGAAGGACCTTGCGCTTCAGTCGTCCCTAAACTCTAGTCCCTGGCCCCTAAAAGTACTTCCCCGCCATCCTCTGCCACAGCGGCCAGTCGTGTTTCGAATGATCGCCCCACACGTCGAGCCCATGCGGAATCGCCTTCGCATTCAGCATCGCCGAAAACTTGATGTTCTGGTCCAGGCACATATCCCAGTCCGCCGATCCCAACACAATTTTCATCTGCCGGTAGCGGCTCAGAAACCAGTCATCCGTCAGATTCGGCACGTAATCCGGAGGATTATTGAAATAGCAATTGTCGTCGTAATATCCGTCCAGAAATTGCTTGATGTCGAACGACCCACTCATGCTCACGCAATGCGTCACCACATCCGGATGCTTCAGCGCAAAATTTACCGTGTGATATCCGCCGAAACTGCAGCCCGTCACCGCCAGTTGCCAGTTCGGATTCTTCCACCGGACGAACGGCAGAAACTCATGCAGAATGTAGCGCTCGTACTGCAAATGCCGCAGCACCCGCACCCGCGGATGCACGCTCCGGTTGTACCAGCTCTCCGTGTCCACTCCGTCCGGGCAAAACACCTGGAGTTCGCCGCGCTCGATCTTTGGCGCCAGCACGCCGATCATGCCCCGGTCTTCGTACTCGAAAAACTTCCCCATCGACGTCGGGAACACCAGCAACGGCATGCCCGCGTGCCCGAACACCAGCGCCTCCATCTCCCGATGCAGTTCCTGGCTATAGCCCTTGTGATATTCGCGATTCATCGCAGCAGGTTCGTCGCAACAGATTCATCACGGTCGTGGTTCATTGTCATCCCGAGCAGCGTTCCTTTTTCGACAGCCGGAGTATCTTACCCGATCGGCGCGATCGAACGCACAAAAGCTGGTGCTCGGGCGCAAAACAAAAGGCCCGCTCATTTTGAAGCAGGCCGTTATACGAACTAGAACTTCTGTTTGGAGGCGATTCCGTCGGGCTTATATTGCCCGAAAGCCGCGATGGAAGCCGCGAATACCGGATTTCTCAAGCGACACTTCAACGCACGGTCTGCGCCGCCCTTCCGGACCAGTCGCAAAACCGTGGTTCGCCCTGGGCTATCGCTTGTACAGAAAAATCGCCAGAATGACGAGGACGACGGTAATGATCCAGAGAATTGTGTTCTTGCTGCTCTTGTCTTCCGCCATGGCCCTAAAGTACAGCACAGTCGCCCCGCATCTTCAAGTGCCGAGTGGAGTCACCTTTCGCATGCGATTCTAGTTAAACCGCCAAGCACCGACCCTCACGGCTTCGTCACCGTTGCAGTCCGCTTGTACCCCGTTAACTTAAGGGTCTCGCGCACGTGCACGGACTGGGCGCGAAAATGCAGCGTGTCATCCACGCGCGCGTAGGCTGGAAACCAGTTTCCATCCACCAGCTGGCGGTAGCTCACAAACGTCGGCCTTAGCTCCTGCGTCCCTTTCTTTCCCTTCGGTGCATCGGGCACGCTTTTGCCACACACTTTCACAATCTCGAAGTCGCGATTGTCGACCCACACCTTGCCGTCAAAATATCGTTTGTTCTTCTCCAGCTTCTTGGGGACGATGTGAAACAGATACGTGTCCAGATCATCCACGTGCTGTTGGCCAGCATAAGTCAGGTTGTACTGCGGCAGCTCTTCCGTCGTGAGAATCAGCGGCATGAAGGTCCGGATGTCCTCCATGTCTTCCTCCGAGAGTTGTACCCCGCGCAGCGTCGACTGCTCGGCATAGGTTACAAGCTCAGTACGCTTCCCCTTGTCGTCGTAAGAAACCGTGGCGACTTCGTGAAACTGCCCGTCCACCGTATTGTCACTCAGCGTCTGCACCAGCACGTCCTGCCTGAAGCTGTAATGCGTGCGCGCTTCTTTGACTTTCGTTTCCTGCGCCGCAAATTTCTGGATGATCTGCTCCGGCGTCATATCCTTCGGCGACGACGTGTCGAGATCGCCATTGCCAGCGGAGCAATCGGTCTGTGCCGCCGCACATGCCGCCATGATCAGGGCCGCAATGACCACACGCACCAGCTTCATCGCCATTCGTGTGGCGTTTCGCTTCGCCTCAGGATTGTCTGCCATCATGTCGTTCGCTCCGTCCCGAGCCCGCACCCGAAACATACAACCGCACATGCGGCCCGCGCAAACGCCACCAGGATGCTGTCGCCGCCCGTGAGCGCTTCTCGCACCCAGCAGCACGCCAGAGCGCCCATCCAGCGCGGCTTTCGGCCCCGATTTCCCGTCGTTCCCTAAATGTGCAAAGTGTTGCGCGCCACTTCAGGAGTGGCCTGTAACTGCATGAATCTAAATGGTTCTAGGTTGGTATGGGGGTTGCACTTATAGTCTGTGAAACCAAGGTGCCAAACGCTATGAAAACGATAATGTTAATCCTACTCATTCTTTGCTCCGCGATGGCTTTCGCTCAGGTCGGAGGTTCGGCCAGCGCCAACCCCCAGCCACTGCAGATGTCGGGCAATCCTCGCCATGCCGAGCCGCACGACA